>CAZGUW010000156.1:10848-11070 GCA_964528705.1 uncultured Geminicoccaceae bacterium
CTCGTCGGCCTCGCCGGTGGCGATCAGGCGAAAGCCCTGGTGCGCCGTCTCGACCAGGGTGAGCGGCGTCGTCGTGCCGAACTGGTCACGGGCGAGGGTGGTCACGTGCGGCTGGGCCGGGTCGTCCAGCACGGCCACCTTGAAGGGGGTCTGCAGCCGCGTCGTGGTGGCGAGCAGCTCGCGCCACATCCGGGTGAGCGCGGCCGGCGGCAGGGCCGGGGC
>CAZGUW010000157.1:0-11058 GCA_964528705.1 uncultured Geminicoccaceae bacterium
GTGGCCGTCTTCATGGCGCTCTATTATGGCCGTTTCGGCCTCTTCGCCGACGTGGCACTGATCAGCAACATCATCCTCATCCTGGCGGCGCTGACCCTGCTCGGGGCCACACTGACGCTGCCGGGCATTGCCGGCATCGTGCTGACGATCGGCATGGCCGTCGATGCCAACGTGCTGATCTTCGAGCGCATCCGCGAGGAGGTGAGGGCCGGGCGCACGCCACTCGCGGCGATCGAGACCGGCTTCAAGGAGGCGATGCGGACCATCGTCGATGCCAATGTGACGACGCTGATCGCCGCGGTCCTGCTGTTCCAGTTCGGCTCCGGCCCGGTGAAGGGCTTCGCCGTGACCCTGGCGATCGGCATTCTGACAACCCTGTTCACGGCGACGTTGGTCACCCGCGTGATCGTGCTCTACTGGTACCGACGCACGCGACCGGCTGCCCTGCCGCTCTGAGGCCCATTCCAGATGCAGTTCCGCCTCGTCCCCGACGTCACGCACATCCGCTTCATGCGGCTGCGCCATGTCGCGATGCTCTGCTCGCTCGTCCTGGCGCTGCTATCGGTCGGCGCCGTCGTCTATCCCGGGCTGAACTTCGGCATCGACTTCAAGGGCGGCATCCTCGTCGAGGTGCGCACGCCCGGGCCGGCCGATCTCGCGGAGATGCGGAGCAGCCTCAACGATCTCGGCCTCGGTGAGGTGGCGCTGCAGGAGTTCGGCGAGCCCACCGACGTCCTGATCCGCATCGCCCGGCAGGAGGGCGGCGAGGAGGCGCAGCAGGCGGCGGTGCTGCTCGTGCAGGAGGCCCTGGACGAGCTCGTCGACGGCGAGGTTTCCTACCGCCGCACCGAGTTCGTCGGTCCCAAGGTGAGTGCCGAGTTGCTGCGCGACGGCGTCCTCGCCATCGTGCTCTCGCTCGTGGCGGTGCTCGTCTACATCTGGTTCCGGTTCGAGTGGCAGTACGGTGTCGGGGCGATCGTCGCCCTGATCCACGACGTCGTCCTGACCATTGGCATGTTCGCCGTCGTCGGCTTCGAGGTTAATCTCTCGACCGTCGCCGCGGTGCTGACCATCGTCGGCTACTCCCTCAACGACACGGTCGTCATCTTCGATCGGGTGCGCGAGAATCTCCGCCGCTACAAGTCGATGCCGATCGCCGACCTGCTCGACGTCAGCCTCAACGAAACGCTGGCTCGCACTCTGATGACGTCGCTGACGACCCTGCTCGCGCTGCTTTCGCTCTACTTCTTCGGAGGCGAGGTGATCCGCGGCTTCACCTTCGCGATGATCTGGGGCGTGCTCGTCGGCACCTATTCCACCGTCTTCATCGCCACCCCAATCCTGCTGCAGCTGAACCTCCGCGCCATCGGAGCGAAGGCGCAGCCTGGCGCCGCGGACGAAGTCGAGGCCGCCGGCAGCCCCAGCACCGGCCAGTGACGGAAGGCCGCCCCGACGCGCTGCAGGAGCTGTCGACCGGCAGGCTCGGCGTCACCGGCTATCGGGGCGGCGGGTTTCGCATCGGCACGCAATGGTACAACGGCCATGTCCTCCTGCTGCCGCAGGGCGTGCAGGCATGGCCGGTGCAGTCGGCGGAGGCCATCGATCTCGACAGCCTCCTGCCGGTCAGGGCGGTGGAGCCGCCGGCCGAGATCCTGCTGATCGGGGTCGGCGAGCGGCCGCTGCTGCTCCAGGCCGAGCTGCGGGTGGCACTGAAGGCGTGGGGCATCGCGGTCGAGGCCATGCCGACCTCGGCGGCCTGCCGGACCTTCAACGTGCTGCTGGCCGAGGAGCGGCGGGTGGTCGCGGCACTCCTCGCCGTCGAGGACGTCTGAGTCTCAGAAAATCCCGGCGATCGAGCGGGTCAGGCCGTCGACCATGTCCGGCGCGGCTTCGGGCCAATCCAGATTGACCTTGTTGGAGGTCGCCACGACACGGGACTCGTAGTGCCGCCAGTCGCTGATCGTGCTGGAGGACTGGGTGATCGTGCCGCCGGAGCCCTGGCTGATCGACTGGTTCTCGGACTGGCTGACGACGACGCTCGGCGGCGCGCGCTCGGAGACGCGGATGTCGGTGATCACCGTGTAGGTGACGTCCTGGACATAGGCGTCGGCCACCGTGCCGATCGCTGCCCCGATCAGGCCGCCGGCGACCGAGAGGCCGACATCGCTGCCGCCCGCCTGGCCCAGCAGGTAGCCCGTTCCGGCGCCGATCGCACCGCCGCCTACGGCGCTGCCGAAGGCGCCACCGCCGGCCGCCTCGGCTGCCGTTTCGCTCGCCCGGCCGGCCTGCAGCACGTTGGCGCGGAGCATGAAGTGCGCCTCGTCCGGATCGTCGACGACCCGGTAGCCGGCCGCCTCGACCCTGCTGATGATCGCCGGCTCGATGGTGAAGTCCGGCTTGTCGGAGGTGTTGCGGACCTCGATGTAGATCGTCCGTTCGTCCTTCGGCACGGGCTCGACGAAGATCGACGACGACATCTTCGTCTGCACGTCGAGGTTACGCTTGGAGACTGCCGTCGACGTCGCGGCGCAGCCGGCCAGGAGCCCGGCCAGTGCCAGGGGCACGGCCAGGCCGCGCAGGGTAGAAGCCACAAACGCCATCGCAGACCTCACTCCTTCCGACCGGGAACGCCCGTCTGCGTTCCCGGCAGTCGACGTCGCTCAGCCGAGCGCGTTGTGCATTTCCTTCTCGACCTCTTCCCAGTTGACGAGGTTGTTGAGGAAGGCGGCAACGTACTCGGGCCGACGGTTCTGGTAGTCCAGATAATACGCATGTTCCCAGACATCGATGCCGAGAATCGGCGTCATGCCGTGTACCAGGGGGTTCTCGCCGTTGGGAGTCTTCATCACCTTCAGCGTGTCGCCGCTCACCGCGAGCCAGGCCCAGCCCGAGCCGAACTGCGTCGCAGCCGCGGTCTTGAACTGCTCGGCGAAGGTCTCGAGATTGCCGAAGGCGTCGTCGATGCGCCGGGCGAGCTCGCCACCGGGCTTGCCGCCGCCGCCCTTCTTCATGATCCGCCAGAAGAGCTCGTGGTTCCAGTGCTGGCCGGCATTGTTGAAGATGCCCTGCTTGGCCGGGTCGCCATGCGACGCCTTCACGATCTCCTCGAGCGACTTGCCCTCGAGGTCCGTGCCCTCGATCAGGTTGTTCAGGTTGGTGACGTAGGTCTGGTGGTGCTTGTCGTGGTGGAGATGCAGGGTCTGCGACGACATGTAGGGGGCCAGGGCCTCGTAGTCGTACGGCAGGTCGGAGAGCGTGAAGGTCATGATTTTCCTCACCCGTTCGTGTTGGACCGTCCACCCGCCCTTGTCGCGCTGTCCGAACGGCCATGTTCTCTGCGCTACATAAGGCGTGCGGGGCGCTAAAGAAAGAGCCCGGCGGCGATGGCGTTCCGAAGGCGGGAGACACCGAACGTATGGCGACGGCCGATCTTCTGGCGGAGGCCCGGGCGCTCGACCCGGACCGGACGCTCTGCATCATGCTGGGCGAGCCGGCGGACCGGTCCCTGCTGCTGGCGCTGGTGCTGCTCAATGCCGAACTCGCCCGGATCCCCGCCGCGGTGAGCGAGCCGCTCGCCGGTCACATCCGCTATCAGTGGTGGCTCGACAGCATCGCCGCCGCGGCGGCAGGGCGGGTCGATCGTGTGCCGCTCCTAGCGCCGCTCGCCGCCGGCTTTGCCGAGGGGCGCGTGGATCCGACCGCGGTCGAGGCGCTGGTGATGGCGCGCGAAACCGAGCTGGATCGCCTGCAGCCCGAGAACCTCGAGGACCTCGAAGCCTACCTGGCGGCCAGTACCGGCGCCCTGCATCGCCTGATGGCAGGCGCCTGCGACGGGAGCGCTGCCGAGGTCGACGCCGCGGCCGAGGTCGGCATCGGCTGCGCCCTGGTGGGCCTCGTAGGCGCCCTCGGGCGCGAGGGGGCGGTTGCGCAGAGGGTGTTGCCGGCAGATCTGGTTGCCGAGGAGGGCGTCAGCGTCGACGACATCATGGCCGGGCGCGCCGCCGAAGCGCTCGACCGGACCTGCGCCCGCCTCCTCGAGCGGGCCGAGGCGCGTCTGGCAGAGGCGGCGGCCAGGGCACCGTTCCGCCGCCGGGCCCTGCCGGCCCTCCTGCCGGCCCGCCTCGCCAGGCGACAGGCCCGGCGGCTCGCCCAGGTGCCGGCTGCCCCACCGGCCCGCGATGCGTGGTCGGTGCCGGACCTCATCTGGGGTTGGCTCAGGCGGCGGATCTGATCGCATTTCGTGCTTGTCATGCGGGGCTTCCTCGCCTTTGCTGCGTTCCATGCAGCAACGACTGCGTGCGGGCCAAGAAAGACCGATAGGGCGATCGCCGGCGGAGCTTCCGCCGGTCAACAGGAAGCACGAGGCATGCACATGCGCATCACCGCCATTTCCGCCACGCTACTCGCCGGCCTGGCCACGCCGCTCCTTGGGGGCACGGCACTCGCGCAGACGGACATCAAGTTCACGCTGGACTGGAAGTACCAGGGGCCGACATCGGCGATCATCGCCGCCAACGACCTCGGCTACTTCGAGGAAGAGGGGCTGACCGTCACGATCGACAGCGGGAACGGCTCGGCCGGTGCCGTGACGCGCGTCGCCTCCGGCGCCTACAAGATGGGCTTCGCCGACATCAACGCGCTGGTCGAGTTCAACGTGGCGAACCCCGGGCAGAGCGTGAAGGCCGTGATGATGGTCTACGACGCGGCACCCTTCGGCCTCTACACGCTCAAGTCCTCGGGCATCGAGAAGCCGGAGGATCTCGTCGGCCACACGCTGGGTGCGCCGGTCTTCGATGCCTCCTACAAGCTCTTCCCGGCCTTCGCCGCCGAGGTCGGTATCGACGAGGCCGCCGTGCCGCGGGTCAACATGGATCCGCCCTTGCGCGAGGCGATGCTGGTGCGCGGCGACGTCGATGTCATCTCGGGGCACTATTTCTCGTCGATGCTGGACCTGATGTCGAAGGGGGTGGCCGAGGACGAGATCACCTACATGCTCTACAAGGACTTCGGCATGGACTTCTACGGCAACGCGGTCATCGCGTCCGGCGAGTTCATCGAGTCCAATCCGGAGGCCGTCGAGGGCTTCGTGCGGGCAGTCGCCAGGGCCATGCCATTCGTCATCGAGAACCCCGCGGAGGCGGTCGACATGGTGGCCGAGCTCGACCCGCTGATCGACAAGGAGCTCGAGGTCCGGCGGCTCGGCATGGCGATCGACATCAACATCGATACGCCCTACACGCGCGAGAACGGCTTCGGCGACGTCGATCCCGAGCGGCTCGCCAACTCCATCCGGCAGCTCGCCACGGCCCTCGACATGGCCGATCCGCCATCGGCGGACGAGATCTGGACCAGCGAGTTCCTGCCGCCGGCCGATCAGCGCCAGCTTCCCTGACCGGCCGGCCGGTCATAGCGTGAGCTTCATCGGCATCGAGGACGTTTCGCTCCGCTACGGCGGAGCGGACGGGACACTGGCCGTTCAGGACTGCACGCTCGCCATCGAGCGGGGCGAGTTCGTGGCCCTGGTCGGCCCCTCGGGCTGCGGCAAGTCGACCCTGCTCAAGATGGTCTCCGGCCTGGAGCTGCCGTCCGCGGGCAGCGTCCACCTGGATGGTCACGAGGTCGCCGGGCCGCAGCACGGCATCGGCATCGCTTTCCAGAACGCGACGCTGCTGCCGTGGCGGACGACGCTCGACAACGTGCTCCTGCCGCTCGAGGTGAGCCGCGAGCACCGGGCGAGCTTCCGGCGCAACCGGGCCGAGCATGTCGAGCGCGCCCGGGGCCTGCTGCGTACCGTCGGACTCGACGAGTTCCGCGAGCATGCGCCCTACCAGCTCTCGGGCGGCATGCAGCAGCGCGCCAATCTCTGCCGGGCGCTGATCCACGAGCCAGACCTCCTCCTGCTCGACGAGCCCTTCGCAGCGCTCGACGCCTTCACCCGCGAGGAGCTCTGGGGTGTGCTCCAGCAGCTTTTCATGGATCGCCGTTTCACCGTGATCCTCGTGACCCACGATCTCAGGGAATCGGTCTATCTGGCCGATACCGTTCATGTCGTGAGCAAGCGCCCCGGGCGGATTGTGAAGAGCCGGCGGATCGACCTGCCGCGGCCGCGCACGCTCGAAATGACCTTTGAACCGGGCTTCGTCGACATCGTGCACGAGCTGCGCGACGCCATCAGCGAGATCCGTGCCTCATGACCGACGCGACCAAGCAGCGGCTGGCCCCCTGGATCGCGACGGCCGGACTCTTCCTCGTCTGGGAGCTGGCCTGCCGGGTCTTCGGCGTGCCGGAGTTCATCCTGCCGACGCCGTCCGCCAGCTTCGCCGCGCTCTTCGAGTTCTTCGATGCGGTGATGTTCAACGCGTCGTTCACGCTCTGGGTGACGCTGGTCGGCTTCGCCATCGCCGTGATCTTCGGCCTGGCGCTCGGCGTGCTGGTCGGCGCCTCCGCACTCACCTATGCGGCGCTCTACCCGATCCTCATCGGCTTCAACGCCATCCCGAAGGTGGCGATCGTGCCGATCCTGGTGATCTGGTTCGGCATCGGCGCCGTGCCGGCGATCCTGACGGCGTTCCTGATCAGCTTCTTCCCGATCGTCGTGAATGTCGCCACCGGCATTGCCACGCTGGAGCCGGAGCTCAAGGACGTGCTCCGCTCGCTCGGCGCCCGGCCACTGGACATCCTGCTCAAGGTCGGCCTGCCGCGCTCCATGCCCTATTTCTTCGCCAGCCTGAAGGTCGCGGTGACGCTCGCCTTCGTCGGCTCGATCATCAGCGAGACCATCGCCGGCAATCGCGGCATCGGCTATCTCATGATGCAGGCGTCATCGAGCTTCCGGGTGCCACTGGTTTTCGCCGGGCTCATCGTCGTGGCGGTCATGGGCGTCGGGATGTACGCTGTCTTCGCCTATATCGAACGGCGGATGACCGGCTGGGCCTTCCGCGGTCAGGCCTGATGGTCAGCAAGCAGGTGTTTGGCGCAGCGGTCGAGCGCTGCGTCGAACGAGACGTCGATGGCGACAACGCTCTCCGCGATCATCAGGTTCTCGACGAGCCCGAAATCCTCGATCAGCAGGCCGTCCGCATCGACCGGGCCGCGCGGCCCCTGGTGCGTGGGCCCGACCCGCTCGGCATAGGGCCGAAGATCGTGGGACCAGGCGAAGACGGGCAGGCCCCTGGCGATCGCGTAGCCGATCTCCCAGGCCGTGCCCGGGTCCATCCCGGCACCGCGGAAGGGGCTGATATCGGCTATGACGGCGGCGGATCGGTTGATCAGCGCGACGTTGCCGAGGTAGATCGCCCGCGCGAGGCTCACCCCCGCACCGGTCGGCCGCTCGGCGTCGGTCGGGAAGAGGCCACGGAGTCCGCTTGCCGAGCAGGCCGCCTTCAGGCGTTCGGCGACTTCCGCCACGTCCGGGAAAAAGACTTCCGGACCGGCCAGATAGACAGCATTCATGAGGTCGCCTCTCAGAGTGTCGGATTGAGCCGCAGCCACGCCGTGCGATCGATGGTGCGGACCTCGATCACCTGCTCCTCCGACCCCCGCGCGATGGTCAGCGCCACCGCCACGCCCGGCTCGCCCGCCGTCCAGACCGAACGATAGAGGCCCTCGAGCGTCGTCACAGGCTCGCCGTCAACCGCGGTGACGCGGTCGCCCGGCCGGAGGCCGGCGCGCTCGGCGGGGCCGCCTGGCGAGACGTTGACGAGCCTGACGCCGTCCGCGTCCTCTCGGCTGGTGATGCCGAGCCAGGGATGGGCGCCCTCGGCATGGCCTTTCGCCAGCATGTCACCGAGGATCGGCGGCAGGAGGGCGGCCGGCACGAACATGTTGCCGGGGCTGGCCATGCCCATGCCCTCGGCGTCGCCGACCTGCAGCGAGCCGATTCCGACAAGCCGGCCCTCGGGGTCGATGAGCGCCGCCCCGCCGAACTCCCGGTGCGGCGGGGCCGTGAAGAGGGCATCCTCCAGAAGATACTCCCAGTAGCCGGCGAAGACGCGGCGATCGGCGAGCTCTACCTGGGAGCCCACGAGGCCCCGCATCCGGCTCACCACGAGCAGCGGATCGCCATCGGCGACATCGGCGGCGATCGGCAGGGGCTCGGCCTCGATGGGCACGAGGGCGCGAACGAGGCCGAAGCCGGTCGTGTGGTCGTAGGCCACAACGTCGGCCGGTATGCGGCGCCCTTCGGCGTCGAAGAGCTCGACGACGCTCGCCTCCATGACGAGGTAGCCGATGGTGAGGGCGAGGCCCCCGTCATCGATGAGCACGGCCGAGCCCCGGCGGATCCGTCCCAGCGTCTCCGCGGTTCGGGCGGCGGCCGGGATTTCCGCCCGCAGGCCGAGCACGGCATCGAGCGGTCCTTCCGCCCTCGGCGCCGGTGCCAGGAGGAGGAGGGTGAGGACGGCGACGAGGGCACCCGTCAGCATCGGGCGCCGGGCTGCAGTCCGCAATCGGCCGGATCGGCAAGAGGCGCCGGACATCGCTGTCTCCCGCTGGGCGAAGCCTGTCCTTTTCCAGATAGGCGGCGCTCGCCCGCCGGCCAGCCTCCGGCTCAGCCGGCCCGCAGCTGCGCCATCTGGTTCGGCAGCTCGACGTTCACCTCGAGCGTGGAAAAGCCGGTGCCAGCCTGGAAGTCGACATTGACCTTCTCCTGGTCGACGTCGACATACTTGCGGATCACTTCGAGCAGCTCGCGCTGGAGGAGCGGCAGGAAGTCCGGCCCGCCCCCGCCGGTGCGGTCGAGGGCGACGAGGACGGTGAGCCGTTCCTTGGCCTTGTTGGCGGAATCATCACGCCGACTGAGGCGAAAGAAATCGAAAAATCTCACGCGCTCCTCCTCAACAGCCAGTCGACGAGGCCGCGCTTCTGCGGGGTGACGTAGCGCAGGTCGACATCCTCGCCGAGGAGACGGGAGACGGCATCCTTGTAGGCCTGGCCGGCCTTCGACTTCTCGTCGAGGACCACCGGCATGCCTAGGTTGGAGGCCTGCAGCACCGAGCCGCATTGCGGGATCACGCCGAGCACCGGGATCGCCAGGATCTCCAGCACGTCGTCGAGCTTCAGCATCTCGCCGCGCTGCACGCGGTCGAGGTCGTAGCGGGTGAGCAGCAGGTGCTGCTTGACCGGCTCGTCGCCATGCTCGGCGCGCTTCGACTTGCTGTTGAGGATGCCGAGGATGCGGTCGCTGTCGCGCACCGAGGAGACTTCGGGGTTGGTCACCACGATCGCCTCGTCGGCATGGTAGAGCGCCATGTAGGCGCCCCGCTCGATGCCGGCCGGGCTGTCGCAGATGATGCAGTCGAAGTCCTTGCGGAGCTCCTCGATCACCTTTGCGACGCCCTCGGCGGCAAGGGCCTCCTTGTCGCGCGTCTGCGAGGTCGGCAGGATGAACAGGTTGTCGACGCGCTTGTCCTTGATCAGCGCCTGGTTCAGGCGGATGCCGTCATTGATGACGTTGATGAAGTCGAAGACGACGCGCCGCTCGCACCCCATGATGAGGTCGAGGTTGCGCAGGCCCACGTCGAAATCGATGATGACGGTCTTCTTGCCGCGCAAGGCGAGACCGGTGCCGATGGCCGCGGCGCTCGTGGTCTTGCCGACCCCGCCTTTGCCCGATGTGACAACGATGACCTTCGACAAATCGAACTCCTCCAGTTCTTGAGCCCGCTGGCCTGGGGCAGTTTCCGGCAGCGGACTCGGGGCAGCATTCGGTATCAGGGATGGGGCTTCAGCTCGAGCCGTTCGCCGACCAGCGCGGCGCGAACGCGCTTGCCGAGGAGCCGGGTGTCGATCTCCTCGTTGACGAGATGGATGCCGGCGATCGACAGGAGCTCGGCATCGAGCTGGTCCACGAAGATCATGGCGCGCTCGTCCCCGTTCATGCCGGCGAACGCACGGCCGCGCAGTGGCCCGTAGATATGGATATGCCCGGCCGCCGCGACCTCGGCGCCGGGGCTGACGGGTGCGGTGACGACGAGGTCACCGTCGGGGTTGACGACCTGCTGGCCGCCGCGCACCGGCTGGGTGACGACGGTCCCGGCACCGGCCTGCACCTTCGCCCGGTCGGCCGGGCGCCGCTCGACCGTGGCGGCACCGCCTGCCGCGAAGATCGCGAGGCCCATCGCCTTCGCCGCGTCGTTCCAGGCGGCCGAGCCGTTCTGCACGCCGACCGGCACGACCCGGTGCTCCTTCAGCCACGCCACGATCTCGGCAAGGCAGTCCGGCTCCCGGGCCTGAATGGGCGCCACGTCCAGCACGAGGGGTGCGTCGCGGAAGAAGTCAGGAGCGTGCGCCACCTTCTCCAGGAGCGCCGGGTAAAAGCCCGGGTCCTCGGGGCGCAGCAGCTTCAGGGAGAGCACGGTCTGCAGCGATCCGCGCACCTGGAACGGCAGCCCGCTGATAGTTTTCGACGCTTTCCCGGCAACCGGTAGATCCACCCTCTTCCCCTATCGGCCAGCGATGCTGGAAAGCGCCGAATCCGTCCGGAACTTGTAGTCCAGACCGGCGCTAAACACAAGATATTGTGGCACGGTCAATCGCTCAATCAACCAGCGCCGCGGCCGGGCGCGACATTGCGACGGCCGTGTCCCTGCCGGCCCAGCCGTCGATGCCGGCCAGCGCGCGCAGCGCCATGGCCCGCTTGCGCTCGTTCTTGCGCACCTTCTCGGGCAGTGCGGGAAAGAGGCCGAAATTGACGTTCATCGGCTGGAACGTGGTGCTGTCGGCACCGCCGGTGATGTGGGCGACGAGAGCACCATGCGCCGTCTCCACGGGCGGCGGCTCGCGCTGGATGCCCAGCATCTCGGCCGCGGTCAGCCGGCCGGCCACGAGGCCCACGGCCGCGCTCTCGACATAGCCCTCGCAGCCGGTGATCTGGCCAGCCATGCGGATGTGTGGGGCGACCTTGAGCCGGAGCTGCCGGTCGAGCAGGCGCGGGCTGTTGATGAAGGTGTTGCGGTGCAGGCCGCCGAGCCGCGCGAACTGCGCCTGCTGCAGCCCGGGGATCATGCGGAACACGCGCGTCTGCTCGCCGTGGCGGAGCTTCGTCTGGAAGCCAACCAT
>CAZGUW010000158.1:0-3349 GCA_964528705.1 uncultured Geminicoccaceae bacterium
CCGGATGCCATCGTCTACAATTCCAAGGTAGCCGCCGACCAGCACGAGGCCATCGGCTATCAGGGCGCGCGCCAGCGGGTGATCGGCAATGGCTTCGACGTGCAACGCTTCGCGCCGGATCCCGGTGCCCGGAACGCCTTGCGGGCACGGCTCGGTCTCGATCCGGACAGCGGCAGCGTGGTCATCGGAATCGCTGCCGAGTGGCGGCCCATGAAGGACCACCCGACCCTCCTCGCCGCCATGCGCCGCCTCGTCGATCGCGGGCTCGACGTGCATCTCGTGCTGCTCGGCCGGGGCACCGCGGCCGACGCGCCAATGCTCGTCTACCACATCGCGGCGAACGGCCTTGGCGGCAGGGTGCACGGGCTCGGCCCGACGCTGGATGCGGCACCGGTCATCGCCGGGCTCGACATCGCCGTCCTCGCCTCGGCCTGGGGCGAGGGCTTTCCGAACTTCATCGGCGAGGCCATGGCCTCGGCCGTGCCCTGCGTCGCTACCGACAGCGGCGACTGCCGCCGCGTCATCGGCGAGGCCGGCCGGGTCGTGCCGGTGGGGAATCCTGCCGCCCTGACCGATGCCCTGGCGGAACTGGTCCGGGCCCCGGCCGCGGAGCGGGCCCGCCTCGGCCAGCTCGGACGGAAGCGCGTACTCGCCCACTACACCATGCCCGCCATCGCCGCAGCGTATCGTACACTCTATGGCGAGTGCCTCGCCCGCCGTGGTGCCGGCATGGTTCGGAGGCACGAGGCTTGAGCGGCGATCGCGTGGCAAATGGTTGCGAGCCCGCTCCACCCGCCGGCGGGCCGGGCCGCGGGCGGGTGCATGGCGTCGATTGCCCGTCGATGCGCTGTCGGCACCTGATCACGGCAGCCGCGCCTGGCTCCTGGAAGGTCCGGCCGACGACGCAGCAGATCGCCACCTCGGAGAGAATGTGGGTCCGGCTGCCCGCCAGCGCTTCGCCTTCACCTCGCCATTGCCGGCAGCTTCATGGCTGGGAGTCAGCGGTTCAAGGCCGGCAGCCGGCGGGCAGCGGCGGCAGGCACCGCGGGAACCTCTCGGACCGGCGCTCAGCCATAGCCGAAGGCGGTCGTGCCGGCCTCGATCGCCGCCGCGCGCAGCCGGACGGGCACACTTTGCCCGTCGCCGCCGGTCAGGCTGAGATAGTTGCCGTCGAGCACCGGTGGGCGGCTCTCGCCGGTGCCGTCATCGAGCACGAGGATCGTGCCTTCAGGGCCATTGTCGCAGTCGATCAGGTGGTTGCCCCGTACCACGGTGCGGCCGCCATGCACGAGGATCGCCGGGCGGCCCGGGCGCATCAGGGCGATCCGGTTGCCCTCGACGAGGGCCGCATGGCCGACGCGAATGCCGTCGAGCCGGTTGCCTTCGATCAGGTTGCCGCGGATCACGGTCCCGGGTGCCGCCGCGATGATGCCGCTGGCGTCGACGGCATTCAGCCGATTGTCGGCGACCAGGGTGCCGGGCGAGGCATCGGGCCGGACGTAGATCGCCGCCCGGTTGGCGTCGCCGATCAGGATCGCATCGAAGCTGTTCTCGCTGACCAGGGCCGGCAGCCCGCCCTCGCGCGTCCGGATGTTGACCACGCCGTGCCGCACCTCCGGGCCGAAGCGCGTGAACCGGCAGCCCCGCACCGTGCAGTCGGGCGCCACGATGTCGACGCCGTAGGGGCCGCAACTCGCGAAGCTGCAGTCGACGACGCTGAACCCGTGCGCTCCGCCGAAGGCCGTGAGCAGAATGCCGCCACCCCGGTTGTCCTCGAAATGGCAGCCCTGGATCAGCACCCGGGCATTGCTGGGCGCTGCGGAATCGACATGGCTTTCGATGTCGATGCCGGCCTCCGGCGGCACCCCGTTGCTGCCGATGAAGTCGCAGGCGACGACCCGGATGTCGTGGCCGTTCAGGATGGTAAGGCCCTGCCGGGCGGCATTCACGGCCCGGCAGCCCAGCATGAGGCCGCGCCGGCAGAAGGTCGCCGGCGCGTCGCGATCGCCATGGTAGAGGATGAATCCGTCGACCACCGCATTGCTGCTCTCGACGGACTGCAGGACGAAGTCGCTGCAGTCGTGCAGCTGCAGGTTGTTGGCCCAGGGTTCGGGCCCGATGGACCGGGTCTGCCGGTTGCCGTCGAGGCGGAGGTCGGTGAGCGTGAAGCGGCGGCAGCGGCCGAGATACAGCAACCAGTAGTGCACGGCGACGGGTGCGCCGTCGGCCATCACCAGGCGCGCATCGCGGCCCTCGATGCGAAAACCCTGGGCGTCCTCGAGCAGCAGGCCGCGGCTGATCCGGTAGACCGCGCCCGGCGTCAGGGCGAGCACGCCGCCCTGGCGCTTCAGAGCGTCGAGGGCGGCCTGCAGTGCTGCGGTATCGTCCGTGCTGCCGTCTCCGACGGCGCCGAAATCCGCGGCCGACAGGGTTTCCCCGAGCTTCGCCGCCCCGGTCCGCTCGACGGCGCCGGCGTAAGGCTGGCGCAGCCAGCCCAGATGCTCCAGCTCACCCTGGGCGGCAGCGAAATTGCGCCGCAGATCGGCCTTGCTGACGGGCCGGCCGGCGGCCGGCACGGACGGGTCGATGCGGCTCGGCATGACGGGCTCCGAAAGGAAGGACGCAGCGTCGGGCCATTGAAATATCAGATCAATGGCCCCCTGACGACCACCCGCCGGGCAGTGGCGAGGGTACCATGATGCTTCGGCATGGCCTCGCCTATCTCGCCGCACGCGGCTTGCCGGCGCTGCTCAACTTCGCCGCTCTCGCCATCTACACCCGGCTCCTCGCACCCGAGCAGTTCGGCATCTATGCGATGGTCATCGCCGCACTCGGCATTGCCCACACCATCTTCCTGAGCTGGCTCGACCTTGGATTGCTGCGTTTCCTCGCGGCCTACGATGGCCGCCGCGGCACGTTCCTCGGCACCATCCTGATCGCCTTCGTCGCCATGCTGGCGCTCGCCGGCCTCGTCTCTCTCCCGACGTTCTGGCTCGCGAGCGATCCCCTGTTCCTTCGACTCCTGCCGCTCTGCTTCCTGCTCTTCTGCGTCGAGGGATTCGCCGAGCTGCATCTGCGCCTGGCCAACGCGCAACTGACGCCTGCCGTCTACGGTCGCATGGCCGTCACCCGGGCATTCACGGCCCTCGCGGTCGGCAGCGTCCTGGTGCTGGCCGGGGCCGGGGCCGAAGGCATCCTTCTCGGTCTCGCCGCCGGGGCCGTGGCCGCGGTCGTGGCCCCGACACGGCGCGAGCTCGGCCGCTTGCGCGCAACATGGCGCGAGCGCACCGAGCCGGCCTTCGATCCGGCCGTGCTCCGGCATCTCTTCCTCTATGGCGCACCACTCGTG
>CAZGUW010000158.1:3359-11018 GCA_964528705.1 uncultured Geminicoccaceae bacterium
GATCACCTTAGGCCTCGACGTGGTGCTGGCCGGCGCCGACCGGTTCCTCCTGGCCAGCATGATCGACGCCGATGCGGCCGGCGTCTACGCGGTCGGCTACCAGCTCACCGCTTACGCGCTCGGCACGCTCCTGGTGATCGTCAATCTCGCCGGGTATCCCCTGGCGGTGAAGGCCTTCGAGACCGGCGGGCTCACCGCGGCCGAGCCGCATCTGCGGCAGAACGCGCTCCTGCTCTGGGGCATCGGCCTGCCGGCGGCCGGCGGCATGGCGCTGCTCGCCCCGAACATCACGGCGGTGGTGACCGGCAGCGCCTTCGCGGCGGATGCTGCCCGCGTCATGCCGGTCCTGGTGCTCGCCGCCCTGCTCCAGCGCAGCCGCACCTATTATTTCGACTTCGCCTTCCAGCTCCGGGCGAAGGTCGGCTGGCAGGCGCTGATCTCGGCCGCGACCGTTCTCCTGAACATCGCCCTCAACCTTGTTCTCATTCCCCGCTTCGGCATCCTGGGTGCCGCCTGGGCGACGGTCGCCGCCTGCGGCCTCGGCCTCACGCTGAGCATCCTGTTCGGCCGGAGCCTCCTCGCCCTGCCGCTCATCTGGGGCGAGGGCCTGAGGCTCGGCCTCGCCACGGCGGCCATGCTGGCAGCCCTCTGGCCACTCCGCGAGCTCGCCGGCATCCTCGCCCTCGCCCTGCAGATCGGGCTCGGCGTCTTTGCCTATGCCGCAGCGCTCTGGCTGCTCGACGTCGGCGGGCTGCGCGCCGGCGCCGGACGGCTGCTGCAGCGCCAGCTTGCGGGCCACGGCTGATGCAGGCCCTGCCGGTCGTGGACGTCGAGGATCGGCCCGACACCGGGCATGCCACCAGCGCATCGGCCCGCCCGATCGCCATTTTTCTGCCTGCCCTGTTCTCGGGTGGGGCCGAACGGGTTCTGGTCAACCTGGCCGGCGAGCTGCAGCGGCGCGGCCATCGGGTCGACCTCGTGCTGGCGCAGGCCACCGGCCCCTATCTCGACCGGGTCCCGGCGGGCGTGCGGGTCGTCGATCTCGGCTGCGCGCGGGTCGCCACGGCATTCCTGCCGTTCGCCCGCTACCTCCGTCGCCACCGGCCGATCGCCGTACATGCGGCCATCGACCACACCAATGTCGTGGCCCTCCTCGCCCGCGCTCTCGTGCGGCTGACCGGCGCCTGCAATACGCGGATCGTGGTCAGCGTCCACAGCCCGCTTTCGGTCTCCAACGGCCTCGCCCGACTGCGCGCCAGCGTCGTCGTCACGGTCGCCCGCTTCGCCTATCGCCTCGCCGACCAGGTGGTGGCCGTGTCGGCTGGTGTCGCCGACGACATCGCCGCCACGCTCCGCCTGCCGCGGGAGCGGATCCGGGTGATCTACAACGCGGTGCTCAGCGAAGATCCGGCAGGCCAGGGCCGCGTGCCCCTGGGGCCTGTGCCGATCCGGCTCGACCGGCGTCCCTTTCTGGTCGCTGCCGGGCGCCTCACGCCGAGCAAGGACTTTCCCAACCTACTCCAGGCCATCGCGCTGCTTCGCCAGGACCGCGATCTCGCCCTCGTCATTCTCGGTGAGGGACCTGAGCGGCCCGCCCTCGATGCCCTGGTGCGGGAGCTCCGCCTCGAGCCCGATGTCTGGCTTGCCGGCTTCCAGACGAACCCCTACCGCTTCTTCAGCCGGGCCGCCGTCTTCGTGCTGCCGTCACGGCGCGAAGGCCTGCCCACCGTGCTGATCGAGGCCATGGCCTGCGGCTGCCCGATCGTGTCCACCGATTCACCGCACGGCCCCCGCGAGATCCTGGCCGATGGCCGTTTCGGCCATCTGGTGCCGATGGGCGAGCCACAGGCTCTCGCCGACGCGATCGGTCGCATGCTCGACCAGCCGACAGCGCCGGCACTGCTCGAGGAGCGTCTCGCCGCCTTCGCCACAGACGCCATTCTCGAGGCCCATCTCGAGACGCTGCTCGGCGTCGCTCCCGAACGGCGGCAGCCGTGACGGCGCAGGGCGTCCCCCCGGCGCGGCTGCACGGGCTCGATACCCTGATCGGCGTCTGGCTGACGGTGATCTATGTCGTCTATCTCACCCATGCCGACATGTGGATCGCTGCCACCGCCTGGTTCGGCTGGTTCGAGCAGCCGACGCGGATCTTCCTCATGGCGGCCCTGCCGCCGGCGGCCATCTGGACGGCCTGCCGGCTGGCCGATCGGGCCGGGCGGATCCTCCGACCCGGGCCGATCGACATGCTCGAGGCCAATCGCTCCGTGCTCATGGCCTTCGCCTGCCTCTGCGCCATCTCGCTGCTGCCCGGCGCCGTCCTGCCCGGCGCGGTGGTCGATGATGGCGGCACCCAGCTCATGGTGCTGCCTTATGCCTTCGTCGTCTTCACCTTCGGCCTGATGTTCGGCGGTGCCGCCGCTGTGCGCCGGCACTGGCGCCGCATCCTTCTCCTGGCCTGGCTCGTGGCCGCGACGAGCGTCTTCGTCGAGCTCGTCCAGCCGCGCACGTTCTCCAGCCTGCTGCCGGCCATCAATGCCGGCTGGGCGACGGACGCCGACCGGCCGGCCGGGCTGATGGGCGACGCCAATACGGCCGCCTTCATCATGCTCGGGCTGATCCTGCTCATCCTGCGCTACGACCGGCTGCGCTGGCCCGAGGCCGGCCTGCTCGCCATGACCCTGCTCGCGGTGCTCGCCACCCAGTCACGCGGCGGCCTTTTGCTCACCGCCATGGTCATCGCGGGCTATCTCTACCACTGCCGGGCTGTGATCCGCGGGCCGGCCCTGACGGCGGCCCTGCTCGGCGGTCTCGCCGCCGTAGCAGGCGTGGTGCTCGTGGTGCTGCCGCTGCTCGCCAACCTCGCCGCCTTCAGCGACTGGGAAGGGCAGCGCCGGCTGGAGATGCTGACCTTCCAGGGCGCATTCGTGGCGCAGGACGAGAGCCGGCTGGGGCTGGTGTCGAGCTATCTCGCGGCTATCGAGGAAGCCGTCTGGCTCGGCCACGGCACCGGATACATGCGGACACAGCCGATCGGCAGCCACAACATGTACCTGCGCCAATGGCTCGACAATGGCGTGCCCGGGCTCTTCGCCTACCTCGCGCTGCTCGGTGCCGGCGCCATGCTCTTCTGGCAGAGGAGCTTCCCGGGCGGGCTGATGCTCATGGCGCTCGCCGCCGTGCAGGGCCTCTTCAGCCATACCCTGCTCGAGAGCCGTGGCCTGCTGCTGCTCTACGCCCTGGCCCTCGCCGTTTCCGTGGTCGAATCACGTCGAATGGTGTCCGACGCAGGGGCGGCAGGCGGGGTCGAGCTGCCGCCGCCGGAGCCAGGCTTGCGCAGCAGCACGACGTCCGGGGCGACCCGCCGGCAGTCGAGCCCGAGGCTCGCGGCGAGATAGCGGAAGGACACGGCGCGATAGAAGACCACGTGGGTCGGATCGCGCCGGTAGCGCCAGTTGGCGAAGCGCCGGTCGTCGATGCCGAGGGCCGTCATGACGGCGAGTCGGCCGCCCGGCCGGAGCAGGTCCGCGAGCTGGCGAAAGACGGCGTGCGGGCGATGCAGGTGCTCGGCCACCTCGGTCAGCGTGATGAAGTCGTAGCTTCGCCCGAGCGCTGCCGGATCGGGCCGGAAGAAGGGATCGTGCAGCCGGACCCGATGTCCGGCCTCTTCGAGCATGGCCGCCAGCGCCGGGCCCGGGCCGCAGCCGAAGTCGAGGCCCTCGCTCGCCGGCTCGAGCACCTCGAGGAGCGGCGTCGCCAGCCGGGCGAGGAAACGCCGGTAGCCCTCGTCGGCCGGATCGTTCCGGTGGGTCAGGTAGTGCCGGTGCTCGGTCGCGGGATCAGGGAGCTGGCGGGCGTCGAGCTGGGTCGCCCGGCAGCGGCGGCAACGCCAGTAGCGCCGGCCCTGGACCGTCATGAAGGGCCGGGCGCCGCCGAGGCAGACCCGGCAAACCGCATGGGTCGACTGGTCCATGGTCATCGCTTGTGCCACGCTCCACGCCACGGCGCCAGTTGCCCCGGGATCATTGCCATGGCCGACGATCCGCTGCTCCAGCCTTTCCGGCTCAAGCACCTGACCATCAGGAACCGGCTGATGACGACGGCCCACGAGCCGGCCTATGCGGAGGATGGCCTGCCCAGGGCGCGCTACCGGCTCTACCACGTGGAGCGGGCGAAGGGCGGCATCGGCCTCACCATGACCGCCGGGTCGGCCGTGGTTTCCAGGGACAGCCCGGCCGCCTTCGGCAACCTGCACGCCTTCGACGACGCCATCGTGCCCTGGCTGCGGCAACTCGCCGACGAGGTGCGCGGCCACGGTGCGGCGGTGATGATCCAGCTTACTCATCTCGGGCGGCGAACCGGCTGGAACCGGGCCGACTGGCTGCCCGTGATCGCACCATCGGTGGTCCGCGAGCCGGCGCACCGGGCCTTTCCGAAGGCGGCC
Source organism: uncultured Geminicoccaceae bacterium (assembly GCA_964528705.1). GTDB lineage: Bacteria > Pseudomonadota > Alphaproteobacteria > Geminicoccales > Geminicoccaceae > SLRI01. Next base: position 7,801 of record CAZGUW010000158.1, read on the forward strand.
GAGGACTGGGACCTCGAGCGCATCAAGGGCGACTACGCCGATGCCGCGGAGCGCATGGTTGCGGCTGGCATGGACGGCATCGAGCTCGAGGCCTACGGCCATCTCCTCGACCAGTTCTGGTCACCGCGCACCAACCGGCGCGACGACGAGCATGGCGGCAGCCTCGACAACCGCCTGCGCTTCACGCTCGACGTGCTCGACGCCGTTCGTGCGCGGGTCGGCCCGGCCTTCATCGTCGGCCTTCGCCTCGTCCTCGACGAAGGGGTCGAGGGCGGGCTCGGCCGGGCCGAGGGGCTTGCGATCGCCGAGCGCCTGGTGGCCACGGGCCAGGTCGATTTCCTCAACGTGATCCGCGGCCGGATCGACACCGACGCGGCGCTCGCGCGGGTCATTCCGCTGCAGGGCACACCGGCGGCACCGCATCTCGACTTCGCCGGCGAGGTGAAGGCGGCATTCGGAATCCCGGTCCTCCATGCCGCCCGTATCAACGACGTGGCGACGGCCCGCCATGCCGTGGCCAGCGGCACGCTCGACCTCGTCGGCATGACCCGAGCGCACCTGGCCGAGCCGCATATCGCGACGAAGATCAGGGCCGGGCTGGAGCACGCGATCCGCCCCTGCGTCGGCGCCACCTACTGCCTCGACCGGCTCTACGAGGGTCAGGAAGCACTCTGCATCCACAACCCGGCAACCGGCCGCGAGGCCACCCTTCCCCACGTCATCCGGCCCGCCGAGGGCCGCCCCCGCAAGGCGGTCGTGGTCGGCGCCGGCCCGGCTGGGCTCGAGGCGGCGCGCGTGCTGGCCGAGCGCGGGCACCGCGTGGTCGGCTTCGAGGCGGCGGACGCGGCCGGCGGGCAGATCCGGCTGGCCGCTCGGGTGGCGCGGCGGCGCGAGCTCCTCGGCATCATCGACTGGCGGCTCGAGCGCGCCGCCGAGGCCGGCTGCGTCTGGCATTTCAATCATCTGGCGGAAGCGCCGGACGTGTTGGCCGAGGAGCCCGATCTCGTCGTCATCGCCACGGGCGGCCTGCCGAATACGGATATCGTGCCGGGTGCCGAACATGCGGTCAGTAGCTGGGATGTCCTCGCCGGTGACGTCGCCATCGGCGGCAGCGCCCTCGTCTATGACGACAACGCCGCCCATCCGGGCCTCGCCGCAGCCGAGCTGCTCGCCGGGACTGGGGCGGCGGTCGAGATCGTGACGCCCGAGCGCTTCTTCGCCGCCGATGTCGGCGGGCTCAATCACGCGGCCTATGCCGAGGTCTTCGCCGCCAAGGGGGTGCTCGTCACCATCAACACGCGACTGCTCGCCATCGAGCGGGCCGGCAACCGGCTGCGGGTCACGCTGGGCTCGGACTACGCAGCCCGCACCGAAACCCGCCTCATAGACCAGGTGGTCATCGAGCACGGCACGTTGCCGCTCGACGAACTCTACTTCGAGCTCAAGCCGCTGAGCGCCAATAAGGGTGCGGTCGACCACGGGCGGCTGATCGCCATGCGCCCGCAACCGTTGGCCGAGCCGGGCTTCTCCCTCTTCCGGATCGGCGACGCGGTGGCGAGCCGGAACATCCATGCGGCGATCCTGGACGCGCTGCGGCTGTGCGCGGTGCTCTGAGCTGCTATGAAGCAGGCGCTGGCACGAACCTTGCGACGATAAAGCCGTGCGCAGCTCAAAGCTGCCCCCCAGCCATCGGAGAACGAGTGCCATGCAGACCACCGGCGAAGCGTCCGGCAACACCCTCTTTCCCATCGTCCTTTCGCTCGTCGCCGCCGCCGCGACCGGCGTGCTCTGGGCCTATGCCAACCCGATCCAGCTCGTGCCCGGCGTCATCCAGTGGCGCATCTTCGCCTTCCTGCCGCCCCTTATCGGCATCCTCCTGGGCCCCAAGAGCGGCTTCATCTGCGGCTATCTCGGCACGATCGTCTGGTCGCTGCTCGCCGGAACATTCATTCCTGCCCATTCCTTGATCGTCGATGGCATCATGGTGGGCCTGACCGGCTTCGTCCCGGGGCTGATGTTCGATCCGGCGAAGACCGAGTTCAACCGCGCCACGCTGGTGAAGATCGCAGTCGTCTGCCTGGTCGTCGGCCTCGTGATGGTGGCGGCGGTATCGGCCAGCCTCGCCTATCTCGGCATCTTCCCCTTCGCCTGGGCCCTCCTCTATCTCGGCCTCTCCGACATCGTGCCGATGATCATCGGGACACCGCTGCTGGTCGTGCCGGCGCTGAAGATCCTGAAGAGCGCCATGCAGACCGGCTTCACCAGGTTCTAGGACGGCTGGCCGGACAGTGCTGGAGGTCGACGGACTGGGAGTGGATTTCGGCGGCGGCACGCCAGCCGTGGACGGTGCTTCCCTAAAGCTCGCCGAGGGCGACGGCATGCTGGTCTGCGGCGCGACCGGTGCCGGCAAGTCGACGCTGCTCGCCGCCGCCGCCGGCCTCGTGCCGCGCCTCGTCCGTCCGGCGGCTTTCACGGGCAGTGTCCGGCTCGACGATCGCCCGCTCGCCGACCGCACCACCACCGAGCTGTTCGCCCAGGTCGGCGTCGTCATGCAGAACCTCGACGACCAGCTCTGGGACCTCGGGGTCGAGGACCTGATCGCCTTTCCGCTCGAGAACCGCGGCGGCGAGCGGCTAGCCATCAGGGCGCGGGTGACGGAGCTGCTGCTGGCGCTCGGTCTCGACGATCTGCGGGGGCGCCGCGTGCTGACGCTCTCGGGCGGCGAGCGACGCATGGTGGCGTTGGCGGCCTCGCTGGCACCGGTGCCGCGCCTCCTCGTCCTCGACGAGCCGACCACGGGCCTCGACCCGGCAGCCCGACTGCGCCTCGTCGAGACGCTGGCGCGGTTGCGCGAAGCCATCCCGATGCTGCTGATCGCCGAGCAGGACGCGGCCGCCGTGCTCAGCGTCGCCCAGCGCATCGCCTTCATGCGCAAGGCTGTCCTCGAGAACGAGATGCCGATCGCCGCTGCCGTGCAAAGGGAGCGGCCCTGGCTCGAAGCCGGTGTCCTGCCGCCCCGCCGCCCGCGACACCACCGCCCGGCCGGCCGGCGCGGGCGGGCGCTGCTCGGCGTCGACGCGCTGCGCACCGCTCGGGCGCGGGGCAACGGCGCTCCGGTCCTGCACGACGTATCGTTCGAGGTCGGTGCCGGCGAGGTGGTCGGGCTGATCGGCCGCAACGGCGCCGGCAAGACGACGCTGGTCCAGACCGTACTCGGC
>CAZGUW010000159.1:0-10919 GCA_964528705.1 uncultured Geminicoccaceae bacterium
TCGGCTCGTCGCCGAGGTTCCCGGTCTGGTGTTCGAGCTCGGCCTCGGCAACGGACGAACGTACGACCATATGAGGCAGATATTGCCCGACCGGCGGATCGTCGTCTTCGAACGCGATCCCCAACCGCACCCCGGCTGCATCCCGCCGTCGGACGACATGATTGTCGGTGATCTGGAGACCGTCCTGCCCGAGGTTGCCGGTCAATGGACCGGCCGGGTTGCCTTGGTGCATAGTGACATCGGTACGGGCGACCCGGATCGCAATCGGCGAGTGGCCCGTTCGCTTTCGCAGCTGCTGCCGCAGTTCCTCGCCCCGGGCGGCATCATCGTCAGCGACCAGGCGCTCACTGCACCCATGCTTCACCCATTGCCTGTCCCCGCCGGCGTGCCTGCCGACCGGTACTTTTTGTATGAACGCCGCTGAAATGGCGGCGGCTCGCGTTGGCCCGCGCGCCGTGGCGAACGCTGTCGGGCGCTGGCGATGACGTCACCCGCCTTCACGATGCGCTTTTGGGGCGTGCGCGGAACAGTCCCCTGCCCGCAAGACGCGATGCTTCGTTATGGCGGCAACACGTCCTGCATCGAGGTCAAGTGCGGCGAGAACCGGCTGATCTTCGACGCGGGGACAGGGCTCCGCCTGCTCGGCAACCACCTCGCCGCAACCGGCGACAGCAGTGCCGGTCACCTGTTCTTCACTCACACCCACATCGATCACATCGCCGGCCTGCCCTTCTTCCGGCCGGCCTACAGTCGCAAGAACCAGTTCGAGTTCTGGGCTGGCCATCTGCGCGCGCACGGCTCGACGTTGCAGCAGGTCCTCGTGCAACTGATGCAGCCGCCACTCTTTCCGGTGCCCCTGGGTATCATGCATGCCTGCGTATGTTTTCACGATTTCACCCCGGGCGATGTCTTCACCCCCTATCCGGGTGTCGTTCTTCACACACTCGGCTTGAACCACCCGGGTGGCGCCACGGGCTACAGGATCGAGTTCGCCGGCCACGTCATGTGCATCGTGACGGATGTCGAGCACCGGATCGGCATTCGCGACGAGCAGATCGTCGAGTTCATCCGTGGCAGTGACATTGTCGTCTACGACTGCACCTATACGGACGAAGAGTACCCGCGATATGTCGGTTGGGGGCACTCAACCTGGCAGGAAGGCATCCGACTGTGCAACGCGGCCGATGCAGGACGCCTTGTGGCGTATCATCATGATCCCGAGCACGACGATGCCTTCCTCGACGACATGGCACGCAAGATGGCGCGGGAACGACCCGGGTCGTTGGTAGCGGCCGAAGGGCTGACCCTGCGACCGTGAGCGACCGGCCGGGCTATTTCATCCCCTATCGCTACGCGTCGGCGACGACACCGTGCGACTATCCCGCAATCGCGCCGGTTTTCGATATGGCGTGCGGGCGCTTCCATGGCATGCTGCAAAGCATCGATCGGCATGCGTCGGATTTCGCCCGTTTTGGCGGCGAGCCACCAGCGCCGCGGTTCGAGCAGGACTGGTTCCCGCGGCTCGACGCGTGTGCGGCCTACACGATGATCCGCCAGCTACGGCCCGAACTGATCGTCGAGGTGGGGTGCGGGCATTCGACCCGGATCATGGCCCGTGCGACGCAGGATTCGGGCGCGGCTACACGTCACGTCTGCATCGACCCGGCGCCGCGCGCGCGACTGCAGAGCCTACCCGTAGAGCATCATCCGACAACGCTCGACCGCCTCGATCGCAGCGAATGGGACATGATCGCCGCGGCTGACGTCCTCTTCATCGATTCGAGCCACATCGCGGTGCCGGGCAGCGATGTCGATCGGCTGGTGAATGGCCTGCTGCCTCGCCTGCGGTCGGGTTCGGTCATTCATTTCCACGACATCTTCCTGCCCGAGGCCTACCCGGAAACATGGGCGTGGCGCGGCTACAATGAGCAACTGCTAATCGCAGCGCTCCTGTCCGGCGGCGGCTACTCGATCGAATTCGCCAGCGCGTTCGTCGTTCGCCGGATGCCCGAGGCCTTGGCTGCGACCTGCGTCGCGATGATGCCGCTCATGCCCGGCGCGATCGAGACCAGCCTCTGGCTGCGCAAGCGTGAGCTTCGCTAGTCAGCGTACCAGAACGTGTCGGGCCGATAGATCCCGATCTGGCCATGTGGCTGCCAGTTGTACGTCGCCGTCACCGGCACGTTGCGCAGCGTCGTCCGCACGGCGACCGGCTGCTGGACATTGGCAATCAGACCAATCGTATAGCATTGCTCGGCATAGAGATTGAGGATCTCGTCCCAAATTGCGGCGCGCCCCGCCGTGTCGGTGGCACGTCGCCAGTCATGGAACAACTCGAGCAGCTTTGCCGCTGCCGGATCGTCCGGCGGCTCGCCGGCCTCGCCCTTGGTCTCGAAGTGCTGCCCCCACATCGGCCATTGCGGCTGATCGTACTGGTTGGTCGGCGCAAACTCCCTGGGGCTCATGTCGCCAGTCGGAATGCCGTTCTCGATGCCGTACCAGATCGTCATCAGCGCCTCGCCCGAGAAGATCCGGTTGCGCAGCACCTCACGTTCGGCCGGCCGAGTGTGGATGAGGAAGCCGAGCTCGGCAAAATCGGCGCGAATCAGCTCCAGGACATCGGCCTGCTCACTGTCCTCGCCTGCCGTCTCGACGACGAGCTCGAGCGGACGGCCGTCTGGCAGCAAGCGAATACCTCGGGAGTCCCGCTGATCGAGCCCGAGCTCGTCGAGCAGTGCGTTGGCCTCGCCTGGCTCGTGGCCGAGACAGGCGGCGGCGATCTCCGGGGAATAGAGCGGACTCTCCGCAAGGACCGTATTGTTCGCCGGCGTTGCAAGGCCGTAATAGAGATACTGGGACATCGCTTCGCGATCGATCGCCAACGACAGCGCCCTGCGGAAACGGACGTCCCGGAAGAGGCTCTGCCAGACAGGGTCGGCAGCGTTGAGGTTGGGATAAAGGGCGAGATGCGCGCTGCGCGCTTCCGGCCAGAGCCTCACTTCCAACCCGCTGCGCGTCTCGCTCTCCTTCAGGAAGGTGTAGTCCCGAAAGGCCAGCCCACGCGATTGCAGATCGGTATCGCCGGCACCCGTCTTGATCGGGATGAGGCGGCCATCGACCACGTCGAGAATGATGCGATCGATGTACGGAAGCTGCACACCATTGCTGTCGACCCGATAGTAGTTCGGATTGCGCTCGGCGATGAACCGCTCTGCCGGACCGGGTGTCACGAGACGCCAAGGCTGCAGCGTCGGCAGATCGGGGTTGTCGAACTGGCTCATCCGCTCGCGACGTAGAAACAGCTGTGCCCAGTCGCGCGCATTGTCCTCACGCACCAGACGCGCGAGTTCCTCCGCGTCCGCGTAGCTCTCGTGGAACGGCTTCAGGTAGTGCGCCGGCGCGTATATGAAGAGTGGTGATGCGGCCGATAGTTGAGGCAGGAAGAACGGATTGGGCTGCAACCAGGTATAGCGGATCGTCAGCTCGTCGATGACCTCTACAGTCGGCAGCTCGCCATCCACGACCATTTGAATCGGCGGCCCCACTGGCGAGAGCGCTTCGTTCAGCGCGATATCTTCCCAGTAGAAGCGCAAATCCTCAGTGGTGAATGGATGCCCGTCGGACCAGAGGTGACCTTCACGCAGCTTGAAGGTGAAGATGCGCCCCTCCTCCACGGTGAACTCTTCGAGGATGTCCGCTTTCAGCTCGAGATCGGGCGTGTAGCCGACGAGGCGCGCGAACCCGTAGACATAGAGCAGGCGTGTGTCGCGCGTGCGGCTGACGAGCATGCGAAGGTCGCCCCCCGGCTCGCCGATCTCGCTCATCTCGGCGACTTGCGGCTGCAGGGGCGGGCCTGCCAACCCCGTCTGAGGCATTGCCAACTGGGCCAGCAACGCTCCGACCGAGCCCGCCAGAAAAGCGCCCGAGATCTTCATTGGCTCATCCGTACGAAATGATCGTGGCCGCAAGCTATCAGCGATCCCGAGTGGCCGTCCAGTCGATAGGGTTCCGGCCAGGCGGACGGCTCGGAGGCGCGCCCGGCGAGCAGTGCCGCAAAATCGAGAGGATGGTCGAGGTCCGGCTCCGGCACTGCAGCGAGCAGCGCCCGCGTGTAGGGATGCCGTGGGTTCTCGAACAGGCTGTCGGTGTCGGCTAACTCGACGATCCTTCCGGCACACATCACGGCGACCCGGTGGGCGAGATAACGTACGACGGCGAGGTTATGCGAAACGAAGAGATAGGTGAGGCCCAGTTCCGCCTGGAGGTCCTTCAGCAGGTTCAGGATCTGCGCCTGCACCGAGACATCGAGTGCCGAGACCGGCTCGTCGCACAGCAACAGACTGGGCTCCAGTGCCAGGGCCCGGGCGATGCCGATGCGCTGGCGTTGCCCGCCCGAGAAGCTGTGTGGGTAGCGTCGAGAGTGCCGCCGGTTCAGTCCGACGGCGTCGAGCAGCGTGGCAACCCGGGCAGCGCGGCTGGCGGCATCGCCTATGCCGTGGATCAGGAGTGGCTCTGCCACGATCTCCTCGACCGTCATGCGCGGATTAAGGGAGCCGAACGGATCCTGGAACATGTACTGGATTTTGGTTCTAAGCTGCAGCAGTGCTTCATCGTCGAGCGCCAGGACGTCGACCTCGGTGTTGCCGTCTTTGTAGAGGATGCGCCCTTCGTCCGGTGTCAGACCGCGCATGATGAGCTTGCTTACCGTCGTCTTGCCGCAACCGCTCTCGCCTACCAGGGCGAGGCATTCCTGCCGATGGACGGTGAATGAAACGTCGTCGACTGCCTTGACGATCCGGCGCTCGCTGCCGAGCAGGCCCGTGCGCCGCCCGACGAAGGTCTTGCGCAGGCCTTCGACCCGCAACAGCCAGTCGCTCGTCGGAGAGTGCGGCACATGCTGCACCTCGCGGCCGTGACCGTCCGCCTCCACATCGCTGATCGACTGGAGCCGCACATTCGGGTCCATGCCAATCGTCGGCACGGCATGAAGGAGGGCCTGCAGGTACGGATGGCGCGGTGACCGGATCAGCTCGCGGCTCGGGCCCTTCTCCATCACACGACCGCGGTACATGACGACAACGTCGTCAGCAATGTTGGCCACCACGCCCAGGTCATGAGTGATGAACAGGATCGCCATGCCGAGTTCGGCCTTGAGATCCTCGATGAGCTTCAGGATCTGGGCCTGAATGGTGACGTCCAGGGCCGTCGTCGGCTCGTCGGCGATCAGCAGCGCGGGGCGACAGATGAGTGCCATGGCAATCATGGCCCGCTGTCGCAGACCACCCGAGAGCTCGAAGGTGTAGGTGCTGAACGCACGGTCGGCGCGCGGGAAGCCGACCCGCTCGAGGATCTCGATGGTCGCGCGCCGGGCGGCTTCCTCATTGTCCTCGACATGCAGCCGGTAGGCCTCACCAATCTGATCCCCGACGGTGTGCAGCGGCGAGAGCGAGCTCATCGGCTCCTGGAAAATGATCGCTATCCGGCCACCACGAATCTGCCGCCGCTCGCGACTATTGGGATCCATTCTGGCAAGGTCGCGCGGCTCACCCGGCTGCAGCGGATCGTCGAACAGGATGGAGCCCCCACCGATGCGCGCCGACTTCGGCAGGATGCCGAGAATGGCGTGCGATACGACAGTCTTGCCCGAGCCGCTCTCGCCAACGATCGCCGTCGTCCGGTTTGCGGCGATGTCGAACGACACGCCCCGGACAGCCTCGACGGTCCCCTCGTCGGCAGCGAAGCTCACATGCAGGTCACGAACGGCAATCAGCGGGTTCATCGGACAACTTTCCGGATTCTGCGAACAGGGCCCCCGGCGCAACCCACCGGCAATTATGCCGGGCCTCCAGCTCATGGAAGAGATGCCCGAGTCGGGCCACCTCGTCGACCGACATGACGAGATGATGTGACAGAATGCCGATGACCGGGGAACCACTTCGCGCGATTCGGTCTTCGACTTCGGTGAGGAGCATGGCGAGCGGCTTCATCCGTCGATCCCCCCGCCAATCGACGATGTCCACGTGGGCGTTGACGTGAACGAGCCCGGCGGCGGCGCCCCGTTGGTCGTCTGCGAACGTCGAGAGACCCGAGTAGCCGGCTCCCTTGAGACGTTCCAGCACCCGGTCGGCGATCCGGTTCCAGGGGGGAACCAGTGTCGGCAAGAAGGCATCACCGAACGCTGAACGAAGCCGCGCGGCACCTGCCCGCAAGACGTCGAGGCAGTCGGCGGTCGTGGCCGCACCGCCGAGCTCAATGTTCTTTTCGCCAGTCAACGCATGACTGGCATGCATCCAGCCGTGCTGGAGCACCTGTGCATGGGGCTCGTCGAGAATGAGCCGCGTTGTCGCGTCGTCGAGCCAGGCTGGCACTACCGCGAGACCGATCGGCCGCGTACCCGCGCGCGACAGAGCGAGCATATGCGCCAGGGTGGGCGCGATTCGGCCGGCATCATCGTCCCGCCACCATAGCACAACGTCCCGTCCCCCCGGCTCCGGCGACTCAGACATGGCACTTTCCGAGCGCTACGACGCCGACCACTGTTGGTTGCCCGCTGGCATCGAGATCGAGCTCCAGAGCAGCGTCGTTGCCAACCTTCAGCGGTGGCGGGCCGCACATGTCCCAGCCGCTGGCGAGCGCCAGCAGAGCCCTCCGCACCCCCTTGTGGGTAATCGCCAGAGCACCCTCCCCGTCGGCAGCGACAGACTCTAGCCACGATCGCAGCCGGTCCATGACTTCGCGCGGACTCTCGCCGCCTGGTGGACGGAAGTCCAGGCCACGAGCCTCATTGGCAGCGAGGTGGGGACCGAGCTCTGCCCGAAGGTCGACGAGACGACGCCCTTCGAAGCTACCCCAGTCCATCTCGATCAGTTCGGGTGCAACCCGCACAACCTCTCGTCCGAGCAGCGCAGCCGTCTCCCTGGCGCGACGAAGCGGGCTGATCCAGCAGGGCAAATCGTGCCACCAATCAGGGCAATGCCAGTCGTTGACCTCCCGCATCCCGACTGGATCGAGGCCGATATCGGCCCGACCTTGCATGCGTCCATCCAGGTTCCATGCCGTCCGACCGTGACGGAGAACCATCAGGCGCATGGCGATGGCCCACCTGCTCTCGACACGCTCTCCAGGATCTCTGCCATTCTCGACGCCGCAGCCTCGGGGGCGTGTCGCTCCTCGAACCTTGCACGCGCCATGGCTGCGAGCCGCAGCCGCAACGCCGGATCTTCGACGACCCGATCCAAAAGTGCCGCCAGTTCGGTCACCGATCGATCGTGCGCGAGCAAACCGTTGACCTCGTGCTCGACGAGATCTGGAACCCCCCCCTCGTCACAGGCCACAACCGGCAAACCGAGCGACAAAGCCTCGAGGATTGCCATGCCGTAGGCCTCTCTGAGTGCGGGCCAGACGAAGACGTCGGCGGCACCAAGTGCCGTCGCCAGCGCGTCGCCGTCCAGCTGCCCGAGAAATCGCACACGATTGCCGGCGGCGCTTATCATCAAACCTCGCACCTCCGCCGCACTCTCCCCGTCGCCGACAACGAGCAGGGACCAGTCGTCACGACGCATGGCGGCGAGGGCCTGAGCTAGCAACCGGTACGATTCGGTCTTGATATCCTTGCGCATCATGGCGACGGCAACCAGCCACACCGACGCCATTGGCAACCCGAGCTTGCCCGCCAATTCCCGGCGGGCCACCGCCGGATCCGCCGACAGGTCCAGTCGTTGCGCCAGGAAGGGCGGGAAGCGGACAAGGTTCCGGCTGCCTGGCAACCACCTCGCTAGTTCGATGAGGTCTACGTGCGTCAGGGCCAGGACCGCGGACGCCGAATTGATGCCATTAATGGTTGCGTCATGGCCGAGTGCCCAAGGGCCATTTGCCTGCTTGCCGGCTACCGATGCTTCGGCGACGACGTAAGGAATTTGCAGCTCGCTGGCCACGGCAGGCCCAAGCCAGTCCGGCGCCTTGTGATAAGAGTGGTAGGTGAACCAGAGGTCCGGAGCCGTCCCGACTGCCGAACGCCAAGACGCGATCAATCGGCGGGCCTCGACCTCGGCCGCTTCTCGGATCGCCCTCTGCCGGTCGGGATCGCCTCGCCGATCATAGCTCCGCAAGGATGACGCGACTTCGACCACATGGCCGAGCGTCTTGAGTAACGCCAGAAAGGCTTGAGCCATACGTCGATCACCCGACGGAGTCGGATGATCGACAGGCTTCAATGGCGCATAGAAGGCTATGCGCATGGTGCTGCCCCCTCCCGGTCGGCCAGCGCTCGGAGCTCGCGGGCGAGGCGCGCCTGGGCCGGCCCGGCCGCAAATCGAGTCTCGACGACCTCGCGGCCGGCCGTACCTTGGGCGTGCCGCAGCTTTGGATCCATTGCCAGACGAGCGATGGCAGCTCCCATCGCTTCCACATCGCCATCGGGCACGAGGAAGCCTGTCCGGCCGTCCTCGACCAGTTCGGCGACGGCCCCGCCGAGGGTCGATACGACCGGCAGCCCTTGCGACATGGCTTCGGCCACGACGTTTGGAATGCCGTCACGATCGCCATCGGCAGCCGTGCGGGGTGCGAGACAAAAGATATCCGCCCGGCCCAACGCCCCGACCACGACGTCATGCGGCGCCGCACCGAGCCACTCGATGCGATCCTCGATACCGAGTTGCGCTGCCTGTTGCCGCAGTATCGGCAGCAGCGGTCCGGCGCCTATGTGGCGCCATCGCCACTCGATCGAGGAGGGCAACTGCGCGAGTGCTTCCAGAAGTGTGTCCAGCCCCTTCTTCTCGACGGCGCGGGCAACGGTGACGAGCTCGAGGGGCCGTTCCGCGCTGCCACCTGTGGCTGCGTCACGCTCTGGCGGCCTCGGCAACCGATCCAGGTCGACGCCATGAGGCAAGTGGTGCAACCGCGCGGTCGGTGCCAGGGATCGAAGATGTTCGAAGCCCATCCCGGTGCAGGTCGTTACCCACGCAGCAGCGTTAAGCTTCTCGCGCTTTTCCCACGCCGGTGTCGTCCAGATATCCTTCGCATGGGCGGATATGGCGAAGGGCAGGCCAAGCAGACGTGCAGCGTAACGGGCCACGGAACTCGGCGTATGCAGATAGTGCGCGTAGATACAGGTGATGCCGGGTGGCAGCTCGCGCGCCAGCACGAGGGCCTGACCCAATCGACGGAGACGATTGGCCGTCGGGTCCCTCCGCAGGTCGCGGAAGAAGAGAGCTGCGATTCGACCCAAACGCCGATGCCGGATCGCGTGCAGCAGGCCGAGAAGGACCCGACCCGGCTCCTGATACAGGTATTCCGGCAGGTAGGTGACAGGTGCCTGGATCTCGTCATGAATAGGGTGTTGCGTCCGGTCGGTCGGATGACGCAACGAGACAATGAGGAGGTTCAGGCCAGACTGCTCCAGAGCAAGCAGCTCCTGGGCAATGAAGGTCTCCGAGAGCCTTGGATAGCCCTTGACGACGACGGCGATGCGGTCGGCCATGTCACTCAGGCGGAGCGCACCCGGCGCTGTTGTGGGTCGATGAACGGCGCACTGAGCTCGGCAATACGTTCGAGACCGCCAAGCAGGCTTTGGCGGAGGGCCGTACTCGGGCGCGGCCAGCTGCCAATGGCGTGCAGCGAGGTCGCCATCGCTTCCGGGGGTAGGCGATCGTCATGCAGCAGCATCCGAACGAGTCCGAGCCTCGCCGCCCGCTCGGCCCTGATCACCTGCTCTTGGCGCGGCTCGGTTCGGGGCACGAGAAGTGCCGGCTTGTTGAACGATAGGATCTCGCAGAACGTGTTGTAGCCCCCCATGGCGACGACACCGACGGCTCGGTCGTAGAGCGCTTCGAGATTCGATTGGAAGGTCGTGGCGAACACGTTCGACAGGCGGTCGACCCGCTCCTGGAACTGGCACCGCTGCTCGAGGTGCATGAAGGGGCCAAAGACCAGGAGGGCCGGATACGGAATAGTTGCGTCCGACTCGTAGGCTCGCAGGACCCACTCGATCAATCCCGCCCCGTCACCTCCACCGCCCGTGGTCACCAGGACATACGGCGTGTCCGGCAGCTGGAGACCAGGGGCAAGACGGTCGGTTTCGCTCGCCTGCCGCTCGATGTAGCCGGTGAAGCTCACCCGGTCCGCCACGCGCCGCATGCCCGGGATCTCACCGATAGGATCGAACATTTCGGGTACGCCATAGACCCAGATGTCGTGGTAGTAGCGGTCGAGCGCCGGGTACACACCCTTGCGCTCCCACTCCAGATAGAGCGATTGGGGATCGTCCATCACGTCGCGCAGGCCGAGCACGCATCGGCGCCCGCGCCGCGTCAAGAGATCGAGTGTCTCCTCGACCTCGCCCCGCAATCCGAGCGGCTCCTTGTCGACCAGGAAGACGTCCGGGTCGAAGATGCTCGCCGTATGCGCGATGATCGACTCCCGGATTTCCAGGGTCTTGCTCAGATTGATGTTCAGTTTCAATGACGTGTAATCGCCATTCTTGAGCTTGATGACGCCTGGCACGCGCACGAAATCAACTCGGGATTTAAAATCGAAGCTGCCGATGATGGGCGAGCCCGAGAGAATCAGGACGGAGAGCTGCGGAAACCGATCGACGAGGTCGTGCGCGATCGCCCGGCAACGGCGAAGATGACCGAGGCCAAAGCTGTCGTGACTGTAGATCAGTAGCCGGCGACTGGCGTGCATTGGATCCGAGGCGTTCTGCTCCGGCGGAATATGTCAGAGGCAGGGGGCGCAGCGAAAGCGATTTGTTTCACTGGTGCCAGTGCGGCGGCCGCGATGTTGACATAGGTATATTATCCTAGTATAGTCGGCTGCATTCACCCACCCTGCCCTTACCGGCCCATCTGCGCACTGGAGAGCCACATGAGTCTGCTTCTGCCTGTCGACGATAATGGCAATCCGCTGCCTGTTCTGGGATT
>CAZGUW010000160.1:0-10841 GCA_964528705.1 uncultured Geminicoccaceae bacterium
GCTCGCCGCCGCGGCCGCCGCCTCCGTCACCGTCGGCTCGGCCTGCTCCGTCATCTCGGCCGGCGGCACCTCGGCCGGCTGCGGCACCGGCCGGTTCGCCGGGCGCAGCCTGGGCAGCGGCATCTCGGGCGGTGCGGACTCGACCGCCACATCCACCGGCTCGGCCTCGACCGCGGCGGTGACGGTCGGCGGCACCACACTGGCCGCCTCGATTGCCTCGACCTCGCGCGGCTCCGCCATTTCAACCGGCTCCACCACGCGGGCTTCGGCCACGTCGATCGGCGCGGCAGCCGGCACCGGCTCGGCCGGCGAGGCAGGCGGAGGCTCGGCCGCCTCGGCCGTCTCCGGCGGCGTCTCGACCGGTGGCACGGATGTTTCGGCCGGCATCGGCTCGGGCGGCTGGACGGCTTCCGGCGGCACGCTCTCGGCCGTCTCCTCTACGTTCTGCGACTCGGCTTCCGGCGGCGCCATTTCGCTGATCGCCTCCGGCTCGACCTCGCCGGCCGCCGGGGCCGCTGCCGGCGACACCGCACCCGTGGCCGCCCCCGACGGGCCGAGGCTCAGGGAGATGCCGCCCTCGCCATGCGCCACGGCACCGGAAACCTGCGCCTGCCAGTGGACGAAGACGCCCGCCGCCGCGTGCAGCACCAGTGCCGCGACGCCGGCCGTCGCCAGATGCCGCAGCCGCAGCTCCATCAAGGGGCCCCGTCAGGCGGCAGGGTCAGGAGCATGACCCTGCCGACACCCGCCTGATCGAGCCGGCTCAGGAGATCGACCACCAGCGTGGCCTCGACCCGGCCGTCCGCCTTGACCCTGACCTCGGGCGCCACGCCACCTTCACCAGCCGCGGGCAAACGCTCCAGCAGCCGCTCGAGGGGCAGCTCCTCGCCGTCCAGCGCGAGGCGCCCGTCGGCGGCGACCAGGATGAGCGACGGCGTCTCGGTCGGCGCACCCTCGCTCACCGAATCCGGCGGGGCGATCTCGAAGGGATCGCCCGAGCTGAGCTGCCCTGCGAGCATGAAGAAAATCAGCAGCAGGAAGACGACGTTGATGAGCGGCATGACGCCGTCATCGGTGTCGAGCCGCGACCGGCGGCGCTGGAACGGCGGGCGCATCAGGGCGGCAGGAGGCCGAGCTCGCCGACCCCGGCGCCGGCCAGACGGTCGAGCACGGCGACCGTGCGCTGCATGTCCACACCCCGGGCCGGGCGGAGCAGCACCACCTGCTCGGGCTTGCGCTGGACGCGCTCCCTGACCTGCCGCTCCAGCTCCGCATCCGCCAGGAGAACACCGGCGAGCCTCGCACCATCGGGTCGAAGCTCGACCAGGAGCGCACCCTCGACGCCAGGCGCCGCCTGCCCCGAGGCCGCGGCCCGCAGCTCGATCATGCGCCAGTCGAGGAAGCTCGATGCCAGCATGAAGAAGATGAGCAGGATGAACACCACGTCGACGAGCGGCGTGATGCTTATCCTGGCCCGCCGGCGGGGCTTACCAGCCGCTGGCGGCAAGGGGGCGGCGAAAGGCGGCAAGGCTCGGGTCGTCGGCGCTGACGGGCGTGGGCGGCAGGGCGAGAACGGCACCGATCGCCATGCCGAGCCCGTGCTCGAACCGCTCGATCCGGCGCTCGAGCCAGTTGAACGCGGCGACCGTCGGAATAGCGACGGCAAGACCCACGGCGGTGGTCAGGAGCGCCACCCAGATGCCGCCCGAAAGGATGGCCGGATTGACCTGGCTGCCCGCCGCCTCCAGCTGCGCGAAGGCCTCGATCATGCCGAGCACCGTGCCGAAGAGGCCGATCAGGGGCGCCAGCGCCGCGATCACCTCGAGCGGCCGCATCCAGCTCCGCAGGCCCTCCCCCGCATCGGCCAGCATCAGCATGCCGCTCTCGCGCAAGCGGCTCTCCTCCCGGCCGGCCCCGGCACCCTCGATGAGGCCGGTGAGGATCGTGCCGGCCGGCCCGCGCAGCCGCCGGACATCGCGGAGGGCCCGGGCGGTATCGCCCTGGCGGCAGTGCTCGCCGAATTCGGCGAGGGCCCGCCGCTGCCCGAGCCCGGCTGCGGCGAGCTGCCAGAGCTTGGCAAGGACGATGGCCATGGCCAGCACGGAAAGCGCCAGCAAGAGCAGGACGACCGAGCCGCCGGCCGCGATCATCTCGTGGCTGCGGGCCAGCGCGCCCCCTGCCTGCTCGAGCCACGTCGAGTGCTCCATGTCCGGAACGGCCTCCTAGCTGGCGAACGCGATTTCGCCGCGCGCGGAGGTTTGGATCAGGTCGAAGCAGTCCTCGCGGGGACCGGCATCGTCCTCGCAGCCGAGCACGTCGTTCAGCAGCACCCGGCCGATCGCGGCACACTCGATGCCGTCGATGGCAAAGACCTTGACGCTGGTCCGCCCCGCCCTGAGCGGCCCCACCTCGACGGCCAGCCGGCGGGCGATGACGCCGTCCCGGTCGATCATCACGAGATCTAGCCCGAGCTTTTCGAGCCGGCTCTCGGTGCCGTTCTCCATCATCAGGAAGGCCTGGCAGTCGGCGCCGAGCTGCTCCGTCTTGTTCAGCTCGATCGTCACGGGTGCTGCCGGCTGGGCCGACGCAATGAGGGGGGCGATCAGGGGCAAAGCCGCGCACAGGAGCGCCGGCAGGAGGTGCCGCGGGTTCATCTTTGGCTCACTTCGTCAGAATGAGGCGGTTCTTGCGCGTCAGGCGGAGGCTGTAGGTCTCGTCGCCATGGCGGATGCGGAGGCTGCTGCCGCCGGCGAAGAGCGTCCGGCTGTCGACGGCTGGCAGGTCGGCATTGCCTGCCTCGCCGCCGTGCTGGCCGCAATCCTCGCCAGCCCCTGTCTTGTCCATCACTGCTTTGCTCGCCTCGTTCACGCTCGACCCGTCCAGCCCCGACTTGCCCTGCATCGATGAATTCGGCTCCCGCCGGGCAGACGACACCACACTCGATCAGGACAAAAAGCGAGAAAGTACAAAGCTCTTTCCCAGAGCCGGTCGCGCCGGAAATAGACGTACGCCCGAACTGATTGTCAATTCGAGCACCACGGCATTGGAAGTTGTCTAATTCTATCTTTGAATTGGAATAAATTCAGTCTGGAAGCGAAGTAAAGGCGGCGGTCGAGCTGACGGTCCTCGCCGCCGCGAACCCCCGATGGAACCCTCACCAGCGGGCCGCGTTTTCTCGGCCTGAGAATTGGGAGAGTGAGATGCACAACGTCTTCTATGTGATCGGCGTGATCGTCGTGGTGCTGGCAGTGCTTTCGCTGGTGGGGCTCGCATGAGCCCCGCGCCACACGTCGCCTCGCAACCAGGGAATCCCCTCATGGACCAGAACCAGCAGCCGAAGCCCGCAGGCCCGGCCGAAAAGCAGGGTTTCGACAACCTGAAGAAAACCGCGGAGGACGCCACGGCGACCGCCCGGCAGCATGTCCAGCACGCCGCCGAGGACCTCCGCGACCGTGCCACCCGCGCGGTGGACACGGCACGCGATTCGATCGTCGAGGAGTCGACGGCGGCCAAGGACACGACGGCCGGGGAGCTTTCGCGCACGGCCCGGGCGCTGCATGACGCTGCCGACAATCTCGACACCGACGAGTCCGGCCGCTCGCCCGTGCCGCAGAGCCTCCTGCACGAGGCGGCGAACGGGCTCGACGAGCTGGCGCACTCGCTGCAGGGCAGGTCGGTCGGCGAGATGGTCGGTGACCTCTCCGATTTCGGCCGCCGCAACCCTGTCGCCTTCATGGGCGCCGCAGCGCTCGCCGGCTTCGCCCTCGGCCGTTTCGCCCGGGCCTCCGAGCGACGCGCCATGCCGTCCGGCCAGCCCGCCCCGCAGGCGGAGCGGACCATCGGCACCCCCCATCTCCCGGGCGCCGCACCCGCCCCGGCATCGGCCGCGAAGCCGGTGGCCGGGCGGACCACAAACCTTGGAGGGACGACCCATGGCTGAGACCCTCGAACGCTCGGCCTCCGGCCTGCTCGGCGATCTCGTCAGCCAGGTGACGGAGCTCTTCCGCAAGGAAATCATGCTGCTGCGCGCCGAGCTCGGTGAGAAGGCGACCCAGGCGGTCACCGCCTGCGGCCTGATCGTCGCCGCCGTCGTGCTCTCGCTGACCGCCCTCAATGTCCTCGCGGCGGCGCTGGTCGTCGCCCTCGAGAACATCGGCATCCCCGCCGGCTGGGCCGCGGTGATCGTCGGCGTGGTCCTCGCGGCGATCGCCTGGGGCATGGCGAGCAAGGGCGTCTCGGCGCTCAAGGCAACCAATCTGGCACCGGAGCGGGCCGCCCGTGCGGCGAGCCGCGACGCTGAGCTGGTGAAAGGAAAGATGTGATGGCGCAGTACTCGACCGACCCGAATGGCCGCAGCGCCGCCTCCCTCGAGCGTGAGGTGGACGCCGAGCGCACGAAGGTCTCGCAGACCATCGACGCGCTGCAGAGCAAGATGTCGATCGGCAATGTCGTCGACCAGGTTACCGAGGCCGTCGGCGCGCACGGCGGCGACGTCGCCCGCAATCTCGGGCGCCAGATGCGGGACAACCCGCTGCCGCTCCTGCTGACCGGCGTCGGCCTCGCCTGGCTCATGGCCGGCAGCGGCCAGCGCGGCGCCGACCGCGACTACGATTACGACGACGACTTCGACGATGACGACGACCTCCTCCCCGGCCACGCCGCCGCGGGCTATCCGCGGCGGACGGCGATCGGGGCGGAGCGCCCCCTCGGGACGCGCTCGTTCGATTCCGGCGTGTCGTCCCATGGCGATCCCCTCCGCCCGCACGGGTACGGCACGGAGACGGAGAACGGGACCGAGCGGGGCATGGGCGACAAGGTCAGGGACGCCGCCAACACCGCCCGGGACAAGGCGTCGGGGCTCGCCGAATCGGCCGGCGACTTCGGCCGCAGGGTCTCCGGCACGGTCGGCGACACCGCTTCCTCGCTCTCCGAGGGTGCCCGGAGCCGGGCCCGGGCGGCGCGGCGGGCCGCCGCGGATGCCGGCTATGCAGCAGCCCGGCGTGGCCGCCACGCCCAGGAAGGCGTCGCCCGCATGATGGAGGAGCAGCCGCTCGTCTTCGGCGCCCTCGCCCTCGCCATCGGTGCCGCCGTCGGCGGCGCCCTGCCGCGCACGCGCACCGAGGACGAATGGGTGGGTGCCCACAGCGACCGGCTGAAGCACGCCGCCAGCGACATGGCGAAGGAGGAAGGCCGCAAGCTCCAGGCGACCGCCTCGGCCGCGGTCGACGAGGCGACGAAGATCGCCGACGAGACGGCGAACGAGGTCGACCGGCGCACGCCGGACGGCAAGTCCTTCGTCGAGAAGGCGGAGGAGCGGCTCGGGAAGGCGGCCGACCGGGTTGCCGACCGGGCGAAGGACGAGGCCGACCGGCAGAAGCTCGGCCAGCCGGCCACGCCGGATCGCGTGTGAGCGAGTCTGTGGCCGGAAAGACCGAAGGGAGGGCCGCCAGCCGGCCCTCCCACTTCCGCTTCGCCGACTGGAAGGCGATCCTCTACCGGGTCTACGGTCAGATCGGGAAGGACCATCTCTCGATCATCGCGGCAGGGGTCGCCTTCTACGCCATGCTGGCGCTGGTCCCGGCGATCACCGCGGCCTTCGGCCTCTACGGCTTCTTCGCCGATCCCGCGCAGATCGCGGGACAGGTCGCCGGGCTCAAATCCGTTGTCCCGCAGGATGCCTACGCCATCATCGAGGAGCAGATGACCGCCCTCGCCGGCGCCGGCAACCGGACGCTCGGCGTCACCTCCATCCTGGCCATCCTCTTCGCGCTCTGGACCTCGCGCGCCGGGGTCGCGGCCCTCATGGAGGGGCTGAACATCGTCTACGACGAGCAGGAGCAGCGCGGCATCGTCGCCAGCTACGCCATGTCCTTCTTCCTCACTTTGCTCGTTATCGCGGTCGCCATTGTGGCGCTCGCGGCGATCATCGTGCTGCCGGCCGTGCTCGGCTTCCTGCGGCTCGGTGGCGCCGTCGAGTGGGCGCTCCTCCTGCTGCGCTGGCCGATCCTCCTGGGTGCGATGATCCTCGTCATCGGCATCCTCTACCGCTACGGCCCCAACCGGGCGCACGCGAAGCTCTCCTGGGTCTCCCCGGGCGCTGTCCTCGCCACGGTGATCTGGCTCGTCGCGTCGATCGCGTTCTCGATCTACGTCGCCGAGTTCGCCAGCTACAACAAGACCTACGGCACGCTCGGCGCCATCGTCATCCTGCTCATGTGGATGTACATCAGCTCCTTCGTCGTCCTGCTCGGCGGCGAGCTGAATGCCGAGATGGAGCTGCGCACCGCGCGCGACACGACCACCGGCGCCGAGCGCCCGATGGGCGAGCGCGGCGCCTATGTCGCGGACAATGTCGCCTGAGCGGTGCCGTTCATGACCACGCAGCCCGGCCGGCAAGATGAACGCGCAGCGTGATCGTACGAGTTGAAGACAATGACAAGTTCAGCACGGATTAGGCGACACGCGCTGGCTGCCGGCAGATACCGAAAGTCCATAGCCGGTCCAAAAAGCGCTGATCTCGACTTGCTCCAGGCTTTTGCCCGATTGGCGATGACCCAACCTCAGGCTATAGTGAACGCTGTTCCAGAAACGTTGGCCGGTCCGCGCGCCGGCCGAGGAGCAGCGATGCGGATCGAGGATCTTCCCGGCCTGACCGCAGCGGTAGCGCTGATGGCCATCATCGTGGTCGCGGTCCTGACCTGAGCTGAACCGAAGACAGGGCCGCCGGCTCAGCCGCCGAGCACCAGCTCGGCGCAACGTGACCCCAGCATCATCGCCGGGGCGTTGGTGTTGCCCGCGTTGATGTCGGGCACGGCCGACATGTCCGCGACCCGAAGCCCGTCGATGCCGCGTACCCGGAGCCGGGCATCGAGCACCGCCATGCGGTCGCCGTCCGCCCCCATCCTGGCCGTGCCGGCCGGGTGGTAGTTGGTCTTCACGAAGCGCCGGCAATGCGCCGCGAGCGCCGTGTCGCTCGTATCCGCCGGATCCGGAATGGCGACCCTGGCGACCCGCTCCTTGAGCGGACTCTCGGCGAAGGCGCGCAGGAAGAAGCGCTGACCTTCGATCATCGCCGCCATGTCGGCCTCGTCCTTCAGGAGATTGGGCGAGACCAGCGGCATGGCCGCCGGGTCGGCGCTCCGCAGACGCAGCTCGCCGCGTGAGCGCGGCTTGACCACGACCGTCGTGATGGTCAGCCCGTAGCCGTCCTCGACCAAGCCCAGCGTGTCCCGGTCGAGATAGACGATGGGCACGCAGAAGGCCTGGATGGTCGGCGGCGCCTCCGGGTCGGTCGGGTTGACGAAGGCCCCCGCCTCGACCCCGGCCGAAGTGACCGGGCCCGTGCCGAAGAGCTTGAGCTGCAGCCCGTTCTTCAGCATCCGCCAGCCCACGCCCTGGCGGTAGTAGCCGTAAGGCCCGTTGGCATTGGCGACCATCGGCACCTCGGGGTGGTCGATCAGGTTCTGCCCGACACCGGGCAGGTCGGCGATACAGGCGATGCCGTGCTCCGCCAGGTGATCCGCCGGGCCGAGGCCCGAGAGCATCATGAGCTGCGGCGTCGCCAGCGCCCCGGCAGCGAGGATGACCTCGCCGTCCGCATGCGCCGTGACGATGGTCCCGCCCTTCTCCCGGTAGGTGACGCCGACCGCCCGCCCACCCTCGATCACGACCCTCTGCACCTCCGCCTCGAGCCGGACGGTGAGCGCCGGGTTCTGCTCCTCCGGCGTCAGGAAGGCGTAGGCCGCGGAGCTCCGCCGGCCGTTGCGGTTGGTGAACTGGTAGAAGCCGACGCCCCGCTGGCTCGGCCCGTTGAAGTCCGGGTTGAAGGGCTCGCCCAGCCCCTGCACCGCCTGGACGAACCAGCGCGAGACCTCGTTGATGTGCCCGGGATCGGAGACCAGGAGCGGCCCCGACGTGCCGTGCCGCTCGTCGTTCAGCCGGTTGTTGCCCTCCATCGCCCGGAAATGCGGCAGCACGTCCTGCCAGCTCCAGCCCACGGCGTCGTTGTTGCCGCGCAGGATTTCGTGCCAGGCGTCGTAGTCCGCGGGCCGGCCGCGCATGTAGACCTGCGCGTTCACCGACGAGCCGCCGCCCAGCACCCGCCCCTGCGGGATGTCGTGCACCCGCCCGCCCAGATGCGCCTGCGGCACGGTCTGGTGGTAACGCATGAACTTCGAGCCGTTGATCATCTTGAAGATGCCGGGCGGCATGTCGAGCAGCGGATGCCGGTTCGAGAGCCCGGCCTCGAGCAGCAGCACCCGGGCCCCCGCTTTGGCCAGCCGCCCCGCCACGGTGCAGCCCGCGGCCCCGCCGCCGACGACGATGTGCTCGAAGCGCTCGCTCATGGCTGCCCCGCCTCCATCTGCCCCGCCTCCATGTCCTCGGCCGCCGGCTCGAAGGTCACGCGCACATACTCCCAGGCCGCGTTCAGGTGGCTCGCCAGCGCCGCCTCGGCCGCGTCCGGGTCACGCTCGAGGATCGCCTCGAAAATCGTCCGGTGGCTCTGGTAGTTGACCCGGTTGCGCTCCGGCGAGCGCAGCATGCGATGCCAGTGCACCGCCAGCCAGGCCACATAGGCGCGGTGGATCGCCGGCATGATGGGGTTGCGCGGGATCTCGTAGAGCACCGCGTGGAAGGCGACGTCGGTGGCGTAGAACCGGGCCGAATCGGGGATCGCCGCCTCGTTCGCGGCGAGCGCCTCGCGCAGCGCCTGGATGTCGGCGCGCCGGGCGTGCATCGCCGCCTCGCGCACCAGCGCCCGCTCGAGGAAGATGCGGCTGTCGAAGAGCGCCTTCACCCCCTCCGTGTCGCCGAGCAGATGGCCGACGATGCCACCCAGTGCACCGAACGCCGAATCGAAGCCCGGCTTCCTGACGATCGGCCGGTAGCGCGGCCGGTTCTCGACGAGGCCGCGGCTGGAAAGCGCCGTGATGGCCTCGCGGATGACCGTGCGGCTGGCGCCGAACTCCGCCATCAGCACGCGCTCCGGCGGCAGCGCCGTACGGTCCGGCAGCTCGCCCGAGACGATGCGCAGCTCGAGACGCTCGACGATGGCGTCCGCGGCCCGCCGGCCGCCCGCCGCTGCCGCACCCGTCCCCGCCTCGCCCGCCATGCCCTTGTTCTCCCAGATCATGCAGCCGGACAGTTTGGTATGATCAAAATCGCGATGGTCGGCCCGATTGCGGAAACCTGATTGACACAAGGGCGTCGCGCCGTCAATTTGTCGCCTCTTTCGTCATACAAAACTTGGTGGCCGGGCCTGAAACAGGCGAGTCGCCGCCCCACCGATCAGCAAGGAGGAACTCGATGAACCGACGTTTCCTGATGGCCACGGCAGCCCTCGCGGGCCTGGGTGTCGCCGCCCTCGCCGCGCCCCTGGCGGCGCAGGACCTGCCGCCGCTCGAGCAGAAGGACCGCTACAAGGTCGGCTTCTCGCAGATGGAGAGCAACAACCCCTGGCGCATCGCCGAGACCAAGTCGTTCCACGACACCGCCGAATCCTGCGGCTGGGACCTGATCGCCACCGATGCCGCCGGCTCCGCCGCCAAGCAGGTGGCCGACGTCGACTCCATGATCGCCCAGGGCATCGACGTGCTCTTCCTGCCGCCGCGCGAGGAGAAGCCCCTCATCCCGGCCGTCATGAAGGCCAAGGCCGCCGGCATCCCGACCTTCCTCGTCGACCGCTCGGTCGACCCGAACGTCGCCCAGGCCGGCCGCGACTACGTCGCTTTCCTCGGCTCCGACTTCATCGACCAGGGCCGCCGCGTCGCCGAATGGACGCTCGAGAACTTCGAGGGCGAGAAGGGCATCATCGTCGAGCTCGAGGGCACCACCGGCTCGTCGCCCGCCAACGACCGCAAGAAGGGCTTCGACGATGTCATGGCCCAGCACGACAACATGGAGATCGTGGCCTCGCAGTCCGGCGACTTCGCCCGCGACCTAGGCCGCCAGGTCATGGAGACCCTGCTCCAGGCCCATCCCGACGTGAACATCGTCTATGCCCACAATGACGAGATGGCGATCGGCGCCATCCAGGCGCTCGAGCTCGCCGGCCGCAAGCCCGGCGAGGACATCCTCGTCGTCTCCATCGACGGCACGCGCGACGCGCTCCAGGCGATCATCGACGGCAAGATGGGTGTCACCGTCGAATCCTCGCCCTTCTTCGGCCCGCTCGCCTGCGAGACGATGAAGCGCTACGCCGCCGGCGAGGAAATCGAGCCCTGGGTCCAGGTCTCCGACCGCATCTTCACGGCCGAGAACGCGGCCGACCACATCGACGAGGCCTACTGAGCCTCCGGCCTGCGGGGGCTGCCTTCGGGCGGCCCCCCTGCCATCTGCGGACCGCGATGACCACGCCCCTCCTCGAGATGACCGGCATCGACAAGGCGTTCGCCGGCGTCGCCGCCCTGAGCTCCGCCTCGCTCACCATCGAGCCCGGCGAGATCCACGCGGTGATCGGCCAGAACGGCGCCGGCAAGTCGACGCTGATCAAGATCCTGACCGGCGTCTATCGCCGCGACGCCGGCGAGATCACCTTCGCCGGCCAGCCCTCGACCATCTCGAGCCCGCGCGAGGCGCAGGACAGCGGCATCTCCACCATCTACCAGGAGCTGACCCTGGTGCCCTTGCGCAGCGTCACCGAGAACGTGACGCTCGGCTACGAGCCACGGATCTGGGGCGGCATCATCGACTGGCCGAAGGCGCACGCCCGCACCCGCGAGATCCTCGCCCGCTTCGGCATCGAGATCGACGTCAGGGCCCCGCTCGGCAGCTACTCGACCGCCATCCAGCAGCTCGTCGCCATCGCCCGCGCCGTCTCGCTCGACGCCCGGCTCGTCATC
>CAZGUW010000161.1:0-2313 GCA_964528705.1 uncultured Geminicoccaceae bacterium
CTCCGCCTCCTTGATGCGAAAGCCCCGGGGCGGCGTCTGGCTCAGCACGAAGGCCGCGGGCTTCGTGAGGCGGCGGATCGTGGCGATGGTCGCCGGCGTCGCCTTCATGTCGGCCGGCGTCGGCCGGCACGGGACGAGGCAGAAATCGGCGATGCGGATGGCGGCCGCCACCGAAGGCTCGTCGCGCCCCGGCGTGTCGATGAAGACATGGGTGAAGCCCTGCCGCCGGGCGGCCCCCACCGCCTCGGCCAGCGAATCAGCGCCGAGCTTGACCAGCTTCGGGCTCGCCGCCTCCCGGTCGTGGTACCAGGCCTCGGCCGTGCCCTGCGGGTCCATGTCGAGGATCAGGCAGCGCCCGCCCGCCGCTTCCGCCGCGACCGCGAGGTTGACGCAAAGCGTGGTCTTGCCGCTGCCGCCTTTCTGGGTGACGAAGGCGATGACGTTCATGGGCAGGAAGCCTGTCCGCGTATCGTGGTCTGCTGTTCTTAGACCTAGCGCAAGGCGGCAGGCGCTCACAAGTCATGTGAGCCACGCGCGGCAAGTGCCTGTCCGGACTATGGCCTCGCGGTCACTGCTGGTCTGGGGTCACGGCCTCGCTCTCGACGTCCGCCGCCACGCGCAGCTCGCGCAGTGGCCGGACGATGGCGATCGCCTCGGCATAGAGCGGGTCGGCCTTGTAGGCCGCGAGCGCCTCGGCATCCTTGAATTCGCCATAGACCACGAGATCGACCGCGTTGCCGAGTTCGTCCCGGCCAAGATTGCGCCGCACCTCGAGCCGGTCGGCCGCAGCGATGCCCTCGAGCCGCTTCAGCCCCGCCTCGATCACCGGCAGGTCGGCTGGGTCCTTCGCCGAGAAGAAGACGATGTGACGGATCATCGGCCCCAGATCCTCAGTAGCCGAGCGCCAGCCCGTCCTTGCGCGGGTCCGAGCCGCCGACGAGCACACCCCTGGTCCGGTCCACCATGATCGCCTGCCCGCCGCCGAGCGGCGAAGCCGCCTCGACCGGCGCATGGCCCAGCTCCGCGAGCCGCCGCACGGCCGCCGGCGAGACGCCCCGTTCCACCTGCAGCGGCCCCGGATAGGCCATCGCCCGGGGCGCATCGAGGGCGGCCTGCGGGTCCATGGCGAAGTCGATGAGGTTGGTCAAGAGATGCGCATGGCCGACCGGCTGGTAGTCGCCGCCCATCACACCGAAGGTCGTCCACACCGCCCCGTCCTTGCAGGCGAGGCCCGGGATGATCGTGTGCATCGGCCGTTTCCGGGGGGCGATCTCGTTCAGATGGCCCGGGGCCAGGCTGAACGCGCGGCCCCGGTTGTGGAAGATGACGCCGGTCGCGGGGCAGACCAGGCCCGAGCCGAAACTGTCGTAGATGGAGTTGATGAACGAGCAGGCATTGCCGTCCCGGTCGATCACGGTGAGGTAGATCGTGTCTTTATGCTCCGGCAGCAGCGGTGGCGGCAGGGTCGCCATGGCGGCGGACGGGTCGATCCGTGCGGCGAGTGCTGCCGCATAGGCCTTGTCGAGTAGCCGTTCCGTTGGCACCGCCGCCTGGCGCGGGTCGGCCAGCACGGCGTCCCGGTCGCGAAAGGCGAGGCGGGTCGCCTCGGCCTCGAGATGCAGCCGCTCCGCCCCGTCCGGGTCGAGCCTTTCGAGGCCGAGCTGCTCCAGGATCTGCAGCATCAGGAGGGCGATGACCCCCTGGCCGTTCGGCGGGCACTGGTAGACCGTATGGCCACGGTAGGTGGCGCTGACGGGCTCGCTCCATTCGGGCTCGTACTCGGCGAAGTCCGCCTCGCCATGCACCCCGCCGAAGCCCTTGAGGCTCGCCGTCATGGCGCTCGCCAGGGGGCCCTCGTAGAAGGCGTCCGCACCGCGCCGGGCGATGGTCTCGAGCGTGGAGCCGAGCTGCTCCAGCCGCATGGTGTCGCCGGCCACGGGTGCTGTCCCGCCCGGCAGGTAGAAGTCGCGGCCGGCGGCACTCCGCTCCAGCCTGGGCGTCGCCCTGGCCCAGTCGAAGGCGACCCTGGGGGTCACGGGGAAGCCGTCCTTCGCATAGCCGATGGCCGGCCGCAGCAGCTCGTCCAGGCCCTTCGTGCCGTGCCGGTCGAGCAGTGCCTGCCAGCCGCGGATGGCACCCGGCACGGTGACGCTCGCCACCCCGCCATCCGGCATCGCCTCGAGCCCTTCGCCCCGCAGCCCTTCGGCCGAGATCGCGGCAGGCGCCCAGCCCGAGGCATTGAGCGCGGTGACGCCGCCCTCCTTTGGCGCATAGAGCGCCCAGCAATCGCCGCCGATGCCGGTCGATTGCGGC
>CAZGUW010000161.1:2323-10805 GCA_964528705.1 uncultured Geminicoccaceae bacterium
CACTGCACGGCACAAGCCGCCACCGCGGCGTCGGCGGCACTGCCGCCGGCCTTCAGCATGTCGAGGGCGGTAAGCGTGGCGAGCGGGTGCGAGGTCGCCGCCATCGCCGTCGAGGCATAGGCCGCGGAACGGCCGGGAAGCTGGAAATCGCGCATGGCTCTTGTCTCCTTCTCGCCCGTCTAGCAGCAAGTGCCGGCCCGGGTCACCCCAAACGCCCGCCTAGCCGCGCGGCTCCGCCGGCACGTGACCGAGCCGCCGCGAAAGCTCCCCGGCGATGCCGGTGACCAGTCGCGCATGCGCCTCGTCCTTGTCCGGTGCCATGACCTCGGGCGGGCCCGAGGCCGAGATCGCGGCGATCACCTGGCCGGCCCCGTTGCGGATGGGGGCGGCGACGCAGCGGGTCCCCGGCTCGTGCTCCTCGTCGTCCAGCGCCCAGCCGCGCTCGCGGATCAGGGCGAGATCCTCCCGCAGCCGTTTGGCCGTGGTCAGCGTGTTCGCCGTGAAGCCCGTGAGCCCCGCCGCGATCACCCGCTCCACGACGCGCGCCGGTTGGAAGGCCAGCATGGCCTTGCCCACGGACGTGCAGTGCACCGGTGCCCCCTCGAGCAGGGTCAGCGTGTTGCGGGTGGCGTTGTCGGCGCGGCGGCGGTCGATGAAGACTGCCTGGGCGCCGTCGAAGACGCAGAGATGGACGGCAGCCCCCGACATCGCCGCGAGCCGGTCGACGAAGGGCTGCGCCTCGCGCGGCAGCTCCATATTGGCGAGCACGACCGATCCCAGCTCGAAGAGCTTCATGCCGAGCCGGTACTGGTCGCCGCCGTGATCCTGCTCGATGAAGCCGATCGATTTGAGCGAGGCGAGCAGGCGGTGCGTCGTGGCCTTCGGCAGGCGCGTGCGGCCGGCGATCTCGGCGAGCCCGAGGCCGCGCTCGGCCCGCGAGAAGCACTCGAGGACCTGCAGCACCTTGCCGAGCGACTTGATCTGGGCCGGAACCTCGACGGTCACGCGATGTACCCGAAATAGCGGGGCAGGAAGAGGGTCAGGAACGGAAAGTACGTGATCGCGAGGAGGAATACCACCTGCAGCCCGTAGAACGGCAGCATCGCCGCTGAGAGCTGCTCCATGCGGAGCCCGGTGATGCCGGCGGCGACGAAGAGGCAGGGGCCGACCGGCGGCGTGGTGAGCCCGACCAGGAGGTTGATCGACATGACGATGCCGAAATGCACGGGATGGATGCCGGCATCGATCATGGTGGGTCCGAGGATCGGCGCCAGCACGATGACCGCCGCACCGATATCCATGAACATGCCGACGATGATCAGGACGAGGTTGACGAGGAGGAACAGCAGATAGGGGTTGTCGGTGACGCTGGTGAGCCCGCTGGCGATGGCGTCCGGAATGCGCTCGAGGCCGATGATCCAGGCCAGGATGTTGGCGGTGGCCAGCACCATGAAGACGACCGAGGTGAGGATCGAGACCCGGACCAGCATCGGTGGCACGTCGCGGAGCGGCAGGGTGCGCTTGACGACCAGCCCGATGAGCAGCGCGTAGGCCACGGCGACCGCTGCCGCCTCGGTGGCGGTGAAGGCACCCGAAAGAATGCCGCCGAGGATGATCGCCGGCATGAGCAAGGCGAGGATGGCGCTCTTCGTCGCCCGCCGGATCTCGCCCGGCGGCAGCTTTTCGGTGCGCCGCGGGAAGCACTTTCGATCCGCCATCCACAGGACCATGGCCATCAGCATGGCCACCATGAGCAGCCCTGGCAGGATTCCACCGAGGAACATGGCGGCGATCGAGACCTGCATGATCGAGCCGTAGAGCACCATGATGATACTGGGCGGGATGATCGGCCCGATTAGCGAGGAGGCGACGGTCAGCGCCGCGGCGAAGGGCTTGGGGTAGCCCGCCCTCGTCATCGCCTTGATCTCGATCGAGCCGAGCCCCGCGACGTCGGAGATGGCGGAGCCCGAGATGCCGGCGAAGAAGGCGCTCGCCACCACGTTGACATGGGCGAGGCCGCCCTTCAGCCGCCCGACCAGCGCGTCGGCGAAGCGCACGAGGTCGTCGGTGATCCGCGCCAGCGTCATCAGCTCGGCGGCGAGCAGGAAGAACGGGATCGCCATGATGGTGAAGAGGTTGAGCCCGGCGAACATGCGCTGCGGCACGAGCGTCAGGAAGATGAGGTCCTGCTTGAGGAGGAAGGCGAGCACGGCCGTCAGGCCGAGGACGAAGGTGATGGGGATTCCCATCAGCAGGAAGACGAAGAAGGCGATGAAGGCGACGACCATGGGGTCCACGGCTCAGCTCCCCTCCGTCCGCTCGGCGGCGAGTGCGACAGCATCCGCCTCGTCGTGATAGGCCGCCTCGAAGGGCGAGGCGCCGGCCCCGGCCCGCCGCCAGGCCTCGACCGTGATCTCGCCGAGATGCACGATCATCAGCACGGCACCCAGCGGCAGGGGGATGAAGGCCAACATCATCGAGACGCCGAGCGACGGCGCCATCTGCCGCGGCCCCTCGAGGAAGGCGAGCTGCCAGCCATACCAGAGCAGGATCAAAAGGAATCCCAGGATCAGGACGCTGTTGAGCGTGAAGAGCCAGGCCTGGAGGCGGATCGGCAGGCGCAGCACGACGATCGAGACGCCGACATGCGCCCCGCTGCGCATGGCGAGGCTGCTGGCCAGGAGCGTCACCGCCACCATCATGAAGCGGGCGAGCTCGGGCGGCCAGGCGAGCGGCGCGTTGAGCACGTAGCGGAAGTAGACGTTGACGAGGATCGAGACCGTCATCACCAGCAGGCAGACGACGCTCAGGACCGCCGTGATCCAGGCGAGCCGGTCGCAGAACCGCTTGAGCATCGACGCCACCCGGTCTTGGGGAAGGGGTGACCCGGGAGCCGGAGTTCCCGGGTCTGGTGCCTGTTGAATGGCGGACTCAGAGGCTCGGCGTCAGGCCGAGCTTCGCCTCGGCGGCGCGCACGGAGTCCATGAACTCGGCGACGATCTCGGGCGAGAGCGTCTCCTCCATCCACTTGATGACCCCGGGCTGCGCCTTCTCGCGGAATGCCGCCTGCGCGTCGCCCGAGAGGTAGGTCACCTCGATGCCGTTCTCGGAGAAGTAGCGGAGCGCGTCGTTGACGGTCACCTGGACGAGGCCGCGGCTGGTGACCGTGGCGATCCGGCCGGCCAGCAGCACCGCCTCCTGCAGGTCCGGCGGCAGGCTCTGGAACCACTTCTCGCTGACGATGATGAAGGAGAGGCTGTAGACGTGGCTGTCGACCGTGATGAACTCGAGCACCTCGTGCAGGTTCTGCTGCAGCGAGCCGACGGTCGGCAGCTCGGCTCCGTCGACGACGCCGGTCTGCAGGGCCGAGTAGACCTCCATCCAGGGCACCGCGGTGGGCGAGGCGCCGAGCGACTTCACCATCTCCTGGTGCGCCGGGATCTCCATGGTGCGGATCTTCAGCCCGGCCATGTCGTCGGGCGTCTCGATCTTGCGGGCGTTGTTGCCCCAGATGCGAAAGCCGCCGTTCTCGCCGATCGCCACGGCGCGGAAGCCCTGCTCGATCATGCCCTCGAAGAGCTTCTGCCCGAACGGCCCGTCCATCACCTCCCAGGCGACGGCGGCGTTCTGGAAGACGTAGGGGATCGTGATGACCTGGATCTCGGGATAGAAGATCGAGACCGGCCCCTCGGACGGCGTCGTCGCCTCGAGCACGCCCATCCGCACGCTGTCCATGTTCTCGCGCAGGTCGCCGAGCGTGCCGCTGTGGTAGATCTCGGCCTTGATCCGGCCCTTGGACAGCGCCTCCACGGTCTCGCCGAAGGCGCTCATCATGCCGTAGACGTAATAGGGGTATTTCAGATCGTCGATCTGGACGAAGGGCGCGTCCGGGTTGGTGATGCGCAGCGTGTAGTCCTGCGCGTCGGCGGCGGGTGCCGCCAGCGTGGCGACCACCGCGGCGGCAGTGGCGGCGAAGAAACGGCGAAGGCCGGTCATCCTTTCAGTCTCCCTCTGTTGTGTCGTTGTCGATGTCGAGGCTGGACGCTCAACCGCGTCCGGCGGCGAGCCAGCCGGCGAGCTGACCCCAGAAGCGGCCGTAATGATCCCAGCCGACGAACTCGGGCGTGCCCCAGTGCGGCGAGCAGTCCGAGGCGAAGGCGGCGACGCGCCCCCGGCCGTGACGGCCCAGCGTCAGGAACGGGTCGCTGCCGGCACCGAGCAGCACCTCCGACCCGGGCCGCGCGATCAGGCGCTGGTAGCCCAGGAAAGGCGGCCAGGGCTCGGGCACGCCGGCCAGCACCTCGTGGTCGACGAGACGCACCGGTGAAAGGCCCTCCGGCCGCTCGATCCGATCGTCGCCGCGCAACATCTCCACCGGCAGGATGTCGGCGATCACCGTGTTCGGGTAGCAGGCATTGCCGCCGAAGCCGGAGAACGAGAGATAGCCCCCGACCATCAGGAAGCCGGCACCCTCGGCCACGTGGTCGGCGATGTCCTGCAGCGGGTTGCCCAGGATCTTCGACTGCCTGAGCGTCTCCGGCCTTAGCAGGAAAGTGTCGGCACCGACGTCGCTCAGGACCACGACATCGTAGCGGGCGAGCTCGCTGCGGCTTCGGGGGAAGCGCTTGTCGACCTCGTGGTTGCGCAGATAGGTCACCCGGCAGCCATGCGCCTCGAGCGCCTCGATCAGCGGCGTGCCGCCCTCGTCGTACTCGCCGCTCGTGTAGATGCCGAAGCCCTTGAGATGAAACCCGATCGTTGCCCAGGATTCGCCGACGAACAGCACCTCTGACGGCATCTTTGTAGTTTCCTCCCTGCAAGGCCCGAGTGGGCACTTGTTCCGCTTTGCAGATTCTGATTCCATATTGAGGAAAGCGTGGCGCGCGCGTCAAGTCGTGAATTGGAGCGACGCGACCGCGTCAGGGCAGGGAGGGCGATCTGATGGGCAGGGGACGACAGCGACGCTTCGGATGGCTCGTATCGGCCATTTGCCTCTCCCTCGTGTCGCTCGGCGGTAACGGGCCCGCCCTGGCGCTGACCGCGCTCGAGCTTCGGCCTTCCGATCCGCTGCCGAAGGAGCTGACCGCACGGCTGGAGGTGCTCGCCGGCGAGATCGGCTGGGGCTCGCTTTACCGCACCGAGCAGATGGCGCGCGCCGACACCGCCTATGGCGGGGGCCCGGTCATCGCCGTGACGGCCACGCCCGTCCTGCCGGTTCTCGCTCATCTCGAGAGCCGCGCTTGGGCGGCCGAACGCTTCCTCGACGAGGACGCGGCCGACCGCCGGCTCGCCGAGCTTCAGCTCGACCCGTCCACGAGCCTCGCCTTCGATCTCCTCGTGATTGCCGAGACTCCCGAGGCGCTGGATCCTGCCGCTCTGGCCGTCACCTACCGCGAAAGCCCGGGCGCCGAGCTCTCCGGCAGCATCGAGGCGCACGAAATCTCGCTCGAGCCCACGCTCGGCGGCGACCTCCACGCGGCCCGCGCCAGGATCGTGGTCGACCTGCCGGAGGGCCACGCCTGGGAGCCGGTCCAATCGATGACCGTCGAGCTGCAGGCCGGGGGCCAGTCCTTCGAGCTTCTCTGGACCTTCCCCTGAACTTCCGGGCCCCTGACCGCCCGCAGCTAGGCCGGCGGCAGGATCTTGCCGGGGTTAAAGAGGTTTTCCGGGTCGAGCATGTGCTTGATCTGGCGCATCAGCGAAACGGCCGCGTCACCATGCTCGAGCGTCAGGAACTTCGCCTTGCCGTAGCCGATGCCGTGCTCGCCCGTGCAGGTGCCGCCGAGGCTGATCGCATGCCGGACCAGCCGTTCGTTCAGCCGCTCGGCCACCCTGATCTCTGCCGGATCGTCCATGTCGATCAGGTAGCCCATGTGGAAATTGCCATCGCCCACATGGCCGAGCGTGGTGACGAAGAAGGGCGCCTCGGCGGCGTCGCGGCGGGCCGCGCTGATGCATTCGCCGAGCGCCGAGATCGGCACGCAGACATCCGTGCCCCAGACCTTGGCACCGGGACGCATCGCCAGCGTCGCGTAGTGCAGGTCGTGACGTGCCTGCCAGAGGGCATTCCGCTCCTCCGGGCGGAGCGCCCAGCGAAAGGCCGAGCCGTCATTGCCGGCGGCGAGCTCGCCGACCAGGGCCGCCTGCTCCTCGACGCTGGCGGCACTGCCGTGGAACTCGAGGAAGAGCGTCGCCGTCGCCGGGTAGTCGAGCTTCGAGAAGCGGTTGACCGCCTCCATGACGTTGCCGTCGAGGAGCTCCATCCGGGCGACCGGGATGCCGGCCTGGACGGTCTCCATGGCCGTGGCGACCGCCTGGTCGACGGACGGGAAGGAGCAGACCGCCGATGCCACCGCCTCGGGACGCCCGTGCAGCCTGAGCGTGACCTCGGTGATGACGCCGAGCGTGCCCTCCGAGCCCACGAAGAGGCGGGTCAGGTCATAGCCGGCCGACGACTTCCGCGCCCGGTTGGCGGTCTTGACGACCCGGCCATCGGCCAGGACCACGGTCAGGGCCAGGACGTTCTCGCGCATCGTGCCGTAGCGCACCGCATTGGTGCCCGAGGCGCGGGTCGCCGCCATGCCGCCGAGCGTGGCATCCGCACCCGGGTCGATCGGGAAGAAGAGCCCGCTGTCGCGCAGCTCCTGATCGAGCTGCTTGCGCGTCACGCCGGCCTCGACCGTGACGTCCATGTCCTCCGGCCGCACCGCCAGGATGCGGTTCATACGCGAGAGGTCGAGCGCCACCCCGCCCTCGAGGGCGGTCACATGTCCCTCGAGCGAGGTGCCGACGCCGAAGGGCACGATCGGCAGG
Source organism: uncultured Geminicoccaceae bacterium (assembly GCA_964528705.1). Taxonomy (GTDB): domain Bacteria; phylum Pseudomonadota; class Alphaproteobacteria; order Geminicoccales; family Geminicoccaceae; genus SLRI01. Next base: position 9,137 of record CAZGUW010000161.1, read on the forward strand.
CGGTGCCGCCGGCAGAGCTCGACCGCGGCGACCACCTCCTCCGTCGAGACCGGCCAGCAGACGGCGTCGGGCGCGCGGCAGGGATGGTAGGACTCGCCGCGGCCGTGCTGCTCCCGCTCCGCCGGCCGGGTCGAGCAGCGCTCGCCGAAGAGGGCCCGAAGCCCGTCGATGGCCGGATTCTCCAGCGTCGATGCCGTATCCAATCGGACCTCCTTCAAGGGTGTCGTCTTCAGCCTGGCCGGCCCGGTCGCCATCGCCGGGCGAGCCGCAGCGCCAGGGGTAAGAGCCAGACCGCGAGCGTGACGACACCTAGCACGGCGGCGATCGGGCGGGCGAAAAAGGCCAGGAGATCGCCGTCGCCGATCATCATCGAGATCATGAAGTTCTGCTCGAGCAGGGGACCGATGACGATCCCGAGAATGACCGGTGCGATCGGGTAGCCGCTCGATTCCATGAGCCATGCCAGCACCCCCAGGACCAGCATGACAGCGATGCCGAAGACGGTGCTGTTGATGGCGAAGGCGCCGACCAAGCAGAAGATCAGAATCAGCGGCAGGAGCAGGTTGCGTGGCACGGCGAGGATCGGCCGCGCGGCGCGGATCGCCAGCCATCCCAAGGGGATGAGCAGGAGGTTGGCGAGGAAGAAGGTGATGAAGATGGCATAGAGCATCGCCGGCTGCTCGACGAAGATCCGGGGACCCGGATTGAGACCCTTCATGAAGAGCACGCCGATGGCGATCGCCGTGATGGCGTCGCCCGGGATGCCGAAGACCATGGCCGGGACCCAGGCCGAGCTCAGCCCGCTGTTGTTGGCCGAGCCAGCCTCGACGATGCCCTCGACATGGCCCCGGCCGAACTTCTCGGGTGTCCTCGAGAACCGCTTGGCGTTGGCGTAGGCGATCCAGGCGGCGATGTCGCCGCCGGCACCGGGAAGGGCGCCCACCGTGGTGCCGAGAGCGCTGCCGCGCAGCACGTTCCGCCGATAGCGCCAGAGCACCGCCCCCAGGCCGCGAAAGGGGTTGCCGACGTTCACCTTCGGCACGGCGCCGAGCGAGGTCCCGTCGGTGATGTTGCGCAGCACCTCGGAGACCGCGAACATCCCGATCATCGCCGGGATGAAGCTGACCCCGCCCATGAGCTCGACCGAGCCCATGGTGAAGCGCGGCAGGCCCGAGGTGATGTCGAGCCCGATGGTCGCGATGAAGAGGCCGAGCATGAGCGAGACCACGCCCTTGGCGCGGTCCGCGGCACTGACGAAGGCGGCCGAGGTGAGGCCGAGCGCGGCCAGCCAGAAATACTCGAAGCTGGAAAAGCCGAGGGCGATGCGGGCGAGCAGGGGTGCCGCCACCACCAGCACCATGGCGCCGAAGAGGCCGCCAAGCGCGGCGCAGACGAGGCTGGCGCCGAGGGCGAGTTCCGGCTTGCCGGCCCGGGTCAGCGCATAGGCCTCGTCCGTGTAGGCGGCTGAGGCCGGGGTGCCGGGAATGCGCAGCAGCGCCCCAGGAATGTCGCCCGCGGTGATCGCCATGGCGGTGCAGGCGACGATGGCGGCGACCGCGGGCAGGGGGTCCATGAAGAAGGTGACGGGCACGAGGAGTGCGGTCGCCATGGTGGCGGTAAGGCCCGGCACGGCACCGACGAAGAGCCCGAAGAAGGCCGCCGCCAGGAT
>CAZGUW010000162.1:0-10785 GCA_964528705.1 uncultured Geminicoccaceae bacterium
TTCACCGGCTGGCAGGCCGGGGTCGTGACCGACGCGGCGCACAGCAAGGCGCGGATCACCGGGATCGACAAGGCGCCCATCCTGGCGGCCATCGACGCCGGCAAGGTCGCCGTCGTCGCCGGCTTCCAGGGCCTCGCCCCGGGCGACCGGCTGGCCACGCTCGGCCGCGGCGGGTCGGACACGTCGGCCGTCGCCCTGGCGGCGGCGATCGGTGCGGATCGCTGCGACATCTTCACCGACGTGGACGGCGTCTACACGACCGATCCGCGGATCGTGACGAAGGCGCGGAAGCTCGACCGGATCACCTACGAGGAGATGCTCGAGCTCGCCTCGCAGGGTGCCAAGGTGCTGCAGACCCGCTCGGTGGCACTCGCCATGGCGCACAAGGTGAGGTTGCAGGTACTCTCCAGCTTCAGCGACGAGCCCGGCACGCTCGTCGTCGACGAGGATGACATCGTGGAACAGCAAGTCGTCAGCGGCATCGCCTACAGCCGGGACGAGGCCCGGCTCACCGTGCTCGGCGTGCGCGACCGCCCGGGCATCGCCGCGGCCGTGTTCGGCCCGCTCGCCGGCGCCGGCATCAATGTCGACATGATCGTCCAGTCGGTGAGCCGTGACGGCGTCAACGCCAACATGACGTTCACCGTGACGCGCAGCGACCTCAAGCGGGCGCAGGCCGTGCTGGGCGAGCACAAGGAGAGCATCGGCTTCGGCGAGATCCTCGTCGACGACGATGTCAGCAAGGTCTCGGTGGTCGGCGTCGGCATGCGCAGCCATGCCGGCATCGCCCACACCATGTTCCAGACGCTGGCCGACAAGGGCATCAACATCCAGGCCATCTCGACCTCCGAGATCAAGGTCAGCGTGCTGATCGACGAGGCCTATACCGAGCTCGCCCTGCGCGCGCTGCACAGCGCCTACGGGCTCGACGGGAGCTGATCGTTGACGGAACTGCCGCCCCATCCGCGGCTGCAGGCGCTCTGGCGCCGCGGCGCCGAGCTGCTCGGCACCGAGACGGCGATCCTCGCTGGGGCCATGACCTGGGTCTCCGAGCGCAATCTCGTCGCGGCGATCGGCGAGGCCGGCGGCTTCGGCGTGCTCGCCTGCGGGTCGATGACGCCCGATCTCCTGGCCCAGGAGATCATGGCGACGCGGGCGCTGACCGACCGCCCCTTCGGGGTGAACCTGATCGTCATGCATCCGGCGCTCGACCGGCTGGTCGAGGTCTGCATGGATCTCGGGGTCGGCCATGTGGTGCTGGCCGGCGGCCTGCCGCCCGGTGCCGCCATCGCCAAGATCAAGGCCGGCGGCAGCCGGCTCCTCTGCTTCGCGCCGTCGCTGGCGCTCGGCCGGCGGCTGGCGCGCTCCGGTGCCGACGGGCTGATCATCGAGGGCATGGAGGCGGGCGGGCATATCGGCGCCATCTCGACGGCCGTGCTGGCGCAGGAGATCCTGCCGTTCCTGACCGAGGTGCCGGTCTTCATCGCCGGCGGCATCGGCCATGGCGAGGCGATCGCCGCCTTCTTGCGGATGGGTGCCTCGGGTGTGCAGATGGGCACCCGCTTCGCCTGCGCGGCCGAGTCGATCGCCCATCCGAACTTCAAGAAGGCCTTCATCAAGGCGGCGGCGCGTGACGCCCAGCCCTCGGTGCAGGTCGATCCGGAGTTCAAGGTCATTCCGGTCAGGGCGCTCGCCAACAACGGCACGCGCCGCTTCGCCCAGACCCAGGTCGAGGTGATCGGCCGCTACCGGCGGGGCGAGCTGAGCCTCGAGGAGGCGTCGCTCGCCATCGAGCATTTCTGGGCCGGGGCGCTGCGCCGGGCGGTGGTCGAGGGCGATGTCGACGAGGGCTCGCTGATGGCCGGCCAGTCGGTCGGCTTCGTCAAGGCGGAGCAGCCCGTGGCCCAGATCATGGCCGAGCTGGTCGAACAGGCCGAGGCCGCGCTCGGGCGGGCCGAGGCGGGGCCGCTCGCGGCCGTCGGCGCCTGAGCATGGCGGCCCCCCGGCGCGGCGGGGAGGCCCCGGCGGAGCGGCGCAGCGCCGAGCTGACCGGTGCCCGGCAGCTCCTGCGGCGGCTCGTCGAGGTGGTGGCGCTGCCGATCGACCCGCAGGCCCGCCTCGACCGCATCGTCTCGCTGATCGCCGCCAACCTCGTGGCCGAGGTCTGCTCGATCTACGCGCTCCGGGCCGGCGAGGTGCTCGAGCTCTTCGCCACCGAGGGTCTCGCCCGCGAGGCCGTGCACCGCACCCGCATGGCGGTCGGGCAGGGGCTGGTCGGCACGATCGCCGCCGCCGGCACCCTGATCAACACGGACGACGCGCAGCATCACGCCAATTTCCGCTTCTTCCCGGAGACCGGCGAGGACGTCTACAATTCCTTCCTCGGCGTGCCGGTGGTGCGCACCGGCCGGGTGGTGGGCGTGCTCGTCGTGCAGAACACGGCGCGCAAGAAATACGCCGAGGACGAGGTCGAGGCGCTGCAGATCATCGCCAGCGTGCTGGCCGAGATGCTGGCCTCGGGCGATCTCGTCGACGTCGACCGCTACACCGACCTGCCGGGCCTCGGCAGCGAGCAGCGCCGGCTCGAGGGGCGCCAGCTGGTCGAGGGGCTGGCCATCGGCCCGGCCTGGCTGCACGCACCGAAGATCGAGATCACCCGGCTGCTCGCCGACGACCCGGTGTCGGAGGCCCAGCGGCTCGAGACCGCGGTGGAGAACCTCCGCCAATCGCTCGACGCGATGCTGGAGCGCACCGATCTCGGCGCCGGCGAGCATCGGGAGGTGCTCGAGACCTACCGCATGTTCGCCCATGACGGCGGCTGGCGGCGGCGCATGCACGAGGCGATCGAGACCGGCCTTACCGCCGAGGCCGCCGTCCGGCGGGTCCAGGAGGACACGCGGCTGCGCATCGGCCATGCGAGCGATTCCTACCTGCGCGAGCGGCTGCTCGACCTCGAGGACCTGGCCGAGCGGCTGCTGCGCCTGCTCGCCGGCCGCGACAGCCGGCACGAGGCGGGGATGATGCCGCCGGGCTCGATCATCGTCGCCCGCAACCTCTCGGCCGCCGACCTCGTCGACTACGACCACAGCAGGATCGGCGGCATCGTGCTCGAGGAAGGCTCGGCGACGGCGCACGTGACCATCGTCGCGCGCGCCTTCGACGTGCCGATGCTCGGTCGCGTCAACCGGGCCATGGCGCAGATCGAGCCCGGCGACCTCCTGGCGCTCGACGCCGAGCACGGCCAGGTCTTCCTCCGGCCGTCCGAGGAGGTGGTCGAGGCCTTCAAGGACGCGACGCGGGCGCGCCAGGAGCGCCGGCGCCTGTTCGGCAGCCTGAAGGACGAGCCATCGGTCACGGCTGACGGCATCCCGGTCGGGCTCTCGATCAATGCCGGCTTCCTCATCGACCTCGGCGAGCTCGACACCACCGGTGCCGAGGGGGTCGGGCTCTACCGCACCGAGCTCACCTTCATGTCGCGCCCGGATTTCCACGACCCGCGGGTGCAGGCCGAGTACTACGCGGCGGTGCTCGACCGGGCCGGCGGGCGGCCGGTCTGCTTTCGCACGCTCGACATCGGCAGCGACAAGCAGCTGCCCTACTGGCGCATGCCGGAGGAGGAGAACCCGGCGATGGGCTGGCGGGCGCTGCGCCTGACCCTCGACCGGCCGGTCATCCTGCGCCACCAGCTGCGCGCCCTGCTCGAGGCGGCCGCCGGTCGGCCGCTGCTGCGGGTGATGTTCCCGATGGTCGCCGAGGTGGCGGAGCTGCGTGCGGCCCGGCATTTGCTGGACCTCGAGCGGTCGAGGGCCGAGGCGCGTGGCCAGGCGCTGCCCGAGCGGATCGAGGTGGGTGCCATGATGGAGGTGCCCTCGCTCTACTGGCAGCTGCCGGTACTGCTGCGCGAGGTCGACTTCCTCTCGGTCGGGAGCAACGATCTCCTGCAGTTCCTGTTCGCCTGCGATCGCGGCTCCCAGGTGCTGGGCGATCGCTACGACGTGCTGTCGCCGCCGGTCCTGGGCTTCCTGCGCGGTCTGGTCGAGCACTGCCGGGAGGCCGGCGTGCCGCTCGCGGTCTGCGGCGAGATGGCCAGCCGGCCGATCGAGGCCATGGCGCTGGTCGGCCTCGGCGTGCGCCGGCTGTCGCTGTCGCCGGCCCAGATCGGGCCGGTCAAGGTGATGCTGCGCTCCCTTGATGCGGGCCGGCTGAGCGATTACCTCAAGACCTTGCTCGATCTGCCGGACCACAGCCTCCGGCGCCGTCTGCTCGCCTATGCGCATGATCATGCCGTCGCCTTGCCGGACCACACCTATCGCGCGAGCTGAGCAGCGACCGGCCGGGCCCCGGGGATCGTTCGGGGTTTGGCTGTGGCGGCGTGGTTTGCTATGGAGGGCCTGCCTCGGGTGCTGACCCAGCGCTGAGCTCGCTCCGCAGTGTGCAACTCTGGGTTCGAGGTTCGTCTCGGCCCGCCTGTTCAGGACGTTTGCCCTACCGTGTCCCGTCGCGCGCCCACTTCCGAGCCGGCCCTCGATACGTCCGCCCAGCGGCTCGTCGCCGTCGGTCGCCACCTGCGCGAGGCGCGGCAGCAGCGGGGCGAGGACCTCTACGACGTCGCCGACTACCTCAGGATCAAGCCATCCTATCTCTTCGCCCTCGAGGAGGGCGACCTCGCGGCGATGCCCGGCCGGGCCTACGCCATGGGCTTCCTGCGCAGTTATGCCGATCATCTGGGCTTCGACGGCACCGAGGTGGTGAACGGGCTCAGGGTCGGTATGGCGGAGGATGCGGAGCAGGAGCTGCACATCCGCCAGCCGGCCGCCGAGAACCGCCTGCCGAGCGTCTCGCTGGTCATTCTCGGCCTCGTGCTCGGCGGCCTCGCCTATGGCGGCTGGTATGCCGTCCAGGCCGGTGGCGGCGACGTGCTGCAGCGGGTGACCGCCCTGCCGGGCGAGATCGGCCAGTATGCCGCGACCCTGTTCGACGAGGCGGAAGCGCCGCCCGCGGCGGAAGCGCCGGCCCGGACGGCCGAGCCCGCCACCACCGCGCGGCCGGCGCCGGCACAGCCGACCGTGACCGCGGCACTGGAGACCCCTTCCGCGACCCGGTCCCCCGTCCAGGCGCAGCCGCAAGCGACCGCTTCGCCCGAGGCGCCGGTGAGTGGCGTCATCGCTCGCACGGCGCCGCCCGCCGGTCCGGTCGTCGGGGATGCGGGCGACGGGTCGGCGCCCTTGCAGAGCCTGCGGGCGAGCGAGGCCTATCTGCCCGAGGCGGCCGCCGCCGAGCCGCCCCCCGCCAGCCCGTTGGGCGATCTCGTGCTCGATGCCGAGGCCGAGCGGGCGGCCGCCGCCCGGCGCCAGGACGGCACGCAAGCCGAGCCCGGCACGGTGGGCGACCTCCTGGCCGCTCTCGAGACGCCGGCCCCCGAGCCGGAGGCCGACGCACCGGGTGCCGCCACCCTGTTCGGGGCCGGTGCGGCCGACGGAGCCGGAGGTGACGGGCGGGTCGTCCTCCTCGCCCGGGAGGCGAGCTGGATCCAGGTGCAGAGCCCGGCACGCGACTTCGTCACCAGCCGCACCCTCGAGCCCGGCGACCGCTTCGTCATTCCCGACCGCAACGATCTCGCTCTTTGGACCGGCAATGCAGGCGGGCTCGAGATCTGGGTCGATGGCGAGCGGGTCGGCACGCTCGGGCAGAGCGGAGCGGTGGTGCGCGACGTCTCGCTGGCCCCCGACGCGCTGCTGACCAGGCTGCGCTGACCGACATGGTGGCTCTGGCAGAGGTGCAGCGCCGGCCGACCACGGCTGTCCGGGTCGGCCCCTCCGGTATTGGGGGGGTGACGATTGGTGGCGGGGCGCCGGTCGTCGTCCAGTCGATGACCAACACCGACACCTCCGATCTCGACGCCACCTGCCGGCAGGTGATCGAGCTCGCGCGGGCGGGCTCGGAGATCGTCCGGGTCACGGTCAATGACGAGCCGGCGGCTCGCGCGGTGCCACTTTTGCGCGAACGGCTCGACCTCCTCGGGCACAGCGTCCCGCTGGTCGGCGACTTCCACTACAATGGCCATCGGCTGCTGGCCGCGGTGCCGGAGCTCGGGGCGAGCCTCGCCAAGCTCAGGATCAACCCGGGCAATGTCGGTTTCGGCGAGAAGCGCGACCGGCAGTTCGAGGCGATGATCGAGGCGGCGCTGGTCGCCGACCGGCCGGTCCGGATCGGTGTCAACTGGGGCTCGCTCGACCAGGCGCTCGCTGCCCGGCTGATGGACGAGAATGCCGGCTCGCCGGTGCCCGAGAGCGCCGACTTCGTGCTGCGCGAGGCGCTCGTCCGCTCCGCCCTCGAGAGTGCGGCGCATGCCGAGCGGATGGGCCTCGGCGCCGACCGCATCGTCATCTCGGCCAAGGTGAGCCGGGTGCCGGACCTGATCGCCGTCTATCGCGAGCTCGCCCGGCGCAGCTCTTATGCGCTGCATCTCGGGCTGACCGAGGCGGGCATGGGCTCGAAGGGCATCGCCGCGAGTGCTGCCGCGCTCTCGGTCCTGCTGACCGACGGCATCGGTGACACCATCCGCTGCTCCTTGACGCCGCGGCCGGGCGAGACCCGGACGACCGAGGTCCGGGTCTGCCAGGAGATCCTGCAGTCCCTGGGCCTGCGCAGCTTCGCGCCGGAGGTGGCCGCCTGCCCGGGCTGCGGGCGGACGACCAGCACGTTCTTCCAGGAGCTGGCGCTGCAGATCGAGACCTATCTCGCGCGGCAGATGCCGGTCTGGCGGGCGAGCTATCCCGGCATCGAGGAGCTCAAGGTCGCGGTGATGGGCTGCATCGTCAACGGGCCCGGCGAGAGCAAGCACGCCGATATCGGCATCAGCCTGCCCGGCACCGGCGAGAGTCCGGTGGCACCGGTCTTCATCGACGGCGCCAAGGCCACGACGCTGCGCGGCGAGCACATTGCCGCGGAGTTCCAGGCCCTGGTCGAGCGCTATGTCGAGGAGCGCTTCGGCAAGCGGCCGGCTGCCTGACCCTTTTCTTCCGTTCCAGAAGGTTGACGATCCATGGCCACCGCCCGGCCGGTACGCGGCACGCACGATCTGTTCGGCGAGACCATCCGCCGCCACCGGCACGTCATCGAGACCGGCCGCGCCGCTTCCGCACTCTACGGCTACGAGGAGATCGCCACACCGGTCTTCGAGTTCACCGACGTCTTCCTCAGGACCTTGGGCGATACCTCGGACGTGGTGACAAAGGAGATGTACACCTTCGAGGATCGGGGCGGCGAGAGTCTGACGCTGCGACCCGAGAACACCGCCGGCGTGGCGCGGGCCGCCATCTCCAACGGTCTCCTGCAGAGCCTGCCGCTCAAGTTCTTCTATGCCGGGCCGATGTTCCGCTACGAGCGGCCGCAAAAGGGCCGGATGCGGCAGTTCCACCAGATCGGCATCGAGCTCATCGGCGCGCCGGAGCCGCAGGGCGATGTCGAGGTCATTGCGGTGGGTGCGATGATCCTCGAGCGGCTCGGGGTGGCGGACCACGTCACGCTCGAGCTCAACACGCTGGGCGACCCGGCGAGCCGGCAGGCCTATCGCGAGGAGCTTGTGCGCTATCTCGAGGGCCATCGCGACCGGCTCTCGGAGGACAGCCTGGCGCGCCTCGAGCGCAACCCGATGCGCATCCTCGACAGCAAGGACGAGGGCGACCGCAAGGTCGTCGCGGATGCCCCGCGGCTCGAGGATTCGCTCAACGAGGCGAGCCGCGACTTCTTCAAGGCGGTCAGGGACGGGCTCGACGAGCTGGGGCTCGCCTACCGGCTGAACCCTCGCCTCGTGCGTGGCCTCGACTACTACACGCACACCGCCTTCGAGCTCACGACCGACCGGCTCGGGGCCCAGGGGGCGGTGATCGCGGGCGGTCGCTACGATGGGCTGGTCGAGGAGATCGGCGGGCCGTCGACGCCCGGTGTCGGCTGGGCCGCCGGGGTCGAGCGGCTGGCGCTGCTCGCGGGACGTGAGGACGTGTCGGCGCGGCCGGTGGCGATCGTGCCGATCGGCCCGGCGGCCGAACGGGCGGCGCGGCTGCTGGCGGCCGAGCTGCGGGCGGCCGGCATCGCCGTCGAGCTCGCCTTCAAGGGGAAGCCCGGCCAGCGCATGAAGCGCGCCGATCGCGCGAACGCCCGGTTCGCCCTCTCGCTCGGCGACGACGAGCTGGCCGCCGGCGTGGTCAAGCTGCGCGACCTCGACAGCGGCGAGGAGCAGGAGCTGCCGCGGGGCGAGCTCGTCCGTCGCCTGGCAGTCTAAATTCGTGACAGTTTTGTGACAGAGCTTTGACGGTGACCATCGAACCGCGCTAAGTCCAAGGGCTCACGCGGATATTCGGGGTGCCGGCGAGTTGACCGCCACGGGGTTTCTCATCGAGCTCATGGGCGGCATCGCGCTCCTGCTCTGGGGCGTCCGGATGGTCCGCACCGGGGTGTCGCGCGCGCTGGGGTCGTCCCTGCGCAGCCTGTTGCGGGCGGCGGCCGGCAATCGGCTGAGCGCGCTCGGGGCAGGGTTCCTCGTCACGGTGCCGTTGCAGAGCAGCACGGCGACGGCGCTGATCGTCGGCGCCTTCGCCGAGCGCGGGCTGATCGCCCTCGCCGCTGCGCTGGCGGTGATGCTGGGTGCCGATATCGGCACGGCGGTGGTGGCCCAGGTGCTCGCCATCGATCTCCACTGGCTCTCGCCCATCTCGATCATCATCGGCTTCGGCTGCTTCGTCGTCGGCCCGACCGGGCGCGTACGGCAGCTCGGCCGGGCGCTGCTCGGCGTCGGCCTGATCATGCTGGCACTGCGGCTCGTGGTGACGTCATCCGAGCCGCTCCGCTCCTCGCCGGCGCTGGCCACCGTGCTCGAGGCGCTCGAGGGTGACATCGTGTTCACCGCGGCGCTCGCGGCGCTGCTGACCTGGCTGGCGCATTCCTCGATCGCGGTGATCCTGACCGTGGCCGGGCTCGTGGGGGCGGGCGTGGTGCCGCCGGCCATGGCGCTGGCCGTGGTCCTGGGTGCGAATGCCGGGGGAGCGATCGCCCCCTTCGTCGCCACTTCGTCGAGCCCGCCGCCCGGCCGCCGGCCGGCGCTCGGCAATCTCGTGATGCGCGGCGGCGGGGCGGTGCTCGGGCTCGTGGCACTGCCGTGGCTGGCGCCCCTGATCCTCGCCCATCTCGGCAGCGGCACCAGCCTCGTCCTCAACCTGCATCTCGCCTTCAACCTCCTGATGGCGATCCTGATGCTGCCGCTGGTCGGCCTGGTTGCGAAGCTCGTGTCCCGGATCCTGCCCGACCGCCCCAACGCCGCCGACGAGCGGCTCCGGCCCCGCCATCTGGACAAGGAGGCGTTGCAGGAGCCGAGCGTGGCGCTCGCCAATGCGGCGCGTGAGGCGCTCAGGCTGGGGGATGCCGTCGAGTCGATGCTGCGGCAGACGATCGACGCCTTTGCCGCCGGCTCGACGCCGGAGCTGGTCAAGAAGATCGAGGCCGAGGACGACGTGGTCGACGCCCTGCACGAGGGCATCAAGCTCTACCTGACGCGGCTCAGCCAGAGCGAGCTCGAGCCCGAGGAGAGCCATCGCTGTCTCGAGATCCTGACCTTCACCACGAATTTCGAGCATATCGGCGACATCATCGACCGCAATCTGATGGAGCTCGCGGCGAAGAAGCTGAAGACGGGCGTGCAGTTCTCGGACGAGGGCTTCGCCGAGATCGAGCGCTTCCATGGCCGGATCGTCGCCAGCATGCAGCTGGCGCTAAGCCTCTTCATGCGCGGCGACATGACCGAGGCTCGCCGGCTGATCGCCGAGAAGACCGAGCTTCGGGCGATGGAGGCGGCGGCGGCGGAGAGCCACCTGACCCGGGTGGGCCGCCGGCTGCCGCAATCGCTCGAGACGTCGAGCCTGCATCTCGACGTGATGCGCGACCTCAAGCGCATCCATTCGCACCTGGCGGCGGTCGCCTACCCGATCCTCGAGCGGGCCGGCGAGCTGAGCCCGACCCGGCTGCGCCGCCCGGCGGACCCGTCGTCGCCGGCGGCCGAGAGCGCGAAGGTCGTGTCCGAGCATTGACGTCCGGCCAAAACTGCCGAAAACCGGGCCTTCACACAGCATTTCTTGGCGATGTCCCATGACCACAAGGCAGGGCGGCGGGCTCGACGTGAAGCTCGACGCCATTCTCGCCCGGCGTGACGAGCTGGCGGCACTGATGGCGGCGGGCAGCGGCGACTATGCCGGGCTCGGGCGGGAGTTTGCCGAGCTCGAGCCGATCGTCTCGGGCATCGAGCGCTACCGGGCGCTGCAGGCCGAGATCGGGGACCTGACGCAGCTCCTCGACGATGCCGAGACCGAGCCCGAGATGCGCGGCATGGCCAAGGACGAGCTCGCCGGGCTCGAGGGGCGTCTGCCCGAGCTGGAGCGCGAGCTGCAGCTCCTTCTTCTGCCGCGGGACGCCGCCGACGACGCCAGCGCCATCCTCGAGATCCGTGCCGGGACCGGCGGCGACGAGGCGGCGCTCTTCGCCGGCGACCTCTGGCGGATGTACGAGCGCTCCGAGATCCTGAGCCTGAGCGAGACCGAGATCGGCGGGGTGAAGGAACTGGTGGCCGAGGTCCAGGGCCGGGGCGTCTTCGCGCGGTTCAAGTTCGAGGCGGGCGTGCATCGGGTACAGCGCGTGCCGGTGACCGAGACCGGCGGACGGATCCACACCTCGGCGGCCACCGTCGCGGTGCTGCCCGAGGCCGAGGACGTCGACCTCGAGCTCGACGAGGGCGAG
>CAZGUW010000163.1:0-10777 GCA_964528705.1 uncultured Geminicoccaceae bacterium
GAGCGGACCCGTGAAGGCAACGACCTCTACCACGAGATGGTGGAGTCCGGGGTGATCGTGCAGGACGGCCCGGGCTCCAAGGCCGCGCTGGTCTACGGCCAGATGAACGAGCCGCCGGGCGCCCGCGCCCGCGTCGGCCTGACCGGTCTGACCCTGGCGGAGTACTTCCGCGACGAGGAAGGCCAGGACGTGCTGTTCTTCGTGGACAACATCTTCCGCTTCACCCAGGCGGGCTCCGAGGTGTCGGCGCTGCTCGGCCGCATGCCGTCGGCGGTGGGCTACCAGCCGACCCTGGCGACCGACATGGGTGCCCTGCAGGAGCGGATCACCACCACCAAGAAGGGCTCGATCACCTCGGTGCAGGCGATCTACGTGCCGGCCGACGACCTGACCGACCCGGCGCCGGCCACGGCCTTCTCGCATCTCGACGCCACGACCGTGCTGTCGCGCTCGATCGCCGAGCTCGGCATCTATCCGGCCGTGGACCCGCTCGACTCGACCTCGCGCATCCTCGAGCCCGGCGTCGTCGGCGAGGAGCACTACACGGTGGCCCGCCAGGTGCAGGAGACGCTGCAGCGCTACAAGGCCCTGCAGGACATCATCGCCATTCTCGGCATGGACGAGCTCTCGGAAGAGGACAAGCTGGTCGTGGCCCGCGCGCGCAAGATCCAGCGCTTCCTCAGCCAGCCCTTCTTCGTCGCCGAGGTCTTCACCGGCAGCCCGGGCAAGCTCGTGCCGGTCGAGGAGACCATCAAGGGCTTCAAGGGCATCGTCGCCGGCGACTACGACCACATGCCGGAATCCGCCTTCTACATGGTCGGCGGCATCGACGAGGCGATCGAGAAGGCGAAGAAGCTCGCCGCGGAAGCGGCCTGAGCCGTCCGCCCGAGCCGTCTGACCGACTGAGAGAGGGGCGAACATGGCCGAGGCTTCGACCGACAAGCTGGCGTTCGAGCTGGTCTCGCCCGAGCGGGTGCTGTCCAGCGTGCACGCCGACATGGTGGTGGTGCCGGGCGAGGACGGCGATTTCGGCGTGCTCGTCGAGCACGCGCCGCTGCTCTCCCTGCTCCGCCCGGGCGTGATCTCGATCTACCAGGGCCAGCAGGTGGCGGATCGCATCTTCGTCGAGGGCGGCTTTGCCGAGGTCAATCCCAAGGGCCTCATCGTCCTCGCCGAGGCCGCGGCACCCATGGGCGAGCTCAACCTCGACGACGCGCGCCAGCAGCTGAAGGACGCCGAGGAGGATCTCGGCGACGCCAAGGACCCGAGCGAGCCAGAGCGCGAGCGGCTCGAGCGGGCCATCGTCGTGGCGCGGGCGCGGATCGAGGCGCTCGAGTTCCAGGGCTGACGCGTCAGCCGGCGCGGCGGTCCGGGAGCCTCGTGCCCCTGGCGGCCGAGCGCAGCCAGAGCCGGATCAGCGACTGCCCGAACTGGTCGGCCGTATCGGCCATCTCGGTGATCAGGGTGGCTGCGTTCGGCGGCAGCACCCGGATGATGCCGCTCGATTCCTGGAAGTCGTCCCGGATCTGTCCCTGAAAGCGGCCGATCAGCCGGCGAACGCGCAGGTTGTTGACGAGGCAGCGCAGCTCGAGCTCGCTGGCACCGCGATTGCGGGCCAGCAACAGGACGCGGCGCAGCAGTTCCGCACCGATCCCCCGCCGCTGGAAGCGACGCTCGACGCTCAGCGCCAGCTCGCCGCGCCGGCCGCCGATCGGATGCAGCTCCGCCACTCCACGCAGCGACCGGCCGACCCAGCAACCGACGATAATCACCCGCTCCCAGTCCAGCGAGCGGACATAAGAGCCGACGAAGTGCCGGCGCCGCGCGCCCATGAAGCGGTCCGCGAAATCCTCGGGATCGAGGCGCAAGAGATGTGCCCGGAGCTGCCGCGCATCGGCAGCACCCAGCCGTCGCCAGCGATGCGGGGCGATGGTGGACGAAAGGCGTTGTGCCCGATTGGGGGCGGCTTCAGTCATGCAGCTATGCTCCGGGCCAGGCGCGGCTCATGCTGCGCTGCAAAAGAATGGTGCGCAGCTCCCTGCCCGCCAAGCGCTGGCGCGCATGGCAGGCTCCCGCTCAGCGGTCGGGTGAGGCCGCGCCTTGCGGTCCGGCGCGTTTCCCGAGCAGTTCCAGCCCGCGCCGGAGGATGCTCTCCGCCTCGCTGCGTTCCGTCTCGCTCATCGCCTCGAGATTGAGGTCCAGCTTCACGTTCGAGCGCTTCTCGCGGAAATGCCGCTGCTCGATGCCGAGATTCGCGTAAGAGTCGACGACCCGGTAGGTGGCCACGGGATAGGCGATGCCCCGGACCTCGACCTCGCCGTGACGCTCGCAGTGGATCCGTTCCCTGACGAGCGCGTAGGTCTCGTAGCTGGTGAGAATCTCGTCCGGCTCCGCCAGCGCCTGCAGGCGTGCCGCCGTGTTCACGGCGCCGCCGATGATGGTGTAGTCCATCCGGTCCTCGCTGCCGAAATTGCCGACCGTGCAGTAGCCGGTATGGATGCCCATCCGCACGCGGAGCGGCCTCTCCAGGCCGGAATCCCGCCAGCCGTCACGAAGATCGTGCAGCCGCTTGCGCATGGCGATCGCCATCTCCACACCGGCTCGCGCATCCTCGCTGACGCCACGGGATTCCGGATCGCCGAGGAAGACGAGGATCGCGTCGCCGACATACTTGTCGATGGTCGCACCGTGGGCGAGGGCGATCGCCGACATTTCCGTCAGATACTGGTTCAGGATCTGCGTCAGCTCCTCGGATTCCAGCCGGTCCGCCGTCTCGGTGAAATCGGCGATGTCGGAGAAGAACACGGTCAGCTTCTTGCGCGTGCTGACGACCCTGACCTCCTGCCGGCCACTGAAGATCGAATCGTAGACCTGCGGCGAAAGATACTTCGCCAGCTGGCCGGCCATCCGCTCCATGGCGCGATTCTTCTCCGCGAGCTCCAGCTCGCGTTCGTCGATCACCCGGAGGTAATGGCCGAGCGACGTGGATATGGTGCCGATCTCATCGGCGACCGGATCGACCGATGGCTGGCGCCGGGTTTCAGCGAAGGTCTGCAGGTCGCTCCTGATGCGCGCCAGCCGCTCGAAGACCCGCCGCCGCAGGACGAGCCAGACGAGAAAATTGCCGGCGCCGAGCGTCGCCACCACCGCGACGATGGCCGCCAGCGTGAAGTCCGCCGTTGTGCCGACCGCCCGGACATGGCTCTGCAGCTCGCCGTTGACCCGCCAGAACTCGGTGCTCAGGCTGCCGAGCAGGCGACTCGCCAGGAGCGAATTCTCCTCGACGAGCGCCTTGATCCGGAAATCGTTGGCGAGTGCCGCCTGCTTCGCCTCGAGCATTTCCCCCTTCGCCGCTTCCCAGTGACGCAAGAGATCGCGCATTGTGGCGAAGGGGTCGTCCGCCTCATCCGGGAAGCCCGGCCCGGCTGCGGCAAGCCCTTCTGCCAAAGCGGCCATCCCCGCCTCGAGCTCCGCCCGGTTGCGCGAGAATCGCGCGCCGTTCGGATCGAGCAGGGTACCGAGGGCGCGCAAGGTCGCCAGATCGGCGAGACGTAGCAGGGCTGAGGGTCCCGCCGAATCGTCGGCGGGCAGCGGTGAGGCTTCGACCGGGCCACCGAGGGCGCCCCGCAAGCGCTCGACATGCGCCTCGAGGCTGCGGCGGACCACGATCTGCTCGCGCACGACGCCGGTGAGGCTCTGCAGGTTCTGCCGCAAGAGACGGCCGTTGCGGCGCAGCGTGTCGGCGGCGGCCGCGTCCTGGATGAGGGCGGCCACCTCCTCGATCAGCGCCTCCTGTGAGGTCTCCTTGTCGGTGATCCGGGAGAGGAGCGTCTCGAACTCGAAGCGGCTCGGTGTGGCGCTCAGGGCGGGTGCGATGGAGATGGTGGCGGCAGCCTCCTGCGACAGCTGCGAGAGCTTGACGAGGCGGGGCAGGGCGCTGTCGCGCAGCTCGCCGAGATCCGTTTGGATCTGCACCAGCCGAAGCGTGACGACAACGAGGCCCAACAGAAGCACGCCGGCGAGCATGGTCAGGATCGTGAAGAGCGCCGTCGAGATGCGCCGGTGCAGCCGCGTCCCTGGCGCCGTGGACATGGCCGCCGTCCGGCCGCCTCAGCGCAAGGGCGGGCTGAGCAGCAACCCGCCGTCCCGCCAGAGCGCGTTGGCACCCCGGTCGATGCCGAGCGGACTCTCGTGGCCCAGGTAGCGTTCGAAGATCTCGCCGTAATTGCCGGCGCCGGCGATGATGTTTCTCGACCAGTCGTCCGGCAGGCCGATGGCGGCGTTGCCGGGGAGCGGGTCGACCCCGAGCAGCCGTCGGACCACGGGGTCGGGGCTGCCGAGCAAGCTCTCGTGATTGGCGCGGGTCACCCCCTTCTCCTCGGCGAGGATGGTCGCCTGCACGGACCAGCGCACGAAATTGCCCCAGACCATGTCCTTCGCCCTGACATAGGCGACGAGCGGCTCCTTCGAGATGACCTCGTCGTGCAGGACGAAATTCGCCGGATCGTCGACGGCGGTCGCGCGCGTCGAGGCGAGGGCCAGGCGATCCGCCGTCAGGAGATCGCAGCGGCGCGCGAAGAAGGCGTCGTTGCGGCCTTCTGAGGATTCGAACGCCAGCACCGTCCAGCTCAGATCGTGCAGGCGGATGAAGTCCTCGAGGTTGGCGATGGTGGTGGTCGCGCGCGACACGCAGACCGTGGCATCGGCGAAAGCGGTCAGCTCGCCCGGGACCGTGCCCCGGTGCGACATGAAGCCCTGGCCGTCATAGTAGAGCACAGCCGCCGGGGTCAGGCCGAGTTCCATGTCCCGGGAGTAGGTCCAGGTCACGTTGGAGACGTAGACGTCGACGTCGCCTTCGACGATACTCTGCAGCCCGTGGCGGATCAGCATCGGCGAGAGCTGCACCGCATCGCGGTC
Organism: uncultured Geminicoccaceae bacterium; assembly: GCA_964528705.1. Lineage (GTDB taxonomy): Bacteria > Pseudomonadota > Alphaproteobacteria > Geminicoccales > Geminicoccaceae > SLRI01. The sequence goes on from CAZGUW010000163.1 coordinate 4,918, forward strand.
GTTGAAAAGCGCCAGCGCGAGGATGCGGCAGAACTCGGGGAAGAAGCCCTCGTAGCCGGTCACGCCGATGCGGGTGTCGCCGACCGGGCGGTTGCCGATCGCGCACCTGACGTAGCCGCGCTCGCGTACTTGCGCCAGGACATCCGTGGTAGTCGACTCGGCCGACGACCGCGAGCCGACAACAACGCACGTCAGCAGGGCAAGTATCGCCGCAAGCCATCTCATGTTGCACCTCCCGAAACACGTGAGGCGGAACTCGAGCGGGACCTATGACCGAAGGATCAGAATGCCCCTCGGGGCGTTCGGGGTCAACGCCTGTTTCGTGCTCTACTTGAGATGATCTGGCGCCGGCTCAGGCGTAGACGATGCGCGGGAAGGGCTTGACGCCGGTCGGCCCGGCGAGCCGGTCGCGGACGGTGAGCGCCAGATTGCGGTAGGCCTCGGCCTGCGGCGAGCCGGGCCGGCTCACGACGATCGGCCGGCCGCCGTCCGAGGTCTCGCGGATGGCGAGGTCGAGCGGGATCTCGGCGAGGAAGTCGACATTGTACTTCGCGGCGCACTCCCGGGCCCCGCCATGTGCGAAGATCTCCGTCCGGTGACCGCAGGCCGGGCAGCAGAAATAGCTCATGTTCTCGACGATGCCGAGGATCGGCACGTCGACCCGGCGGAACATGTTGATCGCCTTCCGGGCATCGAGGAGGGCGATGTCCTGCGGCGTGGAGACGATCACCGCCCCGGCCAGCGGCACCTTCTGCGCCATGGTGAGCTGGGCGTCGCCGGTGCCGGGCGGCATGTCGACGACCATGATGTCGAGCTCGCCCCAGGCGACGTCGCCGAGCATCTGCTGCAAGGCACTCTGCACCATGGGCCCGCGCCAGATCATCGGCGTCTCCTCCTCGACGAGGAAGCCCATGGACATCAGCTTGACGCCGGCCACCTCGAGCGGCTGCATCTTCTTGCCGTCGGCGGTGGTCGGCCGGCCCGAGAGCCCGGCCATGCGGGGCATCGAGGGGCCGTAGATGTCGGCGTCGAGCAGGCCGACGCGCAGCCCGGCGGCGCGCAGGCCGCAGGCGAGGTTGATCGCCGTCGTCGACTTGCCGACACCGCCCTTGCCGGACGCCACGGCGATGATCTTGTCGATGCCGGGCGGCCCGGCGCGGGTCGGCGCCGGTGCCGCGGCGCGCGCCTGCATGTCCGGCGGGGGGCCGCGCTCGGCGGTGAGCACGACCGTGCAGGAGCCGACCCCGGGCAGCGCCTTCACCGCGTCCTCGCAGGCCCGGCGCAGGGGCTCGAGCTTCTGGGCGTCGGCGGCGGGCACCTCGAGGGCGAAGCCGACATTGCGGCCCTTGACCACGATGCCGCTGACCATGCCGAGGGCGACGACGCTCTGGCCGCCCGCCGGATGGCGCACATCGGCCAGCGCCTGGCGGATACGGTCGGGTGAAAGCTCGTCCATGGTTGATCCTCGGGGTGTGCTCACCGATATAGTGGGCTAAGTGTATCTCGCAATCGGGTCGGCTGAAGCGGTTTCCTAGTGCCGATCCATTCCCCGACATGCAAGACGACAGCGACGAGGTGGCCCGAGTATGCCCTGGAACAGTCAAGGCGGTGGTGGTTGGCAGGGCGGCGGTGGCCAGGGCCCCTGGGGCAACCGCCCGGGTGGCGGTGGCGGCGGTGGGCCGCAGCCGCCGGACCTCGAGGAGCTGATCCGCAAGAGCCAGGAGAAGGTCAAGAGCCTGTTTCCCGGCGGTGGCGGTGGCAGCGGCAGTGGTGGCCGCGGCCTCTCGGCCAAGGCGATCGGCATCGTCGTCCTGGTTCTGGTCGGCATCTGGCTGGCCAGCGGCTTCTACCGGGTGCTGCCGGAAGAGGAGGGCGTGGTGCTCCGCTTCGGCAAGCTCAACCGCGTCACCACGCCGGGCCTGAACTACCACCTGCCGAGCCCGATCGAGTCGGTGCTCACCCCGCAGGTCACCCGCGTCAACCGGGTCGAGGTGGGCTTCCGCAGCGGCACCGGCGGCACCGGTGCCGGACGGGGCATCAGCGAGGAGGCGCTGATGCTGACCGGCGACGAGAACATCATCGACGTCAACTTCGTGGTGCTCTGGCGGATCAGCAACGCCGCCGACTACCTCTTCAACATTCGCGATCCCGAGGACACGGTGGCGATCGCCGCGGAAAGCGTGATGCGCGAGGTGATCGGCCAGACGCCGATCCTCGAGGCCACGACCGAGGGCCGTCGCGCCATCGAGGGCCGCGTGCGCGAGCAGATGCAGGTGCTGATGAACGAGTACGGCGCCGGCATCAACATCGAGGAGGTGCAGCTGCAGAAGTCGGACCCGCCGGCCGAGGTCATCGACGCCTTCCGTGACGTGCAGCGCGCCCAGGCCGACCGCGAGCGGCTGCAGAACGAGGCCGAGGCGTTCGCCAACGATATCATCCCGCGCGCCCGCGGCGAGGCCGAGCGGTTGCTGCAGGAGGCGCAGGCCTACGAGCAGGAGGCGGTCGAGCGCGCCCGCGGTGAGGCGGATCGCTTTACCCAGGTGCTCGAGGCCTATGGCCAGGCCAAGGACGTGACCATCAAGCGGATCTATCTGGAAACGATGGAAGAAGTGCTGGGCGGCGTGAACAAGGTGATCATCGACAGCCAGGACGGCGGCAGCGGCGTCGTCCCCTATCTGCCACTGCCGGATCTCGAGCGCCGGGCGCGTGAACGCGACGCCGCCGCCAGCGCTGCCGCCGGCGCGACACCGGCCGAGCGCGGCTTCGGCGCCGCCCAGACGGGAGCCACGCAATGAGCCATCGTCTCCTCATCGGCCTCGCGGTCGCGGTGGTCGCCGGCTTCTTCATCCTGTCGAGCGCCCTCTTCACCGTGCACCAGACGCAGCAGGCGCTGGTCCTGCAGTTCGGCAACCCGGTCCGGGTGGTCACCGAGCCCGGCCTCAACATCAAGGTGCCGTTCATCCAGCAGGTCGAGTATTTCGAGCGCCGCGTGCTCGATTTCGACGCCGGCTCGGTCGAGCTCGTGCTGGGCGACCAGAAGCGGCTCGTGGTCGACGCCTTCACGCGCTACCGGATCACCGATCCTTTGCGCTTCCGGCAGAGCGTCGGCAGCGAGGCGGCCTTCCGCGGGCGGCTCGAGCCGATCACCTTCTCGGCCCTGCGCAGCGTGCTCGGCGAGGTGTCGCTCTTCACCATCCTCTCCGACGAGCGCACGCGGCTGATGAGCCGGATCCGCGACGAGGCCAACGCCTCGCTGCAGCAGTTCGGCGTGCAGGTGGTCGACGTGCGGATCAAGCGCGCCGACCTGCCGGCGGAGAACAGCCAGGCCATCTTCCTCAGGATGCAGACCGAACGCGAGCGGGAGGCGCGGGAGCTGCGCGCCCAGGGTGCCGAGATCGCCCAGCGCATCCGTGCGCGCGCCGATCGCGAGCGCCGCGTGCTGATTGCCGAGGCGGCGCGCGAGGCCGAGCAGATCCGCGGTCGCGGCGATGCCGTGGCGATCGGCACCTTCGCCGAGGCGTTCGGCCAGGACGCCGACTTCTTCGCCTTCTACCGCTCGATGCAGGCCTATCGGAACGCCCTGGCCGGCGAGGCGACCAGCTACGTGCTGCAGCCGGACAGCGAGTTCTTCCGCTACTTCAACTCGTTCGAGAGCGGGCCCGCCGAGGTCGCGGCGGCACCGGCGGCGCCGGAGATCGCGGCGGCACCGGCCGCCACACCTGCCGAGGCCCCGGCAATACCGTCGGCGACCACCGCGGAAGACAGCGCGGAGGACAGCGCCGCCGCATCCATCGGGGCAGCGCCGGAGCCCCCGGTGGCCGAGCTGCCGGCGACGCCGGCGCAGACCGCGCAATAGGCGCAAGGCCGGCCGCCCCGGGGCGATCTTGCCCCTCGGGTGGCCGGTGCGTGCCGTCATCGCAGCCGAGCCTTCGAGACTGAACCCGGGCCCCCTGGATGCAGGACCTTCTGACCGCGTCGGCATTGGTGCTGGTGCTGGAGGGAGCCCTCTGGGCGCTCTTCCCCGAAGCCATGAAGCGGGCCGCGGCCCGCGCCATGACGCTCGAGAGCGGTGTGCTGCGGGGGGCCGGCCTCCTGTTCGCCGTGCTCGGTGTCTTCATCGTGTGGTTGATCCGGCGATAGCGGGCTTGGCGACAGGCACCGTTCGGCTTACATCTCGGGTTCGCGGTGCGTGGTCCGCTTCAAACGTGGCGCGCGCCGTTTCGGGCGGTCGCGAGGACGCTCGGGCGTGCCTCGCCAAGAATGTCGAATTCGGCTCGGACGTTAAGTCCCGGCCTGCCGATAGGAGCGGTTGATGGACCTCAGTTTTGGCCTTCGCCGGATGGCTGCAGCAGCCGGAGCCGGCGCACGGCCGGTCGCCGCGGCGCTTGTCCTGACCCTGCTGGCGCCGGCCTTGCTGCCGCCGGCCGCGGCGCAGACCCTGCCAACCCAGGGTTTCGGAGATCTGGTCGAGCGGGTCGGCCCCGCCGTCGTCAACATCCAGACGAGCCGCGAGGCGGTCATGCAGGAGGACATCCCGCTGCCGCAGTTCCCCCCGGGCTCGCCCTTCGAGGAGTTCTTCAGGGATTTCTTCGACCGTGAGCAGCAGCAGCCGCAGCGGCCGCGGCGCGGCGCCTCGCTCGGCTCCGGCTTCGTCATCGATCCCGACGGCCTCGTGGTCACCAACAACCACGTGATCGCCGAGGCCGACGAGATCACCGTCGCCTTCGCCGACGGCAAGGAGTACAGCGCCGAGCTGATCGGCCGCGACCAGCAGACCGACCTGGCCCTGCTCAAGATCGAGCGTGACGAACCCTTCCCGTCCGTCGAGTGGGCCGACAGCGACGAGGTCAGGGTCGGCGACTGGATGCTCGCCATCGGCAACCCCTTCGGTCTCGGCACCTCGGTCACCGCCGGCATCGTCTCGGCGCGGGGCCGCGACATCCGGGCCGGACCTTATGACGATTTCTTTCAGGTCGATGCGGCGATCAACCGGGGCAACTCGGGCGGTCCGAGCTTCACCATGGACGGTGAGGTATTCGGCGTGAACACGGCCATCTTCTCGCCCTCCGGCGGCAATGTCGGCATCGGCTTCGCCATTCCTTCGAACCTCGCGCGGCGCGTCATCGACAGCCTGAAGAGCGACGGCCGTGTGGCGCGCGGCTGGCTCGGCGTGCGGATCCAGAGCGTGACCGACGAGATCGCCGCAAGCCTCGGGCTCGACGAGGCGCAGGGGGCGCTGGTCGCCAGCGTGACGCCGTCCGGCCCCGCCGAGGAAGCCGACATCCAGCCGGGCGACGTCATCCTCGAATTCAACGGCCAGGCGATCACGCAGATGCGGTCGCTCCCCAGGATCGTCGCCGAAACCGACGTCGGCCGCGAGGTCGACGTGCTGATCTGGCGGCGTGGCGAGGAGCGGACGGTCCGGGTGACGCTCGGCGAGCTGCCCGATGACGCGACCCTCAGCGAGCTCGGCAATGGCGACGAGCCGCCGGCCAGCACGGCGCTTGCCATCGACGAGCTCGGCCTCACCGTCAGCGCGCTCGACGACGAGATGCGCACCCGCTTCGAGCTCGGCCAGGACGTGCGCGGCGTGGTGATCATCGACGTCGAGCCGGGCAGCGCCGCCGATGCCGAGGCGCTTCGCCCGGGCGATCTCATCGTCGAGGTCAGCCAGAGCGAGGTCGGCTCGCCGCCCGAGGTGATGGCCAAGGTCAACGAGGCCATCGACGTGCCTCTGTCGATCAACGGCGGCACCTCCACGGACGGCTTCGACCTGTCCTACGCCGTGTCCCTGGACGACCTCGACACCTCCTCCACCCACCAGATCCTCACCACCCTCTGGGACGTGAGCCTGGCGACG
>CAZGUW010000164.1:0-10702 GCA_964528705.1 uncultured Geminicoccaceae bacterium
GGCAGGCAGCGACGATACGGAAGGTGCTGCGGCGCGCCCGCCCGCGGTCGATCTCCTCTTCGGCCTCGCGGTGCTGGTGCTCGCCGCCGTCGTCTGGTGGGGCACGGCAAGCCTGCCGCCGCCGCGCTACGAGCCCTTGGGCTCGGCCGCCCTCCCGCGCGGCCTCGCGATCGTCATGGCGGCACTTGCCCTCGTCGTCATCGCCCGGGCGGTCCTGCGCCGTCCGGCGGTGACCGAACGGGTGGCGGTTGCGGATGCGGGCTTCCGGCGGCGTCCGGGGCGGGCGGCCGGCGCCTTTGCGCTGCTCGTGGCCTATGCGCTGGTGCTGGATCTGGGCCTCGCCGGCTTCATTCCGGCGTCGTGCGTCGCCTTCATCCTGATCGGCGGCGTGCTCATCGGCTTCGAGTGGCGGCGCCTGCCCTGGCTCGCGGCTTTCGTGATCCTGCTCGTCATCGCGCTGCAGCTCGTCTTCACGCGCATCTTCTACATCGACCTGCCGTGACCGGAGACTGACCCGCGTGCTCGAGGCCTTCGCCGCCCTCTTCCAGCCCTGGCCGCTGCTCTACCTCGCCATCGGCACGGCGCTCGGCATCGTCGTCGGCTCCATTCCGGGGCTGACCGCGTCCATGCTGATCGCGCTTTCGCTGCCGCTCACCTTCTACATGTCGAGCGTCGACGCCCTGACGCTGCTCATCGGCATGTATGTGGGCGGCATCTCGGGCGGGCTGATCGCCGCCACGCTCCTGCGCATGCCGGGCACGCCGGCCTCGATCATGACGACCTTCGACGGCTTTCCGATGGCCCAGCAGGGGCGGGGCGAACGGGCGCTGGCGCTCGGCATCGCCGCCTCGGTCATCGGCGGGCTGATCTCCTGGGTATTCCTCGCGGTGCTGTCGCCGCCGCTCGCGAACCTGGCGCTCCGGTTCGGACCCTGGGAATATTTCACCATGGTGCTCATGGCGCTGGTGATGCTGGCGTCCCTGAGCCAGGGCTCGCTGGTCAAGGGGCTGATCGCCGCCTGCCTCGGCATGCTGCTCGCCATGCCGGGCATCGATCCCTCCATCGGCCAGCTCCGCCTCACCTTCGGCTGGGGCCAGCTGACGGGCGGCCTCGCCTTGCTGCCGGTGCTCATCGGCACCTTCGCGATCAGCCAGATCCTGAAAGACATCATCAACGTCGACCAGCGGCTCGAGCAGGTCAGGGTCGCGCGTGGTGCGGTTGCCATCCGGGCCCGCGATCTCGTGACCCACGGGCCCAACCTGCTGCGCTCCTCGGTGATCGGCACCTGGGTCGGCATCCTGCCCGGCATCGGCGGCAACATCGCCGCCATGCTCGCCTATGCCACGGCGAAGAGCGTCTCGAAGGAGCCGAAGAAGTTCGGCACCGGCCACGAAGGCGGGGTGGTCGCCGCCGAGACCGCCAACAACGCGTCGGTCGGCGGCGCACTCGTGCCGCTCATCACCATGGGCATCCCGGGCAGCGTGGTGGAGGCCATCCTCATCGGTGCCCTGATCATCCACAACCTGCAGCCGGGGCCGCTGCTCTTTGCGACCAATCCCGAGGTCGCCTACGGCGTGATCGCCGCCTATCTCGTCGCCAACCTGATGATGGCGGTGATGATGCTGGCGGCGGTGGGCTGGATCGCGCGGCTCATGTACCTGCCGCGCGCCTATCTCCTGACCGCCATCCTGCTCTTCTGCGTGGTCGGCACCTTCGCGCTCAACAATCGCTTCTTCGATGTCTGGGTGATGCTCGGCTTCGGCCTGATCGGCTTCGCCCTGGAATACTGCAAGGTGCCGCTCGGGCCCTTCGTCATCGGCTTCGTCCTCGCCCCCATCGCCGAGGAGCAGCTGCGGGCCGGCATGATGTCCGCCGAGGGCAACTTCCTCGCACTCTTCGAGCGGCCCTTCGCCGCGACCTTCTTCGTGGTTTCAATCCTGACGCTCTGCTGGCCGCTCTATCAGGAGTGGCGCCAGCGGCGACGTGCTTCAGCGGAGGTGACGACATGACGACAGACGGGCAGAAGGCCGGCCAGCGGCCCAACATCATCCTGATCCTGACGGATCAGCAGCGGTTCGACACGATCAACGCGCTCGGCGCGTCCTGGGTGAACACGCCGACCCTGGACCGGCTGATCAACGAGGGGCAGGTCTTCACCGACTGCCACATCACCGCCGCGTCCTGCGTCCCCTGCCGGGCCAGCCTCTTCAAGGGCTACTACCCGCACACCACGGGCGTGCTGAAGAACGGCCAGCCCTGGGCGCATACCTGGGTCGAGCAGCTCGCCGGCGCCGGTTATCGCTGCGTCAACATCGGCAAGATGCACACCATCCCGTACAACGCCCCGGCCGGCTTCCACGAGCGCTACGTGGTCGAGAACAAGGACCGCTACATGGAGGGGCGCTGGTATTTCGACGAGTGGGACAAGGCGCTCGCCGCGCACGGGCTGAAGAAGCAGCAGCGGGTCGAGTACCGGAAGCGCGACGACTACAAGGAGCGCCTCGGTGCCTTCGAGTGGGAGCTGCCGGAGCATCTCCACTCCGACGTCTTCGTCGGCAACATGGCGAAGTGGTGGGTCGACACCTACCCCGTGACCGAGCCGCTCTTCCTGCAGGTGGGCTTCCCCGGGCCGCACCCGCCCTACGACCCGACCAACCGCTATGCGGAGCCGTACCTCAAGCGCAACGACATCCCGATCCCGCGGCCGACCCAGGCCGAACTCGACAGCCTCGTGCCGCCCTTCAAGGAGAAGCGCCAGCACGACGTCGAGGTCGACCACGATTCGGTCGCGTGGAGCCTGAACCCGACCGACGAGCAGCTGCACCGCCTCTGGGCCTACTACGGTGCGAACGTCACCATGATCGACGACTGCATCGAGGCGCTTTTGAAGTCGCTCGAGGCGCAGGGCTATCTCGAGAACGCGGTCGTCTTCTTCGCCTCGGACCATGGCGACTGCATGGGCGACCACGGGATGATCCAGAAGTGGTCGATGTACGACTGCGTGACGCGCACGCCCCTGATCGCCTGGTCGCCCGGGCGGTTCGAGGCCGGCCAGAAGGTGGACGGGCTCTGCCAGCTCTTCGATCTCGGCCCCACCATCCTCGAGCTCGCCGGCTGCGAGGTGCCGGAAGGCTTCGAGGCGCGCTCGCTCCTGCCGGCGCTGGAGGGCAAGGAGTGGCAGGAACGCACGCATGTCTTCTGCGAGCAGGCGGGCGACCACAACCTGACGGGCTCGGAGTTCATCACCATGGTGCGCGACCGGCGGCACAAGCTGGTGCACTTCAAGGGGGCGCCGTTCGGCCAGCTCTTCGATCTCGAGGCCGATCCGGAGGAGGTCACGAACCTCTGGGACGACCCGGGCCATGCCGAGATCCGGGCGGAGCTGCTCGCGACGCTCCGCGACTGGCTGATCGAGAGCAACTACCGGACCCGCGACTGGATGGCGGAGGCCCGATAGCCCAGCCATGGAGGGAACAAGCGAACCCGAATTCGACGTCATCGTCGTGGGCGCCGGTTCGGCGGGCTGCGTGCTCGCCAACCGGCTCTCCGCCGATCCGAAGCGCCGCGTCCTCCTGCTCGAGGCCGGCGGCAAGGACTGGAACCCCTGGATCCACATCCCGGGGGGCTTCTTCAAGACCATCTGGCACAAGGACCTGAGCTGGAACTTCAAGACCGAGGACGAGCCGGGGCTCAAGGGCAGGAGCCAGATCTGGCCGCGCGGCCGGGTGCTCGGCGGGTCGTCCTCGCTCAACGCCATGCTCTATGTCCGGGGCCAGGCGGCCGACTTCGAGATGTGGCGGCAGCTCGGCAATCCGGGCTGGTCCTATGCCGACGTGCTGCCCTATTTCCGCCGGGCGGAGGATCAGGAGCGGGGTGAGGACGACTATCACGGCGCCGGCGGGCCGCTGGCCGTAAGCAATGCCCGCGCCCCGCATCCGCTCTCGGACGGTTTCATCGAGGCGGCCGTCGAGGCCGGCTTCCCGCGCAGCGACGACTTCAACGGGGCCGACCAGGAGGGGGTGGGCTACTACCAGCTCACGGCCAGGAACGGCCGCCGCTGCAGCACCGCGCGCGGCTATCTCACGCCTGCCAAGGGCCGGCCCAACCTCGAGATCCGCACGCAGGCCGAGGTGCATCGCCTGCTCATCGAGAACGGTCGGGCGGCCGGTGTCGTGCTGGCCAGCGGCACGATCCGGGCGCGCCACGTCGTGCTCTCGGCGGGGGCCATCAAGTCGCCGCAGATCCTGATGCTGAGCGGCATCGGCAAGGCGTCCGATTTGCAGAAGCTCGGCATCACGCCCGTGGTCGACCTGCCCGGTGTGGGCGACAACCTGCAGGACCACCTGCAGGTGAAGCTGATCTTCAAGGTGCACGGGGTCGAGACGCTGAACGAGGTGATGCGCAATCCGCTCCTGCAGGCCCGCGAGGCGGCGAAGTACGCCCTCTTCCGCAGCGGGGCGCTGGCGGCGGGGCCGTCCTTTTGCGGCGGCTTCGTCAAGAGCGACCCGGCCCTCGACCTCCCGGACCTGCAGCTGCACTTCAACCCGCTTTCGGGCGAGAAGCCGGCGCATCTGCACGACTTCCCGGGCTGCTCGCCGATCGTCTCGCAGTTGCGGCCACTCAGCCGGGGGCGGCTCTGGCTCAAGAGCCCGTCGCCGACCGATCCGCCGGCCATGGTCGCCAACTATCTCGACGACGAGACCGACCAGAAGGTGGTGGTCGACGGCATGCGGCTGGTCCGCAGGATCATGGCCCAGCCGGCGCTCGCGAGGTTCCGGCCCGAGGCGTATCTGCCCGACGACGGGCCGCAGAGCGACGCGGAGCTGCTCGATGCGGCGCGCCAGCTCGGCACGACCCAGTACCACCCGATCTCGACCTGCCGCATGGGCACCGGGCCGGAATCGGTGGTCGACCCGGAGCTTCGCGTGCGCGGCATCGAGGGCCTGACGGTCGCCGACGCCTCGATCATGCCCACCATGATCTCCGGCAACACCAACGCCACCTGCATCATGATCGGCGAGAAGGCATCCGACCTGATCGCCGCTCAACTGCGCTGAACCAGCACAAGACAACGAGGGAGGAACAACCATGTCGAACGTCTGCCTGATCACCGGGGGTGCCCGCGGCATCGGTGCCGCCACCGCGCGGCTCGTCGCCAAGGACGGCATGGCCGTCGCCATCGGCTATCGCGAGCGGGCCGACGCGGCCGAGGCGCTGGCAGCCGAGATCCAGGCGGCCGGCGGCCGTGCCGCACCGGTCAAGGGCGACGTCGCCAGCGAGGCCGACATCGTCTCGATGTTCGATGCGGCCGAAAAGGCGCTCGGGCCGGTGACCGGTCTCGTCAACAGCGCCGGCATCAGCATCAAGTCGGCGGTCCGCGACTTCGAGGCCGCCGCCCTCGAGCGGCTGATGGCGGTCAATGTGATCGGCCTGATCCTCTGCTGCCGCGAGGCGTCGCGGCGCATGACCTCGGGCGGGTCGATCGTCAACATCTCGTCCATGGCGGCCCCCATCGGCGGGCGCGCCGGGGCGAGCGCCTATGCGGCGACGAAGGCCGCCGTCGACAGCTTCACCACGGGCTTCGCCAAGGAGGTCGGCAAGCGCAACATCCGCGTCAACGCCGTCCGCCCCGGCATGACCCGCACCGACATGACCGCCCACCAGCTCGGCGATCCGGAGATCGAGAAGAAGCTCGCCGAGACCATCCCGATGCACCGGGTCGGCGAGGCGGTCGAGATCGCCGAAGCCGTCCGCTGGCTGCTCTCGCCGGCCGCCTCCTTCATCAGCGGCGCCCATGTGGATGCCTCGGGCGGCGGCTTCGTCATCGGCGACCGCTGGGACTGAACGGCGAGCGGGCTATGAGTGCTCGCCTTCCTCCGGATCGAGGTCGATGATGATCAGGTTCTCGAGGAAGTCGATGAGCTCGGCCTGCGCCGCCGCGCTCAGGGCCTCGAACCGGTCGCGGCTGCGGGCGGCGTCGCCGCCGTGTGCCGCGATGGCTTCCCCGAGCGTCGTGGCGTGGCCGTGATGCAGCCAGGGGCCGGTCGAGCCGACGCCGGCGAGCGAGCGCGTCGGCCAGACCGAGGCGCCGAAGCCATAGGCGTCAATGGGGTCCGCCAGCTCCGGGCCCATCTCGTGCCGCTTGAAGTCGGTGTACCAGCGGACGAGGGCCCGCCCTTGCGCGTCGCGCTCGAAGGCGCCGAGGTTCAGCGTCTCGCCATTGCCGACAATGACATGGTTGTTGGGTGAATCGGCCGTCAGGTCGAACGTGATGGCGGTTTCGGCCGACAGGCCCTGCGCTTCGGCATCCGCACCGCTCGGCAGGACGGTCTCGAAGAAGCCGGCCTGCCGGCTCGGCTCGCTGAAGACCGGGTTGTCGACGACCATGAGCGGCCGGTGGCAGGCAGCGCAGCCGATGGTCGCGAAGTGCGCCTGCCCGGCCTCGATCGACGCCCGCTCCTCGGCCGGCAGCTCGATGAGGCCGTTGTCGGCCAGCTCGAGCAGGCTGGTCGGCCGTTCGAGCGCGGCCATGTAGAGCGTCATCGCGGTGAGGTCGCCTATGGTCAGCTCGCCGATGACGCCGTCATGGTCGCCGTCCGCCTCGCCCACCAGCTCGTCGGCCTGCATGCCGAGCTCGTTGTGGGCGGCGCCACGGGTGAACTGGCGGATGGTGGCGTGGTTGCCCTTCCAGCCGAACATGCGAATGACGAGATCGTCATCGACCCCGTCGACGCCGGCGGTGTCGAAATGTGCGGTGCAGTCGCCTTCCGCCGTCTGCGGCGCGGCGCCGAGCGTGCCGAAGTCGACGCCCTTCGCCTCGAGCCGGACAGTGCCGGCGACGCCGTTGTCGCAGACTTCCCGGGCCAGGGCGTCCCGGCGATCGTGCAGCTCGGCGGTCATCTCCTCCGCGACCCGCTGCACCGCGCCGAGCGCGAAGAGGGGCAGCGTGTTGCGCTCGAGATAGGTCCGCGTATCGCCCGACTGCAGCGGATCGATCGCCACGTTCAGCGCCATCGAGCCGGCGCCGTTGGCGTAGGGCAAAGCGTGGCAGGAGATGCAGGACTGGGCCTGGGGCCCGCCCTCGCGCGGCGGCATGTGCGTCGCCCATTCCCCGGCCCCTTTCAGATCGGCCCTGGGATAGCGCGTGAAGCGCAGGCCGGGCGCCACATGGGCACCGACCCCCCGCGCCGTCGTGAAGTCGGCCTCGGTCAGCTCGTCGCCCGCCTCGAACGCGCTCAGGAAGGCCGCCAGCGGGTCCCGGGCGTTGAGCTCGTTGAGCGCTTCCTGGTCGACCGGCGGCGGTTCTTCCGCATGCCCGACCGTGGCATCACAACCGAAAACCGTAAACATGAAGACGAGCGCCGGCATCCGACAAAAGCTCATGCTTTCGTGCCTTTCTATGTCAAGTGCTGGATCGGACGGTTGACTGGCCCAGTGGACCAGCGTGGCCAATCGTCGCTCAGCGAAACTGAACGGAAGTGACTATTTTCGAGTCAGCCCGATGGGAGTGAGCCAAGGAGCGCGCTTTGACAGTAAGGCATTCGACATGGATTCATGCTGATCAGGGCTTTCCATTTGTCGGTCGAAGGATGTTCGCGTTTTGCCGGTGCGTGGGCGAATCCGCGCAGGGCAATGGCAGTCATCCCTACCTTCTCGTTACATGGATCGAGCGGGCCAAGACTGTGCTTGTGCTTGGTAGACGCTGGTGCGTCGCGAGTTATTCCGAAAAGTCGGACACGAGGCGCGGAGCGGCCCGCCCGCCGGCCCGTTTTTTCGCCGCTGCCCAACGAACAGCGATCCTGTCGCGGAATCCGCACCAACCCGAGCGGTGGTGTTGCATGAGACGCACCAGCGGTGGGGCCGGAGGAGCTCAACCGATGCCGTGTCGCTTGCCGTCTGACTGCCGATCGTGAAACTTGGGCGGAGGGCTGGTCGAGCATGGAGGGCGGGGGCGATGCGTTCGGTAACTCTGGCGGGTGTGATGGCGGTGGGGCTGGCGGGAGCGGCCGCGGCGCAGAATCTTCCCGACCTCGGCGGGCGGGAGGTGGTGGTGGTGACGGAGAACGCCTACCCGCCCTTGCAGTTCGTCGATCCGAAGAGCGGCGAGGCGATCGGCTGGGAGTATGATTTCGTCGCCGATCTCGCCGAGCGGCTGAACTTCGAGGTCGTTTTCGAGAACGTCTCCTGGGACGCGATGATCCCGGCCGTTTCGGAAGGGCAGTACGATCTCGGCATGACCGGCATCACGATCACCGAGGAGCGGCGGGCGAAGGTGGATTTCTCCGATCCCTACATGCGCTCGGAGATGTTCATGCTGGTGCGCGGCGACGAGGACCGGTTCGCGGATGCCGCCGGCTTCGCCGCGTTCGAGGACGGGCTCGTCGGCTCGCAGGCCGGGACCACGCCCTTCTACGTGGCGGTCTACGACGTGCTGGACGGCGACGAGGCCAACCCCCGGATCAGGCTCTTCGAGACCTTCGGGGCGGCGGTGCAGGCGCTCCGGACGGGCGACGTCGATCTCGTCTTGACCGACGGCACGGCGGGGCAGGGCTATGTCGAGGCTTCCGAGGGGGCGCTTAAGCTGGTTGGCGAGCCGCTCGGCTCGGAGGATTTCGGCTTCATCTTCCCCAAGGGCTCGGATCTCGTCGAGCCCTTCAACGCCGCCATAGCCGCGGCGCATGCCGACGGGACGATCGAGGCGCTCAACACGAAGTGGTTCCGCGACTACGCGCTCGGCGGCTGATCCTGGATGCGCCGGCCGGCGGGCGAGGGCGACTTTCCCTGGTGGCTGGTCCTGACGCTCGGCATCGGTGCGGTGCTGGGCTGGCAGATCGCGACGAGCGGGCTCTACCGCGAGATCTTCGCCATCGTCGTCCGGGGGGCGGGCATCACCGTCTTCGTCACGGTCGTCGCCTTTGCGCTCGCGACCCTGGTCGGCCTCCTCGTCGCCCTTGCCGCCCTCTCGCGCTTTGCGGCGCTGCGCCAGGCCGCCCGCTTCTATGTCGAGGTGATCCGGGGCGTGCCGATGCTGGTGCTGCTCTTCTACGTGGCGTTCGTCGCGGCACCGGGCCTCGTCTGGCTGGTGAACTGGCTCCTCACCTGGCCGCGCGGGGCGGGGCTCGTGGGCGAGCTGCAGGTGCGCGACGTGTCGCTGCTCTGGCGCGCCATCATTGCGCTCACAATCGGCTACTCGGCCTTCATCGCCGAGGTTTTCCGGGCCGGCATCCTGGCGGTCGATCCGGGCCAGATCGAGGCGGCCGAGGCGCTTGGCCTCTCGCCCTGGCAGCGCTTTCGCCTGATCGTCCTGCCGCAGGCGATCCGGGTCATCCTGCCGCCGCTCGGCAACGACTTCGTCGCCATGGTCAAGGACAGCTCGCTCGTCTCGGTGCTCGGCGTCGCCGACATCACCCAGATGGGCAAGGTCTATGCGGCGGGCTCGTTCCGCTTCTTCGAGACCTACAACATCGTCGCCTACACCTATCTCGTCATGGTGATCGGCCTGTCGCTGGCGCTCCGGGCGCTGGAGCGGCGGCTCGGGCGCGGGCGGTGATGGTGGCACCGGCCGGGTCGTGCTAACCGGGTCCCAGGCACTGGAGACACGGGAGGAGCAGCCGAATGAGCCGTCGCATCGAGGACCTGCGGGTCGTCCTGATCAAGTCCCCGCTGGAGGTTCCGATCATCGCGCCGTTCGGCCGGGTCGATGTCCGCCACAACCTCGTCGTGCGCGTCCGCCTCGCCGGCGGGACCGAGGGCATCGGCGAGGTCTGGGCCAATTTCCCGCCCTGGGGCTGTCCGGAGCGGGTCGAGATCCTGAGGCGCGTGGTGCGCCCAGCGCTGGTCGGCGAGACGCTCGACGACCCGACCCGGCTCTACGCGAAGCTGGCTTCGGCCATGCGCGGCCTCGCCAACCAGATGGGGGCGATCGGCCCGTTCCACCAGGCGCTCGCCGGCACCGACATTGCCCTCTGGGACGCGCACAGCCGGGCCCTCGGCCAGCCGCTGCGCCGCGTGCTGGGCGGTGCGGAGGGCGCCGATTCGGCCCCGGTCTACGCCACCAACCTGCCGCTCGACCGGCCGGGGATGATCGAAGAGATGGCCGCCAAGGGGCATGTGCGCTTCAAGGTGAAGCTGCCGGCCGACACGGAGATGGGCCGGCGCTGGCTGCCCGAGGCGCGTGCAGCCGCCGGCGACCGGCCGTTGATGATGGACTGCAGCCAGGGCCAGACGCCGGCAAAGCTCGCCGGCATCATGGACGTGCTGGAGGCGGCCCGGCTCGGCTGGCTCGAGGAGCCCTTCCCGGTGGACGACACGGCCGCCTATCGGGAGTGGCACGGCATGGCCGGCCGGCCGCCGCTCGCCATGGGCGAGAACAGCTATGGCGAGGCGGGCTTCGAGCTCCTGCTGGACCAGATCGACCCCGACTGGGCGCAGCCGGACATCACCAAGACGGGCGGCATCACGATGGGGCGCCGGCTCTGCGCCATGGGCAAGGCGGCCGGCAAGCAGGTAGCGCTGCACATGTATGGCGGGCCGGTCGGGCTCTATGCCAGCGCGCAGCTCGCTGCCGCCATCCCGGGCGATGTCGACCTCGTCGAGATGGACAGCAAGCCCAACCCGAACTTCGACAACCTGACGGCCCCCTCGATCCAGGTGGTCGACGGCCGGCTGCAGCTGCCGGCGGAGCCCGGCCTCGGCGTCGTCC
>CAZGUW010000165.1:0-10551 GCA_964528705.1 uncultured Geminicoccaceae bacterium
CAGATGCAGCGCGAAGATGCCCATGTCGACCGCCGCGGTCGGGTGCCCGAGGAGCGAAGAAAGCGGTGGATATGCGGTCCAGCCGCCGCCGAAGCCGCCATCGACCATTGTCGATAAGACAAGCAGCACGAAGGCCGGCACCAGAAGCCAGAAGCTGATGTTGTTCATCCGCGGGAAGGCCATGTCCGGTGCGCCGATCATCAGCGGCACCATCCAGTTGCCGAAACCGCCGATAAGCGCCGGCATCACGAAGAAGAAGATCATGATGAGGCCGTGCGCGGTGATCAGCACGTTGAAGAAATGGTGATCCCCGCCGAGCACCTGGTCGCCCGGCATCATCAGCTCGGCGCGGAAGGCCATTGACATGAGCATGCCGATCATCCCCGCGCAGAACGCGAAGATCAGATAGAGCGTGCCGATGTCCTTGTGATTGGTCGAGAACAGCCAGCGCCGCCAACCGGTCGGCGTGTGGTCGTCATGGGCATGGGCGGATGCGTAGGCCATTCTTCAACTCTCCGCGGAAATTCGGTCGGCAGGCATCGGTCGGGGTCCGGCTGCCACTCAGCGATTGGCGACTTGCACGGGCTCGGCGTCGGCCCTGGCGAAGCGCGTCTGCGCCTCCGCCACCCAGGCCTCGTAAGCCTCGGGCGTCACCGCCTCGACGGTGATCGGCATGAAGCCGTGATTGACGCCGCAGAGCTCCGAGCACTGCCCGTAATATGTGCCCGGCTCCTCGATGTTGATCCAGACCTCGTTGAGCCGCCCGGGCACGGCGTCGATCTTGATGCCGAAGGCGGGCATCGCCCAGGAATGCAGCACGTCGGCGGCGGTGACCTGCAGCTTGATGTTGGTGCCGGTCGGCAGCACGACGCGATTGTCGGTCTCGAGCAGCCGCAGCATGCCCGGCTCCAGCTCCTCGTCGGTCAGCATGAACGCATCGAACACGAAGTCGCCGTTATCCGGGTACTCGTAGGTCCAGAACCACTGCTTGCCGGTCGCCTTCACCGTGAGCTCGGTCTCGGGCACCACGTCGGCGTAGTAGAGCAGGCGGAAGGACGGGATGGCGATGATCACGAGAATCAGCACCGGCACGGCCGTCCACACCACTTCGAGCATGGTGTGGTGCGAGCGCCGCGACGGGGTCGGGTTGTTCGATTCCTTGAACTTGACGCAGACATAAGCGAGCAGCGCCAGGACGAACAGGCAGATCAGCGTGATGATCCACAGCAGCAGCGTGTGGAAGTTGGCGATCCGCTCCATGATCGGGCTCGCCGACGGCTGCAGCCCCATCTGCCATGGCTCGGGCTGGGCGGCGAGCGCAAGGCCGCCGCCAACGCCGTGAAAGAGACAGAGTGTGCCGAGGAGGCACGCGAACAACCAGCGCATGGGGCTCGTTTCCTTGCTTGGCCATGAAGCGGTTGCCGCCACCCCGAAGAGGCCCGGCTGAGCACCGCGAAATCGTTGAATCGAGGATAGGAGGCGGCATCGCCTCGCGTCAGTGACACGATGTCGCAAAATTCGCTTAACCTTCGGCCCGGCGCGGCTGATCCGCAGTGGCGGCCAGCGCGCGATGGCAGGCGAGGAGCATCAGGGCCGCGGTTTCGGTACGCAGGATGGTGGCGCCGAGGCTGACCGGGTGGACGAACGCGAGCGCACGCAGCGCTGCCCGCTCCTCGGCGGCGAAGCCGCCTTCCGGGCCGACCAGCAGGGCCGCCGCGGGAGAGCGGTCGAGCGTCGCCGCGAGACTGTTGCCGCCGGCCTCGTCGGCGAAGACGACCCCCGTCGCTCCGACGCCGTGCACGGCATCCAGGAGGTCCGTTTCCGGCAGGAGCTCGGGGACACTCAGCCGCTCGCACTGCTCCGCCGCCTCGACCAGGCGCTGGCGCAGCCGCTCGGGCTTCGTCGCCTCGACCACCGCATGCCGGCAGCGCACCGGCTGGAGCCTGGCCACGCCGAGCTCGACCGCCTTCTCCAGGAGCCAGTCGAGCCGCGGCTTCTTGATGAGCGCGAAGATGAGGGTCGGGCCGGGCTCGGCGATCGGCGGGCGGAGCTGCTCCTCCAGCGCGATGGTCGCCGCGTGGCGGTCGAGGCGGACGAGGCGGGCCCGCCACTCGCCCGACACGGCGTTGAAGACGCGCAGGCTCTGGCCGGTGCGGGCGCGGAGCACCGCCCTGAGATAGTGTGTGGCCTCCGGCTCGAGATCGAGGCTGCCACCGGCGTCGAGCGGGGCCTCGAGATGCAGTCGCGTGTCGCGCATGTCCGGGCGCCGCCTTTACCGTGGGTGAGGCGAACGCTAAGTGATCTGGCATGAGTGGACAAGCTGGCGAACCCGTCATCCGACTGCCCGACGAGGAGTATGGCTGGCTGGTCCGGCTGCCCCGGAGCTGGCGCGACTACGGGCTCCTGGCGCGGCTCGACCGGCCGATCGGCACCTGGCTCCTGTTCATCCCCTGCCTCTGGGGCCTTGCGCTCGCCGGGGGCACGCCGGCCATGCTCTGGGCACCGCTCTTCGCCATCGGTGCCATCGCCATGCGCGGGGCGGGCTGCACGATCAACGACATGGCGGATCGCGACTTCGACCGCCAGGTGAAGCGCACGGCCGGGAGGCCGCTCGCCGCCCGGCGGCTCGGCATGAGGGAGGCCATGGCCTTTCTCGGCCTGCAGCTCGCCATCGGGCTCGGCGTGCTCGTCTTCCTGCCGCTGACGGCGGCGCTGATCGCCCTTTGCAGCATGCCGCTCGTGGTCGCCTATCCCTTCATGAAGCGGATCACCTACTGGCCGCAGGTCTTCCTCGGTCTCACCTTCAACTGGGGGGTGCTGGTCGGCTATGCGGTGATCGTGGGCGGGCTCGGCCTGCCGGCGCTCTTCCTCTATCTCGCCGGCATCGCCTGGACGCTCGGCTACGACACCATCTACGCGCACCAGGACAAGGAAGACGACGCGCTGATCGGGGTGAAGTCGACGGCGCTGCTCTTCGGCGAGGCGACCCGGCCCTGGCTCTACGGCTTCTATGCGGCGATGCTCGGCCTCCTGGCGCTCGCCGGGTGGAGCGCCGGGCTGAACCTGCTCTTCTTCCTCGCCCTCCTGCCCGTGGCCGGGCTGCTCCTCTGGCAGGCGCAGTCGGTCGAGCTCGACGACCCGGCGGACTGTCTCGACCGGTTCCGCAGCCATCGGGGCCTCGGCCTGCTCGTCATGGTGGCGCTGCTGCTCGGCCACTGGCAGTTGCCTTGATCCAGGCGCCTCGGGCCACGGCTGCCGCGGTCACCCGCCGCGCGCTCGCATTGCGGACCTTCAGGCTGCGCTTCCCGTTCCTGCTCCTGGCGCTCCTGCTGGTGATGCTCGTCTCGCCCTTTCTCGAGAGCACGCTCCTGCACCGCTTCTTCATGGTCGTCCTGTTCGCCCTCGTCCTGCTCGCCGCGATCGTGATCGCCAGTGACGAGCGCCGCCACCGGATCATCGCCCTGACGATCGGCCTGCCCTGGATGGCGCTCAATCTGGTGGTGTTGTTCTGGCAAGTCACCGCTATCGAGATCTATGCCAATATTCTAGCCTTTCTCTTCAATGTTTACGTCCTTTTCATTGTTCTCGGCCATATCGTGCGCGCTAATGCGGTCGATCTCAATATCCTGCTGGGCGCCGCCTCGGCCTACCTGCTGATCGCGCTGGCCTGGACCACCTCCTATCTCTTCATCTTCACGCTGGATCCCACGGCCTTCTCGCTGGTTCACGGCGAGGGCCGACCCTACTTCCACCAGTTCCTCTATTTCAGCCTGACGACCATGACGACCGTGGGCTATGGCGACATCACGCCCCTGAACCCCTTCGCCCAGATCTGGTCCACCATGGAGGCGGTCGTCGGCACGCTCTACATGGCCTTGCTGGTCGCCCGGCTCGTCAGCCTGTATCAGGGCCGAACATCCTGACGGCAGCCCGCACGCCGGTCGTCGCGACATTCCCGGAGCTCAAGAGCGCTTCTCGTCCATGGTGACCCCTCTTCCCTCAGCGGCAGCCTCGACCATCACCGAATGGCTGCAACTTGATCGCCTCGGCAGTCTCGCCCAGGGCATCGGCAGCGAGGTGGCCGATCTTGGCGACCGGCTGGTCGACCGGCATCTGCGGCTGGCCGTCACCGGTCTGCGGCGGAGCGGCAAGACTGTCTTCACGACGGCGCTGGTGCATCACCTGCTCGACGGCCACGACCTCGCCTTCGTCTCCGCCGTGCACGAGGAACGCTATCGCGGCGCGCGGCTCCTGCCGGTGCGCGGGCCGGCTTTTCCTTATGCGGTCTTCCGCCGGACTCTGATGGCCGACCGGCCGAACTGGCCCGACGCCACCGACCGCCTGACCGTGCTGAAGCTCGAGCTGCGTTTCAAGACGACGGGGCTCGTCCAGCGCCTGATGGCGCCGACCGGCAGCCTGATCCTCGAGATCATCGACTATCCGGGCGAATGGCTGCTCGACCTGCCGCTCCTTTCGATGGACTACGCCCAGTTCTCGGAAGCGGCCTCGGCGCGCGACAGGGTCGAGCCCCGCGCCGCGGTGGCGGGCGAGTGGCGGGCGGCCCTCGCCGCGCTCTCGCCGACAACGGCGCCGGACGAACTGGTCGAGGTCTACCGCCGCTATCTCGGCCGCGTGCAGAACGAGCTCGGCCTGAGCCTCGTCCAGCCGGGCCGGCTGGTGACCGAAGGCGCGGACCCGGCGACCGGCTTCACGCCCCTGCCCGAAAAGGCACCCGCCGAGCTGCGGCGCGCCATGGCATCGCGGTTCGAGATCTACAAGCGGCAGGTGGTGGAGCCTTTCTACACCGACCATTTCAGCCGCTTCGATCGGCAGATCGTGCTGGTCGACCTGTTCCACACGCTCAATCGCGGCCGGGCGCATTTCGCCGACAGCCGGGACGCGCTCGAGACGATCCTCGAGAGCTTCCGCTACGGCAGCAACAGCCTGCTCGCCCGGCTCTTCCGGCCGAGCATCGAGAAGCTCCTATTCGCCGCCAGCAAGGCCGACCATGTGGCCGCCAACCAGCATGCCAACCTCAAGCAGCTGCTCGAGCTGATGATCGCCCCGGCGCGGCGCAAGGCGCGCTTCGCCGGGCTCGAAACGGACGTGCTGGCGCTCGCCGCGCTGCGGGCCACCGACACGGTCAGGACGGAACATCAGGGCCAGCAGCTCTCCTGCGTGCGCGGGCGGCTGGCCGAGGACGGGCGCGAGACGGTGCTCTTCCCGGGCGAGATCCCGGGCGACCTGCCGGACGACGAGGACTGGCGCTCGGGCCGCTTCCGCTTTCGCGACTTCGAGCCGAGACGCCTCGAGCCCGGGGTCAAGGGCCAGCATCTTCGGCTCGACCAGGCGATCGAGTTCCTCATCGGGGACAAGCTGCGATGAAAGGCGACCTGCCACCCGTCCGGCCGTTCGAGCTCGATCCCAGGGCCGGGCGCTTCGAGACCGTCGAGGAGACGCCGGAGCTGCCGGCCGAGCGCGCGCCGCCGCCGGTGCCGCCGGCCCGCCCGTTCTGGCGCCGGCCGGGCTTGCTCCTGCTGGGCTCGATCATCGGCCTCGTGCTGATCCAGGCGGTCGACCATGTGACCAGTCTGATCGAGACCACGCCTCTGCTCGGCTGGCCATTCGCGGTGCTTCTGGCGGTCGTCGTGGTCACCACGCTCGGGACGGTCTGGAAGGAGGTCTTCGATCTCCGGCGCGTGCGCCGGGCGGAGCGGCTGCGGCTCACCGGGCAGCGTCTTGCCGGCAGCGAGCTGCATGGCGAGGCGGAGGGCTATCTGCACGACCTCGACCAGCAGCTCGGCGAGCGCCACAAGGCGGAGATCAGGGCGGCGAGCGAGCGGGGCCTGGCCGATGCGGAAATCCTCGCCCTCTACGAGCGGCAGGTGCTGGCCCCGCGCGACAGGCGCGCCTACCGGCTGGTGCTGGAGGCGAGCCGCGACATCGGCCTGCTCACGGCGCTGAGCCCGCTCGGCCTCATGGACGGGCTGCTCGTGCTCTGGCGGGCGACCTTGATGATCCGCGGCATCGCCCGCGCCTACGGACTGGCGCTCGGGCCGGCCGCGGCCTTTGGCCTGCTGCGGCGCTGCATCAGGAACGCCGCCATCGCGGGGCTCGCCGACGTGGTGAGCCACGCCGCCTTCGAGCATGTCGGCGCCTCGCTCGCCGCCCTGCTCTCGGCCCGGGCCGGCCAGGGTGCCGGCAACGCGCTGCTCGCCGGCCGGCTGGGGCTCGAGGCGATCCGCCTGACCCGGCCCCTCCCCTTCATCGCCGAGCCGGAGCCGCGGCTGAGCCACGTGCGTGCGGCCATCTTCGACGCCAACAGCAAGGTGAAGCCCGACCCGGATTGAGGCGCCGCACGCGCGGCCCTTGTCCTGCCAGCCGGGCCGCGTCATTCTGGTCGCTCGCGCGGTGGCTTACAGGGAGCCGGAAGGAATGGGCAAGGCGAAGGACAAGAAGACCAAAGAGACGGCGGCGCCCGAGAAGATGAAGCGCAAGGTGTTCGAGCGTGAGCTCCATGACCTGCAGGTGGAGCTCACCCGCCTGCAGGCCTGGGTCAAGGCGGCGGAGCAGCGGATCATCGTGGTCTTCGAGGGACGGGACACGGCCGGCAAGGGTGGCGTCATCAGCCGCATCACCGGCCGCACCAGCCCGCGCGTCTACAAGCACGTTGCCCTGCCGGCGCCGTCGGATCGCGAACGGAGCCAGATCTACGCACAACGCTACATCCAGCATTTCCCGGCGGCCGGCGAGATCATCCTCTTCGACCGCTCATGGTACAACCGGGCCGGCGTCGAGCGGGTGATGGGCTTCTGCACCGACGAGGAGTACGAGCGCTTCCTGGCGCTGACCCCGGCCTTCGAGCGGGAGATGATCGTCAACAGCGGCATCATCCTGCGCAAGTACTTCCTCGACGTCAGCCAGGACGAGCAGCGCCGGCGCTTCGAGGCGCGGATCACCGAGCCGCTCAAGCACTGGAAGCTGAGCCCGATGGATACGGAATCGGTGCGCCGCTGGTGGGACTACACGGCGGCCTACCAGCGGATGATCGCCGCCACCCACACGCCGGAGGCGCCCTGGCACATCGTCCCGGCCGACGACAAGCGCCGCGCCCGGCTCAACCTGATCCGGCACCTGCTCGAGAGCATTCCCTACAAGAAGGTGCCGCCGGATCTGCCGAAAATGCCCAAGGCGCAGTCGCGGCCGAAGGGTGCGCGCGAGGGGCTGGGTGCCGGCGAGCTCATCCCGGCGCACTACTGACGCCGAAGCGGGCGCTCAGCAGTCGCTCGCCTCACCCGAGGGCGACCGGAACTCGACATCGCCCTTGATGCTGCAGTCGCCGCCGGCGTTGTTGGCGAGACTGTTGCCGGTGAGCTCGATGCTCGTCGGCAGGAGGTGCAGCGCATCCTCCTCGTCGGGCTCGCGGTCGGCGTGGCTCCAGTCGTAGACGAAGATCCCGGGGCCGGCATTGTGCCGGATGGCGTTCCGCAGCACGCGGATGTCGGCCGAGGCCCGCATGCGGACGCCGGCACGGCCGTTGGCGAAGAGCTCGTTGTTGGTGATGTCGATGTCGCGGCTCTCGTAGACCACGATCCCGTCCTTGCCGTTGCCGAAGGAGCGGTTGCGGGCGAAGGTCACGTCGTGGCTGCCCTTGTCGATAAAGAGCCCGGCACCGGCATTGTCGCTGCTCTGGTTCAGGACCACCATCGCATCGTGGATCTCGCGGCTGAGGATGATGCCGTGGCTGCGCCGCGTGCCGGTGACGGTGTTGCCGGCGATCAGCATGTCGTTGGTCGCGTCATGCGGGTCGACGCCGTAGACGTGGCTCGCGATGATCTCGTTGCCGATGACCTCGACGCCCACAGCGCCGAAGCTGAAGAAGCCGAAATAAAGGTCCTCGATGGTATTGGCGACGACGCTGACCCGCGGCCCGCCTTCCCCGGGGTCACGGCCGCCATGGGTGAAGGCGAGGCCGAAGGTGGAGACGCCCTGGTAGCCCAGATGGGCGAGACGGCTCCGGCGGACCACCGTGCGGTTGTCCTCGAGTCCGGTGATCCAGGGGCGGAACGCGGCGCCGCGGGAGCCGGTCGCGGCCGGCATGCCGGCGGCCTCGTTCCAGCCAAGCAGCGTCGAATCGCTGACGAAGAGGTCGCCATAGGCGGTCAGGACGGCGCCGGCCTCCTGGACCAGGCGAAGCTCGATGCCGTCGACGACGAGCGTGGCATCGGCAGCGACGATAAGCGGCGCGGCGAGCCGGCACCGGCCATCGTCGCAGGCCAGGAGGTCGGGCCGGTCGAAGAGGTCCGGCAGCGCCTCGAGCCGGTGTCGCCCGGTGCGCAGGAGGATGGCCTGCCCCGACCATTCGGGCAGCGCCTCGAGGTCGTCGAGGAAGCCCCGCCGCAGCGCCGGCTCGCCGGCGGCCTCGGCCAGCCCGACCTCGCCTGCGAGCGGGTCCGGCAGGGGCTCGGCGAGAATGGATTCCGCCAGCGCCTCTATGTCGGCGACCGTGGGCACTTCGGCCAAGGCTGCCGGGGCCAGAGATGCCGGGGCAACAGAGAGCCAGGCCAGGGTGACGAGTGCCGCCCGTCTCAGCAATCGTTGCCTTCCGCCGGCAGGATCGTGACCACGCCCTGCACGACGCAGTCGCCCCTGGCGTTGTCGGCGAAACGGTTGCCCTTGATCGTGGCCTCGGTCGGGCGGATCAGCGCCGCCTCCTCCTCGCTCGGCGACTTCTTGACGATGCTCCAGTCCTGCAGGTCCACACCGGCGCGGGCGTTGCCGGTGAGGCCGTTCTCGGCGACCAGGATGCCGTCGGCGGCGCGGATACGGATGCCGGAGCGCCCGTTACGGGCGATGGCGTTGCGGCGGAGGTCGACCGACCAGCTCTCGTAGAGGACGAGACCGTCACGTCCGCTGCGCGCCAGCTGGTTGCCGGCGAAGGTGAGGTCGAAGGCGCCCTTGTCGACCTGGACCGCGGCGGCGGCGCTGTCGACGATCCGGTTGGCGAGCACCGCCGTCCGGGTGATGCCACGGGACATGAGGATGCCGTTGCCGTTGGCGGCCATGGCGCCGCTGCCGACGATGTCGTTGTCGGCGATCAGGCCGTCGGCGGCGCCGTCGCGAACCGCGATGCCGTGGCGCAGCGATGCTCTGACGCGGTTGCGCAGGAGCGTCGCCTCGGCGGCACCGCGCACCTGCACGCCGTCATACATGTTCTCGATCAGGTTGCCGACGAGCTGCAGGGTCGGCCGCGCCGGCGGATCGTCACGGCTGGTGACCGTGATGGCGAGACCCGTGGTGCCGAAGGCGTCGTAGCCGAGCGCGGCGAGCCGGCTGCCGCGGATGACTGTCCGGCTCCGGTCGTAGGCGACGATGAACGGGCGAAAAGCCGTCCCGTCGGTCGTGGCGGGGGCGTCGCCGGCCCACCCCTCGACGGTCGAGAGACTCACGAAGAGGTCGCCGAAGGCCACGATCGCGGCCCCGGCGCCCTGCTCGAGCCGAAGGGTCAGCCCGTTGATGACGAGGCCCGCACCGTTCTCGACGGCGAGCGGCGCCGCCAGCCGGCAGCTGTCCACCTCGCAGGCGAGCAGCTCGGGTCGGTCGAGCGTGGCCGCCAACTCCTCCAGCCGGTGGTGCCCGGCGGCGATGACGATGCCCTCGTCCGGCCAGTCCGGTTGGGCCGCCAGATCCTCGAGGAAGCCGCGGTTGAGCCGCCGCTCGTCAGCCGGCCGGCCGATGCGGACCTCGCCCGGCTCCGGCGCCGGCAGGGGCAGCGACTGGATGCCGTCGAGGGCCGCGTTGATCGCCTCGCGCGAGGCCGGCACAGGCGGGGTGGCCAACGCCGGCCCGGCGAGTGCCAGGGCCAGCGCCAGGACGAGAAGGTGCTTCATGCGAGCCGGGCTTCGGTGTCCCCCTGCGGCTGCACCGGCACAGGCAGCTTGTCCATGATCTCCTTCGGCACGATCTGCCGGAACCGCGGCAGCTCGAGGTCGAAATCGTGCAGGATGCGCTCGGCGAGAGCGCTCTGGGTCTGCCAGACATGCTCGACCAGGAGCGTCTTGAGCTCCTGCACGTAGTGGTCGACCAGGACCGGCTGCATGATCACCATGTCCGGGTTGAGATGGGCCTCGAGCTGGCCCGCCGCGTCCCAGACATAGGCCATGCCGCCCGACATGCCGGCGGCGAAGTTGTCGCCGACGGCGCCGAGGATCACCGCCACACCGCCGGTCATGTACTCGCAGCCATTGTCGCCGCAGCCCTCGACCACGGTGAGCGCGCCGGAATTGCGGACGGCGAAGCGCTCGCCGGCCCGGCCGGCGGCGAAGAGCTTGCCCTCGGTGGCGCCGTAGAGGCAGGTGTTGCCGATGATGAAGTTCTGGTCGGCGACCAGCGGGCTCGAGACGGTGGGTCGGACGATGATGGTGCCGCCCGAGAGGCCCTTGCCGACATAGTCGTTGGCGT
Source organism: uncultured Geminicoccaceae bacterium (assembly GCA_964528705.1). Taxonomy (GTDB): domain Bacteria; phylum Pseudomonadota; class Alphaproteobacteria; order Geminicoccales; family Geminicoccaceae; genus SLRI01. Next base: position 10,462 of record CAZGUW010000165.1, read on the forward strand.
CGCCCAGGACCTCGAGCTTGAGGCCCTGCACCGCCCAGGCGCCGAGCGACTGGCCGGCCGAGCCCCTGAGGCGCACGGTGAGGTGGCCCG
>CAZGUW010000166.1:0-7029 GCA_964528705.1 uncultured Geminicoccaceae bacterium
GGGCCGCGCGGCATCAATTTCCATCCGACACGCCGGGTGGCGTACGTGAATTGCGAGCTCGATGGCACCGTCGTCGTCTACACCGTCGACGACGAGAAGGGGCTCCTGCCGATCCAGACCGTGCGCTGCTATCCGGACGACTTCGACGGGCGCGACCATCCGGAAAATCTCGGCAAGGGCGACTTCTGGGGTGCCGAAGGCTGTCTGTCGGCCGACGGGTCGCACTATTACTACATCTGCCGGGTTCACCAGAGCATCGCGGTGTTCACCGTGGACCGTGACGCCGGCACATTGTCATTTGCTAGCCGTCATGCGCTGGCCGCCCACTCGAATGCCAGAAACCTGACGCTCGATCCAAGCGGCAGGTTCCTGCTGGTGGCCAGCCAGGACGCCGATTGCGTCGAATGTTTCCGGATCGATCCGGGCACCGGCGCCCTCGAGCGCGCGCACACCGAGCACGCTCCCTGTCCGGCCGACGTCGCGATCGTCTGACACGATTGCGCGGCTGTTGGCGGGATGGCCGACAGTATCATGTGAACGTCATTTGTGAGGTTTGTAGAGAAGGTTTCACCTGCTCGGGCTGGCGGCAGGCGGCTATCATCTGAGCCGATCACGTTCGGGTTGTGGCTGTTGCGGCGGTGGGCTTGTGGGCAACGTGTAGCGTTGTCCAGCAAGTCCACGGCCCGGCCGGGGAGGTATGATGGACGCCCGCACCAGGTTCGGCTGGATCAGGCTGTACAAGGAACTCGGCAACGCAGGCGTGGTGTGCCGGCGTTGCGGGATCTCGCGGCCAACCTTGCGCAAGTGGTGGCACCGCTACCAGACCGAGGGCGAGGCCGGTCTGGAGAGCCGCAGCCGGCGGCCGCACCATTCACCGAACCGCAAGGTGTTCGAGCGGGAGGAGGAGCTGATCCTCGCCCTGCGCCGCGAACGCAGGCTCCGGGTCAAACGCCTGCGGATCGAGCTCATTCGTGAGCATGGCCTCAGACTGGCGCTCGACACGATCCACAAGGTCCTGGTGCGGCACGGCGAACGCTACCTGAGGCGTCGGCTGCTCCGCCGCAAGGGCAGCAAACGCTACAGCCGCCCCGTCGCCGGCGACCGCGTGCAGCTCGACGTCTGCAAGATCGGCCCCGGTCTCTACCAGTACACCGCCGTCGACGACTGCTCGCGCTTCCAGGTGCTCGGCCTCTATCCCCGCCGCACCGCCGGCAACACGCTAGCCTTCCTCGAGCAGGTGCTCGAGGAGATGCCGTTCGCCATCCAGCGCATCCAGACCGACCGCGGCCAGGAGTTCTTCGCCTACAAGGTCCAGGAGAAGCTGCAGGCCTGGCACATCAAGTTCCGGCCGATCCGGCCCCGTTCACCCCATCTCAACGGGAAAGTCGAGCGCGCCCAACGCACCGCCCTGGAGGAATTCTGGGCCACCGCCGACCTGGAGTGCCCGAGCCTCGGCGACGAGCTGGCCGAGTGGCAGACCTTCTTCAACTGGCAGCGACCGCATTCCGCCCTCGGTGGCAGAGCACCGATCGACCGCATCTGCCAGCTGCTGCCCAATACCCCGCTCACCGAACAGGTCTGGGACGCCTACGACCCCGGCCGCGAGCCCATTCGCATCCAGGATCATCACTGGGACACCACCGTCGCGCGAAGGCAACGATGAACACGGATCCTACACGTCATCTGTCAGCCCGGACTCAGAAACGAGCCGAGCGCCAATGGCGCCTGACGCCTTGTGGCCTTCCAGGGACACGACCTGCATCATGCGCCGCGAGGTGGATGCCGACTTCTTTTTTTGCCATTCATTTCAAGAGCGGCATCTAGTTGGACGAAGCGCCATCGATCTTATCCCTCTTGCGCAGTTGACTTAAAAACGTTAAGATATCTACAGAAAATTCAATCAGCCTTCGCAACGGACTGCTGTCAGGGAGCCACCAAAATGCCGTTGTCTGCGGAGGAGTATGAGGCGTTCCAGCGCATGCCGTCGGTTGAGAAGGCGAAAGCCAGCGTCTCCAATAATCGTGAGAGATTGGCAGAGCTAGAGAGGTTGTGTGACAAGCTGCAATTTTATAGTAGAATCTCTTTTGCTTATCAAGCAGAGAAAGCGTTCTTAAAGTACTTTGACGCCATTGTCAATGGAGTAAAGATCTTTATTAGCTACAAGATAGGTTTTGCTGAAGCGGCACGTAGTATAATAGAGCCTTTTGAGCTGTATGGGAACGGTAGAATTTGTACATCGGCCCCATTTCCTTTTATGTGCGAGCGTGTTTCGGACGCTGGAAAAGAGTTCCGGCTAGGAATCTATAAAGCGTTGGAAGAGGCACACTGGTTTTTTCTGCTGCTGCCAGAGCAATCGCTTGATCGTTCGTGGACGTTGTTCGAGGCAGGCTACTTCAAGAGGGCGATGGGTATAGAAGATCGGCTGATAGCCATCCATCATTCGAGAGTTGAAATGGCTGGGCCATTGACCGACCTTGATGCGGTGCGGGCCGAGAACGATCAGATCAGTGTTTTTCTGCGGCAATTATTGCGCGAACCGGACGCCATACCAGGGATGGCGCCAATCAACCCTTTGGTGCCGATGGCGAAAGTTCAGTCCCATGCGGAGACAATCGCCGCAGCGATTCAGCCGTCGAAAGAAATTTGGCGGCAGTATCGTATTGACTATCTCGACATCAGGCTTGCGGGAGGCCATGCTCCAGCAAATGTTGCAGAACTTCTCGACGCCGTAGTGATCGATGCCAGTGGATTAGAACATATCTTCGGTTATGCGGGGCGCAACAAAGAAATAGAACTCCGCAAGATCCTTGCACGAGCCCATGGCAGCGTGGATTTTTCACAATTATCGGACGAGCAAATCGGTCAGCTAATAGGAAGAGAGCATATTTTCTGGCTAAAGTCAATAGTGGATGCAATCAGAGAAGCTTTCGAACACAGACCGCACGAGCCGTCGGACGCCATTTTCACCGGTGAAGATGACCAGTTCTATAGACCAACATTGCTCTCGATACGTCGATGTGTCGACACAAATGAGGCGGAGTCTGCGCATATTGCATTTTTAGAAAGCGCCACCGGACCAATCCGCAACTGTCCTATAGAGCTCAGTGCTCTCGGTAATGTATTGCGAATGGGCTATCGATTCAAATGGGAAGTGCTGGATGGTTTCCACGGTATCAGAACTGAGCGTGATGTAAACCGCGTTCGCAAAATCATCGAGAGAATGGAGCGGGAGAGCCATCAGCGTGGCTACTATGAACCCGACCGCCCACTGCAGAGTAATCTGCCGGATAACCCCATCCTTGCAGCGTTCTCAGATGATACGCGTCCGGTGATCGTGGAGATGTTCAATGAGTGGGGTAAGTTGAGAAACAGAGAAGGGAGTGGAAAGTTGGACTTGGCATTTAAGGAGAAGAATGCAACGGCGACGAGGGAATGTCTCTGGCAAATTGAAAAACTTAACAAAGACTTCATGAAAATTGGAACAAAACGCTATGCAGAATTGGTTGAAGAATATTGGTCATGATAGGTAGTATATCGCTTATGCTAGCGTAAAATGTGGCGATCAGTTGTCTGTATTGAGTATGATATTTAAATATTGACAATATTAGATTAACATACTTGTCAAATTGATCATGAAGAGGAATAAATAATGGTTCTTTTATTTCAGTTGTTTTATAAATAGTCAATGATTGGGTAAAGATGTTCTTGATAAGTCGAACATATAGTAAGTATAAATTAGATGGATATGGCTCGAATTTGCTAGTCTGCCTGCTTAATCTTCTTCTCGTTCGTGCTGCTAGAACTCAGATTGCGTGCGAGGGCAAGGATTATTAGCAAAAACATTGACGATGCGGTAGTGGCGTCACCCCCACCCCCAAACCACCACCTTGACCAACTGGTATGATCTGTCGCATAGCTGTCGCGTCAGGGAAGGGCGGGGTGTGACCCGCCGGCAAGGGGGAGGCTTTGGAGATGTCGATGTCCGTGATGCGGCGGGTCGGGATGGCGAGTGCTCTGGCACTGTTCGCCGGCGGCGTGCTGGGCGGGTCGGCGGTGGCCGAGACGGTGCTGCAGGTGTCGGCGACGCAGCCGGAGTACATGGCGCAGAACCGGGCGATCTGGGATCTCTACGAGGAGGAGAACCCCGAGGTCAAAATCGAGCTCTTCGCCATCAACGAGGACACGGAGGCGGCCTACCAGGCGCGGGTGGCGGCGGGTGATCCGGCGGACATCCGGGGGCTCGTCTTCCCGACCAAGGACAACTACCAGACCTACGTCAATCTGCTCGAGATCGACTATCCCTACTGGGATCTTCTGACCTACGACGCGCGGAACGTCTTCGAGCAGACCTTCGGCGTGCCGGACTACGTGCCGGCCTTGAACGTCAATGGCGGGCTCTTCATGAGCTTCGTCTATTACGCGGACCGGATGGCGGAGGCGGGGCTGGACCCGAAGTCGATCGAGAACGTCGACGATCTCCGCGCCTTCCTCGCCGAGCTCAAGGCCTATGTCGACAGCCAGGACGACCTCGACTACGTGCTCGACAATGGCTGGCATCCGCGCGCCTGGGGGCGGTGGATCCTCGAGGCCTGGGGGGTGGGGCTCGGCGCCTCGAAGGAGGACTTCCGGCGGCTCTGGCTCGGCGAGATCGAGTGGACCGACAAGGAGAACAACCCCATGGTCCCGGCGCTCGAGCTGGTGAAGGAGTTCACCGACGCGGGCTATCTGCCGCCGAACTGGTGGGAGCGGGCCTGGGAGCAGGAGTACGAATCGAGCTTCATCGGCGGGCGGTCGATCCTCGCCTATCACGGCCCCTGGCTCTGGAACAAGGTGCTGGCGCAGAACCCGGATGCGGATCTCGACGGGTTCTTCTTCCCGGCCAACGAGGAGGGCGTGATCTGGCAGGACAGCACGACCCTGGACCGCGGCTCGGTGCTCTATGTCGCCAACCAGGACAAGGACACCTATGACGAGGCGGTGAAGGCGCTGATCTGGTGGACCAGCCCGGAGATCGTGAAGCTGCGCGCCGAGGCGGTCGGTTTCTTCCCGGCCATGGATCTCTCGTCGGTCGGCGGCGTCGATCTCACCAACCCGCAATTCGTCAAGCTGATCAAGCCGGTGATGGAGGAGGGCGCCTACACGTTCGACAGCAGCCTGGGAGGCCAGGGGGCCGGCGGGCCGCTGCAGAAGAGCGGGACACCCTACGTCATCGAGGACAACGCCATGGCGAGCGTGCTCGGCGAGTATTTCGGCGGCGAGATCACGCTCGACGATCTCCTGCAGCAGATGCAGACGCGCTACGACCAGGCCTACGGTTCCTGACGCTTAAGGTCGGGCAGGGGCGGCGGTCTTCGGCATGGCGGGGTCGGTCTCGAGGGGGGCGAAGCGTTCCTGGCTGCGCTCGCGCGCCGGGCGGCGCTTCCTCGAGGACCTCGCCTATGCGGGGCCGCAGCTCTTCCTCTACGTGCTGGTGCAGCTGCTGCCGTTCGTGATCGCGCTGCCGATCATCTTCACCGACCGGCTGGACTTCCTCGACCAGGACGTGGCCTGGATCGGGCTCGACAACGTGCGGGCCATGCTGCAGCCGCCGCTGGTCGACCGCTTCGGTGATGCGCTGCAGCGGACGGCCCTCTTCGCGCTCGTCAACTACGTGATGGTCTATCTCTTCGGCTTCGTCCTGGCGCTTGCCATGTTCGAGCTGACGAGCCGGCTGAAGGGGCTCTTCTTCACGATCATCTACATGCCCTGGATGATCTCGGGCGTCGGCATCGGGCTCTTGATGATCATGCTCTTCTCGAGCGACACGGGCACGTTGAACCTGCTGCTCGAGGATCTCGGCCTCGGGCGGAACACGATCGACGTCAAGAGCGAGGCCGGGACGCTGGTCACCTTGCCCATCATGTATGGCTGGAAGACGGCGGGCTTCAACATGGCGGTCTTCCTCGGCGGGCTGCTCGCCATTCCGACCGAGACGATCGAATCGGCGCGCATGGACGGGGCCCGCTATCTCGACCGGGTGATCCACATCTACATCCCGCAGATCATACCCAGCATCATCATCGTGACGATCTTCTCGCTCATCAACTCGTTCGGCATCTTCGACGAGCTGGTGGGGCTCGGCGGGCTCTCGGGCAACGCCAATGCCGAGTTCCTCTCGGTCTTCGTCTACCAGCTCGGCTTCGGGGCGGGGGCCACGGGGGGTGCGAAGATCGGCACGCTGGCCCAGGCGGTCACCGTCTCGCTCCTCGTCTTCCTGCCGCTGGTGCTGGTTGCCTTCGGGCTGAACCGGCTGCAGAAGCGGCTGCAGTACCACTGACATGAAGCGCCACCAGCTCGTCCTTGTTGCCCTGCTCGGGCTCTACTGCCTCGTGACGCTGGCGCCCTTCTATGGGCTGGTGATCCGGGCCTTCACGCCCACCGTGCAGAGCACCGAGTTCCATCTCTGGCTGCCGGAGCGGCGGCCGCTCAGCATGAACGCCAGGCTCGGCGATCTCGCCACGATCTACAGCATCGACGCCCGGGCGTTTCGCCAGGAGATGGGCATCAAGGGCTACGTCAACCCGCAGCTCACTTTGGCGCAGCTCGCCGAGACCTATGAGCTCGAGCCCGAGCGTATCCGCGCCTGGCTGGAGCCCCGGGTGCAGTACAACGGCGTGCTCAGCGTCATGGAGGCGGGGTTCCTCCGCTCCTTGTTGGCGACGATCTTCGTCACCGGCGTCTCGGTGGCGGTGGGCGGGCTCCTGGGCATCATGACCGGGGCGGCGCTCGCCGGCTTCCGGCGGCCCTGGCATCTCTTCACCTACAATCTCTACATGCTGAACATGATCATCCCGCCGATGATGGTCATCCTGCCGCAGTACCTGATCATGACGAAAGTGCTCGGCCTCGACGACAACTATCTCTCGGTGATCCTCATTCACATCAAGGGCGGGGCGCTGTCGACCATGGTCTTCACGTCCTACATCGCGACGATTCCGAAGGAGCTCAGGGAATCGGTGCAGATGGATGGCGGGCGGCATTATCATTACT
>CAZGUW010000166.1:7039-10546 GCA_964528705.1 uncultured Geminicoccaceae bacterium
TGCCGCTGATGGGGACACCGTTCGCGGTCTTCGCCTCGATCGCCATGCCCTGGATGTGGAACGACCTCCTGCATCCGCTCGTCTTCCTCTCGCCGGACAAGTACACGCTGCCGGCCTTCGTTGCGGCGATCGGCGGGACCTACACCACCAATTACGAGGCGATCTTCTCGGGGCTGATGCTGTCGCTGATCCCGATATTGCTGATCTACCTCGTGTTCCAGAAGATGTTCGTCCGCTCGGCGGTCGCCGGGGCGGTCAAGGGATGACGAGATGAGCGAGGTCCTGATCGAAGGCGTCGCCAAGCGCTTCGGCCGCACCGAGGTGATCCACGGGATCGACCTCACGATCAAGAAGGGCGAGCTCACCGTGCTGCTCGGGCCCTCGGGCTGCGGCAAGTCCACGCTGCTGCGGATGATCGCCGGGCTCGAGGACATCAGCGAGGGGGTGATCCGGATCGACGGCGAGGAGGTGAACGACCTCGAGCCGGTCGAGCGCGGCTGTGCGATGGTCTTCCAGAACTACGCCCTCTACCCGCACCAGACGGTGCGGAAGAACATGGCGTTCCCCTTGAAGATGGCGCGGCTGCCGAAGGCGGAGATCGAGCGGCGCGTGGCGGCGACGGCGAAGCTCCTGCAGCTCGAGGAGCTGCTCGACCGGCTGCCGCGCGACCTCTCGGGCGGCCAGCGGCAGCGGGTCGCCATGGGGCGGGCGATGATCCGCGAGCCGCGGATTTTTCTTTTCGACGAGCCGCTCTCCAATCTCGACGCGGAGCTCAGGGTCAGGATGCGGCTCGAGATCAGCCGGCTGCAGAGCGAGCTCGAGGCCACCATGGTCTTCGTCACCCACGACCAGGTTGAGGCGATGACCCTGGCGCACCGCATCGTCATCATGCGGGCGGGGCTGATCGAGCAGGTGGGGACACCGCTCGAGGTGTACAGGCGGCCGGCCAACCGCTTCGTCGCGGGCTTCATCGGCTCGCCTTCGATGAACTTCATCGACGTCAAGGAGGTCCGGGCGGACGCCACGGGCTCGCAGCTGACGTTCGCGGACGGCTCGACGCTGGTGGCGGGTGCCCTGCCGCCGGAGACGGCGTCCGTCGGCATCCGCCCGGAGCACATCCGCATCGGGGCCGCCGAGCGGGCGAGCCTCAGCTTTCCGGCGGGGCAGCACCGGTCGATCGGGGCGGAGCATCTGGGCGACCGCAGCTACCGCTATCTCAGCCTGCCCTTCGGCGAGCTCACCATGCTGGCCCCGGAGGAGCAGGTGATCGACGAGGCGGCGCCGCTGGCGCTCTCCTTCGACCCGGCCCGGCTGCACTGCTTCGCGAGTGACGGACGCCGGCTCGAACGGGCGGCGGCCTGATGCTCGGGCTTCTGCTCAGGAAGACCACGATCGAGATCTGGGACCATGCGGTCCTCGTCTTCCTGCTGAACCTCGTCCTGCTCAGTCTCGTGCTCGCCATGGTGCTGGGGCTCCTGGCACTCGGACCGCTTTCGCCCCTGGCGATGACGCTCCTGCTGCTGGGGGCGGGTGGGATCGCCTTCCAGGCCCTCCTCGCCGGCCAGCGGCTGCTGAACCGCATCGTGGCGCATCGGGAGCCAGGGCGGTGGTGGCACGAGCCGGGCGACGGTGCCCTGGCACTCCTCGCCCTCGCGCCGCTGGCCGGGCTGCTGGCGCTGGCCCTCCTGCTCGGCGACACCGCACTCGGGCTCGGCGGGCTCGCCGGTATTGCGGGGCTGACCACGGCCTTCTGGCTCTTCGTCGTCTGGCTGCAGCTCGCCTTCCTCGTCGTGCCGGCGATCCTCGATGCGGAGGGGCGGCCGGGGCTCGTAGTGCGCTGGCTGGCGCTTCTGGTCTTCGACAACCCCTGGTTCAGCCTGGCGCTGATCGCCATCGCCCTCCCGGCGCTGGTGCTCGGGCTCGGCCTGCTGCCCGGGCCGTTCGGGCTCCTGCTCCTTGCCACGAACGCGCTCCGGCTGCGGCTCAGGCGCTACGCGCAGGGCGACTTCGAGCGGCCGGACTGGGCAACGCTGCTGGCGGCCGAGCGCGAGCGGCTCGACCGCCGCCGGCCGATCAGCGTGCTGCAGCCCTGGAGGGGCTAGTGCCCGAGACCAGGCAGCAGCCGATCCGCCGGCAGAAGCTCTCCGACCAGGTGGTCGACCGGCTGATCGACATGATCAATGGCGGCGAGCTGGCGGTCGGGGCCGAGCTGCCGAGCGAGCGCGAGCTGATGCAGCTGTTCGCGGTCGGCCGGCCGGCGGTGCGCGAGGCGATGTCGGCGCTGGCGCAGATCGGGCTGATCGACCTGCAGCCCGGCGAGCGGGCGCGGGTGCGCGAGCCGACGGCCGAGCACCTCGTGAGCCAGATCGAGCGGACCGGCTGGCAGATGCTGATGATGTCGCCGGACGGGCCGCGCCACCTGCGCGAGGCGCGGGGGGCGCTCGAGCTCGCCATCATCCTGACCGCCATCGACCACGCCACCGAGGCCGAGATCGAGGCGATCGGGACGGCACTGGAGGCCAACCGGCGGGCCCTTGCCGACGGCAACCAGGAGCGCTTCGTCAAGACCGACATCGCCTTTCACATCGCCATCGCCGAGGCCACGCACAGCCCGATCTACGTGGCGCTGACCCGGGCCGTGCTCGGCTGGCTCATGGAGTACCGCTACCGCATCGTCGCCACCGGCATCGACCAGGCGGCCGCCTTCGCCGAGCACGAGGAACTGCACGACCGCATCCGGGCGCGCGACCATGCCGGCGCCATCGAGGCCATTCGCCGCCATCTCGCCCGGATCAGCGGACCCGAAGACCGCCATCTGCTGGCGACCCTGACCGCCCTGTCGCAAGCGCCTGCCGCCAAAGGAAACGATCGATGAAGAAGCCCAACATCCTGGTCATCGTCACCGACCAGCAGCGCCTCGACACGGTCGGCGCTTATGGCAGCAAGGTCTGCCGGACGCCGAATATGGATGCCCTGGCGGCGGGCGGGCTGCGCTTCGACAACGCCTACACGCCGACCGGCCTCTGCTCGCCGGTGCGCTGCTCGCTGCTGAGCGGCTACTACCCGCACGAGCACAAGGTCCTGACCAACGTGGCGCTGCACCCGATCCGGGAGGAGCTGGACCCCGCGCAGGACCGCCTGAGCCCGGCCCTGAAGCAGGCCGGCTATCGCCTCGGCTATGTCGGCAAGTGGCACGTCTCGAAGCGGCCGCCGACCGATTTCGGCTACCAGGACTATGTGAGCCTCGGCGACTTCGAGTCCTGGCGGCGGGAGATCGACGAGCCCATCCCGGACGAGATGCACGACTACACGAAGCAGGTCTGCGCCAGGGACCCCGCACCCGTCGAGCGCTCGCGGCCGGCCTTTCTTTGCGACAACGCCATCCGGCTGGTGGATGAGTACAGCAAGGCGGGGGACCCCTTCTTCATCCGCCTCGACTTCCACGGGCCGCATTTCCCGAACGTCGTGCCGGAGCCCTTCTTCTCGATGTACGACCCGGCCTCGCTC
>CAZGUW010000167.1:0-10479 GCA_964528705.1 uncultured Geminicoccaceae bacterium
CCCGCCTCCCCGGCCCGCCGGCCGTTCGTTCCACGTCGCCCGCGATGGCAAGCCGGACGGGCCGTTCGAGCTGGCGGAGCTCCGCCAGCAGCTGCGCGAGGGACGGCTCGCGGCGGACAACCTCGTTTGGGCCGAGGGCATGGCCGGCTGGGAGAAGGCAGCCGGCGTGACGGAGCTGGCGCCGCTCTTCCGCGCCGTGCCGCCACCGCTCCCCGGCACCTGAAGCCCCGCCCATGAAGTTCAGCCTTGGGCCGTGGGGGCCGCGGCCCGGCACCACCGCGTCCGATTCCCCGCCCGACCTGCCCGCAGCCGAGCCGGCGGTCGGTCGCGAAGCGCAGCTCGCCTGCGAGCGATGCGGGGCCGTGCTCGCCTACGCCCCGGGCACGAACACGCTCGTCTGCGCGTATTGCGGCCATGAGAACCGGATCGAGGTGGCCCCGACCCAGATCGTCGAGCAACCGCTCGACGATGCGCTGGCCAAAGGTGAACTCGCGCACGACGTGGAGGAGACGCAGACCGTCAAGTGCGATTCCTGCGGGGCCGAATTCACCTTCGACGCCGACCGGCACGCCGGCTCCTGCCCATTCTGCGGCCATTCGATCGTCACGGATACGGGCGTCCACCGCCAACTCAAGCCGGCTGCCCTCCTGCCCTTCCTGATCACCGAGCGCGAGGCGCAGGAGCGGGTGCGCCAATGGCTGCGCGGTCTCTGGTTCGCGCCCTCGAAGCTGAAGAAATATGCCCGCGACCAGGGCCGGCTCGCCGGCGTCTATCTGCCGTACTGGACGTTCGACAGCTTCACGAGGAGCCGCTACCAGGGCCGGCGCGGCGATTTCTACACCGTGCCGACGCAGGTCCGCGTCAAGGTCGATGGCCGCATGGTGACCCAGACCCGCATGGTCCAGAAGGTGCGCTGGCGGCCGGCCGCGGGCGAGGTCAGCCGGCATTTCGACGACGTGCTGGTGCTGGCCAGCCGCTCGCTGCCGACCTGGATGACCGACAGGCTCGAGCCCTGGGATCTCGCCGACCTCAAGCCCTACACGCCCGCCTTCGTCGCCGGCTTCCAGGCCGAGGCCTACCAGACCGGCCTCGCGGCCGGCTGGACCACGGCGGCCGAGAAGATGAAGGCGCGGATCGCCGGCGACGTCAGGCTCGCCATCGGCGGCGACATGCAGGAGATCCACCGCCTCGACGTCGAGCACAGCGAGCGGACCTACAAGCACATCCTCCTGCCCTGCTGGCTCGGCGCCTATCTCTTCGCCGGCAAGAGCTACCATCTGAGCGTCAATGCCCGCACCGGCATGGTCCAGGGCGAACGGCCCTACAGCTGGATCAAGATCGCCGCTGCCGTGCTGCTCGGCCTCGTGGTGGTCGGCATCGCCCTTGCCTTCGGCAACGTCCGGGGCTTCTGAGCCAGCGCACCGCTATCGACGGGAACCGCCGGGCTCAGTGGATGTGCGAGCCGCCATTGACGTCGATCTCGGTGCCCGTGCAGTAGGCCGAGAGTTCGGACGCGAGGAAGAGGGCGCAGCCGGCGACATCACGGGCCTCGCCGGCCCGGCCCATCGGCACGGCGGCAACGATCGCCGCCAGCCCTTCGTCCGTCAGCCTGCCGGCGGCGATGTCGGTGGCGACGTAGCCGGGGCATATGGCGTTGACACGCACCCGGCTCGGCGCCAGCTCGCGCGCCATGGCCTTGGTGAGACCGAGGACGCCGGCCTTGGCGGCGGCGTAGTGCGGCCCGCCGAAGATGCCGCCGCCGCGCTGGCCGGCGACCGAGGCGATATTGACGATGCTGCCCGCCCGGCGCTCGCGCATGCCCGGGATGACGGCCTGGCTCATGTAGAGCGTGCCGCGCAGGTTGACGTCGAGCACGGCGTCATAGTGGGCCGGCGTGATCTCCATGACCTTCAGCGGCTGGGTGATGCCGGCATTGTTGACCAGGATGTCGATGCGGCCCCAGCGCCCGGCGAGCGCCGCCACCGCGGCCTCGCAGGCGGCCTTGTCGGTGACGTCGCAGGCGAGGCCCTGATGGCCCTCGCCGATGTCCCGGGCCGCGGCCCGCGCGGCATCGGGATCGAGATCGAGGAGAGCCACGGTGGCGCCATGCTCGGCGAAGAGCCGGGCCGTGGCCTTGCCGAGCCCACGCGGCGAGGCAGCGCCGGTGACGATGGCGGTGCGGCCGTGCAGCAGTCCTTGCAAAGTGTTCGCTCCCTTCGAGATCGGACCTGGATGCGTGCGGCGATCCCGGCCGTGCAGATCAGACTGAAACTCCGGCACGAATGGCGGCGTCGACCGGTCGACGGCCCGACGTCAGGAGGTTGTCCGTTGGGCCGAACCTTCCGGCGGGTAGGGCAGCGTGTCCTGAAGCTCGCCGGCCGTGCCGCTCTCCATGTGCGGGAAGGGCAGCGTACCCGCCTTGCGCCAGCCTGCCACCTTGGCTTCGGCAGCCTCACGACCGGCGAGATCGTCCGGCGGGTCACGGCGGAGATAGACGGTCCGGGACGGGAAGGCGACGCTCGAGCCGTTGCGGGCGACGATGTCCATCAGGCGGAGCATCAGGTCCTCGCGAATTGCGAGGTAGGTGTTGTAGTCGCTGGCCCGAACATAGGCGAATATCTCGACGTCGAGCGAGCTGGCGCCGAACTCGACGAAGCGGGCGCGGGCCGGCTCCGGTGTTACCTCCGGATGGGCGATCAGCAGGGCCCGGATATCGGCGACAATGGCGCGAAGCTGATCCGGTGTCGTTTCGTAGCGCACGCCGAGCGTGGTATTCAGCAGGATCCGGTCACGCTTCGCGAAATTCTCGATATGCATGCCGGCGAGATCGCTGTTCGGCACGGTAACCACGGTGCGGTCTAGCGAGCGGATGCGACTCGACCGCATGCCGATCGATTCGAGGGTGCCGAGGCGATCGCCGAAACGGCAGAAGTCGCCGATCCTGACCGGCCGATCGGCGATCAGCGAGGCACCGCCCAGGAGGTTCTGCAGGGTACCCTGCGCTGCCAGGGCCACAGCGATGCCGCCAACGCCGAGGCCGGTGACGATGCCGCTGACCGGCACGCCCAGGCGGTCCAGGGCGTGCACCAGGATGCCGAGCGCCACGACCAGGCCGAGTATGCGAAAGACCAACCGCGCCGCCTGGACGTCGCCCGGCCGGTTGTCGAGACGGGCAAGGCCGATGAACAGGTCGCCGGCCAGCCGGATCAGGGCGAAGCCGAAGAGGATGGCGCCGAAGGTGAAGAGGGCGACCCAGAAAATCTCGAGTATCGCCAGCACCGGCCCGGTCAGGCGGAGCTCGTCGGCGACGGCGAAGCGGAGGCCGGCGGCAAGCGGCATGAGCAGAAGAGGCAAGACGAAGCCGAGGACACGGTTCTGGGTCAGTCCATCGCGCCGCCCGGCACCGCGGCGTACGAGCATGATCGCCAAAGCGGCGGTACCGAGGGCGGCGAGATGCAGGACGAGGGTGGCTGCGACCTTCCACAAGGGAATGTCGAGAATGCGCTGGCGCGACCAGTCCGGGGTGACGAGCCCGTCGCGTTCGCCGAGCATGCTGGTGAGCCAGGGGCCGACGCCATCGCGCAGGACGACATAGGGGTCGAAGTGCAGCGCCCCCTGGCGGCGCGGCAGGTCGACGACCAGGGGGTAGAGCTGGGCGGCGATGGTCGGCGTGTCCGGGCCGAAGCGGAAGCGGGGCACCCCGTCGTCGAGCTCGGAATCGAGAATGGTGAGATTGGTGCCCGGCACCATCCACAGCTGCAGGTCGGTGCGGCGGACCGTGGCGAGGTCGGGGATCTCGTCAAGCGGCGGCAGGTCGACCCTGCCGAGGATGACGTAGAGGCGAAGGACAGTCTCGATGGCGAGCGGCGTCTGCAGATCGGACGGCACATGGTCGAGATCGACGAGTGCGAGGGCGCGCTGGCCGAGCAGCGAGCCCAGGTTGCGCGCGTCGCTTTCGGCCCGGAGGTGAAAGCCCCGCTCCACCTCGCCGAAGAGCGAGGCGATGGTAGCGCGGGGACTGTCGGTCAAGGGCGGGCTGAAATCCATGGCCGGCCGCGAGTCCCGCGCGAGCGCGGGCGCCGCCAGCATGAGGAGCAGCGTAAGGAGCAGGAGCGGCACCGGGAAGCGCGCGGCCGGGATCATGCCTAGCGGGCTCCGTCGCCCCGGCTCAGAGCCCGCCGAGGCCGCGCTGGCGCGGTCGGCAGGTGAGTACGAGCAGCCCGCCCGGCACGGCGAGACTGAGCCAGGCGGGTGCCGCCAGGACGAACTGGATCGGCGCCCAGACCATCGAGCCCAGGTTCTTCTCGATCAGCGCCTGGAAGCCGACGAGGCTGTTGCCGTTGGTGGCGAACCACATCGAGCCGATCGAAACCGGCTCATAAGTGCCGCTCGCCCAGAGCGAGAAGAGCTGGGCCACGAGGGCGGCGCCGGCGAAGATCAGGAGCCCGAGACCCACCACATAACCTGCACTGCGCATCGCTCGCTTCCCGTCCTTGCCCGACGCTCAAACGTCCGACCCCCGTGTTGCACAGCCGAAGGCGTCTGGCTATGGTCCGGCCCGTCCGGAGGGATGGCCGAGTGGTTTAAGGCGCACGCCTGGAAAGCGTGTTGGGGGCAACTCCTCACGGGTTCGAATCCCGTTCCCTCCGCCAGATGATGCGAAAATCCCATAATTATCAATGCTTTATAAGTTTCAGCTATTTTGTTCCGCCTTTTGTTCCACCAGATGAACGCTGCACGCGCGTGAACTCGAGCGGCTATTCGCGGACGGATGCGGGTGCATGCAGCGCCGCTCAATCGTAGCGCCGGCAACACGCTGGCCTTCCACGAGGAGATGCCGTTCGCCATCCAGCGCATCCAGACCGACCGCGGCCAGGCGTACTTCGGTTACAAGGTCCCGGAGAAGCTGCAGGCCTGGCACCGGACGGATCCGACCTCGCTCACCCCACCTCGACGGGAAAGTCGAGTGCGCCCAACGCACCGCCCTGGAGGAGTTCTGGGCTACGGCCAACCTGAAAGGCCCGAGCCTCGGCAACGAGCTGGCCGAATGGCGGACCTTCTTCAACTGGCAGCGTCCACATTCCGCCCTCAGTGGCAGAGCGCCGATCGACCGCATCTGCGAGCTGCTGCCCAAAACCCCGCTCACCGAACAGGTCTGGGACGCCTACGACCCCAGTTGCGAGCCCATTCGCATCCAGGACCATCGCTGGGACACCACCGTCGCGCGAAGGCAACGATGAACACGGATCCTACACACCGCCAACACCGTCATCGCGGTTTAGAACCGCGCCATCAGCGCAAGCCGCAAACCCTTTTTTCATGCCAGCCGCCCCAACGCTTCATGGGTGATCCCGGTTAAGCATGCGCCTAGCATGCCGGGCGAGTGTGCGCAGATCCGGGTCGACCCACTGTTGGGCGAGGAGCCATGTGAGTTGATGCCGCAGCTCCGACTTCGTCAATCGCGTGATCATCGCGTCATGGTGTATCAACCCCGCGGCAATAGCACCGAGGTAGATGGCATGCGCGATACTGGCGAGTTCGGGTTCAGCCCCCTCCTGCCAAGCTTTTGCATCGTTCTTGACCAGCACGAATGCCGACGCCGAGGCCGCACCATCGCGCATGAGGGTCCGCAAGGTCGTGTCCGCGCGTGCCGCGCCGCCGGCGCCCGTGGGGGCAGGAAGGTCGAGCTGAGCCGCCAACGCCATGGCGACGTCCTCGCCATGGAACAGGGTCGCATCGCTTGAGGCCAGATCGTAAAGGCGCCCGAGATCGCTGCTGGCCACCATCGGAGTGTCGGAACTAGGGTAGGTTTTTGTCATCACCGCCCCTTCGTCGCGCGCGGCGCTGTCAGCGGTTCCGATTGCCCCAGCTGCGCCAACACCTCGTCGTGGCGTCGGGCGAACTCGGCGAGTGCTCGGATCTCGCTCTCGACCTTGTCAGCGTCGACATAGCCGCCGACCACCTCCCGCAAGGCCTTTTGCAGGCGCCGATTTACCGTGACCAGGGCGTTACAGGCTTGTTGCACGGAGACAAAACCTAGCTGCTTTAGGCAATCCGCATAGGATTGTGCGTCTGCGCCGGTCATGGCAGGTGTGACCACGCGGCGCTCGAAGAGTTCCCAGAACGACGCCTGGCCGGCGGCAAGGCAAGCCTCGCGGGCCCGTTCAAGCGCGCGTTCCATCACTCGTTGCGCCCAGAGCACCTCGAACGTATCAGTCTCCTCCACGCTTTCCTTTGACAACGCCTCGACGGGTATCCTGCCGGCCCGCTTGGCCGGTAGTGCGCTCACGTGATCGCGCAGGTAATTGGTGAGCGAGGTCAAGAGGAACGCCCTGAAACGCCCCCGTTCGCGCTCGGCCTTAGCCAGCCACCCGGGCCGTAGCACGCGGTCTTGGAAAAAACCGTGCGTCACATCCTCAGCATCCGCCGGCGGCAAGCGACGGTAGAGCCGGAGATGCTTGAGGATCACCGGTTGGTAGATCCGGTAGAGATGCTCGAGCGCCGCTTCGTCGAGCGCGGCCGCCTGGCCGAGCAGCGACCAAGGCGTATCCGGCATACGTTGCGCGCGCCGCTGCTTCCTCTCGTCCGCCACGATCAGCACTCCAATTGCCGATCAATTTTTTTTTCGCGACCGCCGCAAGCTCCGTCGGGCAGAGCCGTAATCATCAGTATGAAAGAGGATGCGCAACGACCGATCGACGATGCCCCCTGGAGCCCTGGCTGGACAGGAGAATCCGCCACGTGCTACCGTGCACTATCTATACGTGAAAGGCAACCTAGAGTGCCGATATTGGACGATGGGGAGATTATTCGCGATAATTTCGAGGTGGAGCGTTTGCTCGGCCGAGGCGGATTCGCCGAGGTCTATCGGGTCCGGCACCGATTTCTGCATCGCCGGCTGGCGCTCAAGGTCTTCAAGACTCCGATCGACTCGCTGGATCGCCTGAACGAGCTGCTCGAGGAAAGCCGCCTGTTGACGGCGCTCGAGCACCCCAACATCGTCCGCCTGCACGACGCGGCGCTGTTCGCCAAGGACGGCGAGCGCTACGGCTGCTTCTCCATGGAGCACGTGGCGGGGGGCAGCCTCGACCGCTACTGGAGTGCATATGGTGCGAGGTTGATGCCGGTCGCCGAGGCGGTCGACGTCGTCCTCCAAGCCTGTCGCGGCCTGGCCCAGGCGCACACCAAGCAGCCGCCGATCGTGCACCGCGACGTCAAGCCGCAGAACATCCTGATCGGCTATGACGGCGAGGGCCTCAGGGTTCGCGTCGGCGATTTCGGCCTGGCCAAGGCGGTGAGTCCGCTCACTCTCCTCGCGTCCGCCCAAGGCACGCTCGCGTTCAAGCCGCCGGAGGCGCTGGACGGGCAGGATTCCACCCGCGCCGACGTCTGGGGGCTGGGCACAACGTTATACCTCCTCTTGACCGACCGGCAGCCCTTCCCGCAGCTCGACGGTCGCGATCTCGGTGATGCGCGCCGCTTCCTCAGGCCGCTGCGGCCGCCCAGCGTCTACAATATCGGGGTCGATGCCGCCCTCGATGCAATCGTCTTTCGCTGCCTCGCCGCCGAGCCCGCCGACCGCTACGCCGACGCCGCCGAGCTCTTGGGCGAGCTCGCCCGATGGCAGCCGGATCCGACCAGCGATCCATTCACGGCGCAGATGTCCTCGAGCGGGCCCGAGGCGCCGCTGGCCAAGGTGGCGGCGGCGGATGGCAGCTTTGAGCGGGTCGAGGACCTGGTCCGCGAGGCGTTCCATATCGCCAAGACCAGCGGCCAGCTCGACAGTGCGGCCGACCTGCTGGAGCGGGCGATCAACAGAAAGCCGGAGCTGCGGGAGCGCTACGCGCCCAGGCTCCAGCTCTGGCGCCGCGGCACCTGGATGTAGCCGCGCAAAACTCGGGAGTGGACATGATGACGTTCGATCTCGCGGCACTCGATACCAGCCTCTATCGCCAGAACGGCTTTCGCCTGCTCGGCCTGCCGACCGACGGCACCCTCAAGCGGGCAAAGCGCGCCGCGGGCAATCTCCGACGGCAGCTCGAAGCGGGCCAAGGCAACGCGGCCGGCCAGGCCGTCGGCGGCTTCGCGCCGCCTGCCGACGCGCCCGGGATCAACGCCGCTGTCCATCGCCTCGAAGAGCCACCAGTGCGGCTGCTCGACGAGATCTTCTGGTTTCGCTTCGACGGCCCGGCCGACCCGCGGCTCGCCCGGCTGCGTGATAAGGGTGGCGCTGGCATCGCCCGGGTGGTCGAGGACTGGCAGACGGATGAGGCGGGCGGCGATGCGGCGGAGCGCCGCCAGGCGACCCACAACCTCGCGATCTTTCACCACCTCCTGGCGATCGAGCTGGAGGAGCGGCACGAGGAGGAGTTGAAGCGGGCGCCGGCAGGTGGTCGCAACGCCGATGCCTTGAAGCGCCTGCGGGTCGAGGCCGACGCCTGCTGGCGGGCGGCGCTGCTCCGCTGGCGGCATCTCCTCGCCGATCAGGGCTCTTGGCTATGGGTTCGCGAGCGCGGGCAGGCAATCGGCGCCGGCCGGCTGGAGAAAACCGACCTAGACGGGCTTGAGAAGGGCCTGGTGGAGGGCCTGCTCGGCATCTCGGCCGGGCTGATGCAGCGGGCCGCCGAGCAGCGGCGCCAAGATGACATCGACCGGTTACGCCAGTTGATCACCGAGGCCGGTTTCGCCGCAAGCGCGATCGAGGGCGTCCTCGAGCGCCGGCTCGAGCCGACCATCGCCCGCCTGCACAAGCGCATAGAAGGCTTCAAGGACGAGGCGGAGGCCGACCAGACGGGCGCCGGCAAGCTTGCCGAGAAGCTCCACGCGGAGGTCGAGCCGCGGCTGGCGCTGCTCGACTGCCTGCTCGCGGCACAGCATCCGACCTTGAACGACCTGCACGAGTCCCTCGCCCAGGCGATCAACCGTGCCCAGGTGATCTGCTTCGGCAAGGTCCAGGATTTCGATCTTTGCTCCAAGCTGCTCGAGCTGGCACGCCCACATGCTCGCTCGACCGAGCTGCAAAAGACCATCGAGAGCAATCGGAACGCCATTCTCTGCTTCTTCTGCGACAGGAAGGACGTGATCGCCAAGGGCAATGAGTTCGTCGTCACGATGTTCCAGATCACTTCATTCACGCCAGCGACCGGCAACGTCAAATACTCGCAGCAAACGCTCAAGCTCCCACGCTGCCGCAAGTGCGGCAAGGAATGGGGCGAGCCGAGCGGGCTGCGCGACCATCCCTTCGTCAAGGAGGAGCTGGCGAAAGGCTGGAAGATCGGCAGCGAGCCGAGCGATTCCGACGTGAAAGCGTTCGTCCAGAGGCATCGCGGGTGGTGAGAGGGATCGGCAGATGCACTCCACCCTCCTGACGAATCTGTCTCGCAGCGCCGCTGCCCACGCCGCGCGCCTGCGCCGGGCCGCGGCACCGGCGCTCGGCCGGTACCGGCGGACGACGGCGGGGTTGCTGCTGCGCCTCGGCACGGCGCTCGCCGATGCGCCAAACCAGGAAAAGGGGAAGACGGACATGGACGACCATGAGGGCGTGCCGGCAACACCGTCGCCGGAGAGCCCGGAGGGCATGAGCCGGCAAGAGGTCGTCAAGACGCTGGCGCGGGCCGTGGTCTCGATCTGGCGGGCGAAGCGGCGGCTGCGCAAGGAGGCCGACGATTCCCAGGATGCCAGGATGGCGCTCAGGCATCTCGACCAGGCCTGGAGCATGATCGAGGCCCTGGGGATCGAGGCCAGGGACGACTTCGAAGGCCAGAAATACACGGTCGGTGGTTACTTCGTGCAGCCTTTTTCGTTCGAGGAGCGGCCGGACCTGACCGAGGAAACCATCATCGAGGTGACGGCGCCTGCCGTTCTCATCGACGGCCGGCTCGCCCACAAGAGCGAGGTGATCGTCGGCCGCCCGCCCGCATCGCCCGAACTGCCCCCGCCGGTCGAGGCCAAGACCGATGCCGACGCGCCTATTGCGGCGAAGGAGGCAGCGCCAGCGACGAAGCCTGAGCCCGCAGCGGGCGAGCAACCGCCGCCGACAGATGTTGCAGAGGCCCTGCTTCAAGAACCCGCCGCCGAGGCCAAGGCCACAAAGAAGTCGAAGCCGCCGGCCAGGAAGCGGCAGCAGACCAAGCCGCGGCCGCGAGCGAAGAAGCCACAGTCTGCCAAGGCCAAGCGCCCGACCGAGCCCGACAGCGCCTGAGATATTGCATCCAGCCACCGAGACATCTCTCGAGAGGAGACACCCATGCCTCGCCTGACCGTCGATTTCGGCATCGACCTCGGCACAACGAACAGCGTCGCCGCCGTGCACGAGGGTGACAAGGTGACCCTGATTCCAAACCGCGACGGGGCGCTGACCACACCCTCGGCAGTGCATATCGACGGGCGCGGCCGGATGCACGTGGGCGCTGGCGCCCGGGCGCAGGTGGACGAGAACAATACCGCCTTGCGCTTCAAGCTCACCATGGGGCAGGGGAG
>CAZGUW010000168.1:0-10466 GCA_964528705.1 uncultured Geminicoccaceae bacterium
GTCGAGGACGTCGATCACCGTGGGCTGCAGGAAGGCGGTGCCGGCGCTGTCGTCCCCGGCCACCGGGGCGGCGAAGTTCACGTCGATGGTGAAGACCGATTGCTTGTCGTAGCTCTGTATCCGGGTCGTATTGCCATCGGTCAGGAAGATCGTGTCGGCATCGAAGGTGACGTCCGACGGCTCGAAATCGTCCACATCAGTCGCGCTGACCCGGATGGCGAGGATATCGGGGATGGTGCCGTCGACGTCGGAGAACGCGATGCCATGCCCACCAGGACCATTCACGGCATGGCCTTCGTGCTCAGATCCGGTCGTTCCATCGGTTTCGAATCGGTCATACGACACGGTAATGCGCGACGCTTCAATATCGATATCGAAGCTCGACAGGGGGGCGGCGTTATTCATCTCGACCGCGTTGCCGACGGTGACGATCTTCGCATTGTCGATGTCGTTCGGGCTGAACGGCGCCACGGCGACGCGTTGATTCAGAAAACTCATGGGTCATTCACTCCCTGCGTGTTCGATGGAAAGAGGCTCGGGCCGCTCTGGGCCGCGCGACAGCGGGGCGCTGTCGCCTGACCCGCCGTCGCGACCAAAAGCGCGGCGGCAGGCCAGGGGCGTGGTGCGATCGAGGCGAGCGGCTTCAGGCATGGCCGGTCAGGCGACGGAAATCGTCGCCCGCGAGAGGCGCTTTCCGGTGCAGCGGCACATGGTTCCTGCCCCCGGTTCGGACCCGGCGTAATTCCGGACCAGCATGGCACGCGACCGTGACACGGGCGCGACCGGCGAACTGAGAGACCGGCGGAGACCGTTGGTGCGATCTCTCAAGGCTTGTCACGACGACTTGAAAAGCGAACCGCAGTCCTGTCAACCCGCTATCTGCAGATTACCGTAAGTTAACCTCTTGCAATCTTGAGGTGTGTACGGCCGGCCCCTCGTCTTTTTTTCGCCCCGTTCAGACCTTCTTAAGCGTTCGCCGGTAGTCTTGCTCTCGTGGGGCGCGGCCCGTCGCTCGCAAGTCCGGCGGTTCGCAACCCACTGTCCTCCCTGACGTTGTGATGCCTCCCTACAGACTGGGCCACCGCTTCGGCGGTGGCCCGTTTTTCTGGCTGCGGCGCGGGAGGGCGGGGCTTCGGCCTTGCCGGCGCGGGGCCGACTCAGGCCAGCTCGGTGGTGGCCGTGGTGATCAGGATCTCGAGGTCGTTGAAGTCGTTGTCGCTGGCGACCGCACGGTCCTGGTCCTCGAAGACGAGGAGCGTGCTGCCGTCGTCGTTCAGGGTGGTGCGGGCCTGCTCCATGCCGTCGCCGAGGTCGGTGGAGAGGAAGATTTTCGCGTCGATGGCGTGCGTGCTGCCGCTGCTGCCGGTCTGGACGAGCCCGATCTCGGTGCCGGGATCGAGGAGGTCGGCGAGCTCGAGGCCGCTGCCGTCCCGGGCGTCCTGCAGGCCGAAGCTGCCGTCCGGGCCGGTGAGCGGGTGGTCCTGGACGAGGAAGAAGCCGTAGCGGTCGCCGAGCCCGATCGAATCGAGCGCGATCCGGCTGCCGACGTCCTCCGCCTGCGACGACGGGATCAGGATCTCGACCGCGCCGATGGTGTCGTCGGCCATGATCTCGAAGAGGCCGAGCGCGTTGTCGTAGGCGGCGTGCTTGCCGATGAACTCGATCGACGTATGCGCGTCGGCGTTGGAGTTAGCGGTGAAGAGGCCCGGGGCGGCGGGGGCGTAGATGAAGCTGGCCGCGGTGAAGATGTTGTTGGTGGGGTCCACGAACGTGAGCGAGTCCCCGGCGCTGTCGCCGAGGATGGTCACCGTGATCGGGCTGGTGCTCAGGACGCGCATGTTCGGCTCGAGCTCGTTCAGGCCCGTGTAGCCGTAGGCGCTGACATCGATGCGATCGCCCTCGGCCGGGTTGAAATCGACCACCTTGTTGATGCCGGTGCCGACCCCGAAGACATCGGCGCCGGCGCCGCCGGTCAGGATGGCGCCGCCAGCGCCGGTCAGGCTGTCGGCGAAGGCGGAGCCGGTGAGATTGGCGACCGCGGGCGTGGTGAACGCATAGACGTCGCCGGCGGCCCAGCCCCCACTCTGCGGACCTGTGCTGCCGAGGTCGGCCACTACGCCGGCGGGCGAGCCGGCATAGTCGACCGTGATCCCGGCCGCATGGCTCGTCAGGTGGTCGGCCGCGGCGTTGGGCACGAAGACGTCCGAGAGTGCCACGGTCTGGCCGCCGACGACGACGCTGGCGCTGGCGGCACCCGTGAGACTGCTCTGGGCCGTCGCGTCGGCGGTGGCATAGAAGGTGTTGTTCGCGGTCGGCACGCCCACGACGCTCTCGAAACCGGCGATGGTCATGCCGGTCGTGCCGCCGCCGGTGAGGGTCTGGTGGACGAGGTCGACGGTGACGGCGGCGGCGTAGGCGGTGAGCACGAGCGTGTCGTTGCCGACGCCGCCATCCAGCTGATCATTGCCGCCCCGGCCGTCGATAACGTTGTCGTTGCCGTCGCCGGTGATCGTGTCGTCCTGGCCTGTGCCGGTGACGTTCTCGATCCTGGCGATGGTGTAGTTGGGCTTCTCTGCCGTGCCGATGCCGTCGAAGGCGCTGCCGCTGGAGAGGTCTACGGTGACCGGCAGGGTCGAGTACTGGAAGGAGAGCGTGTCGGTGCCGGTGCCGCCGTCGATCTCGGCGAGGCTCATGCCGGTGACGATGAGGTCGTCGCCGTCGCCGCCGTAGAGCTGGTCGGCTTCGAGCAAAGCGCTCTGCTGGACCGGGAAGAAGCCGTAGAGGTCGTCGTCGCCTTCGTCGCCATAGATGACATCCGGCCCGGCGCCGCCATAGAGCAGGTCGTCCCCGGCGAAGCCGCGGATCAGGCTGCGGTCGGTCGCGGCGTAGAGGGCGTTCGGCTGCCAGTCCTCGGGCAGCACGGCCTGGCTGTTGACGGTGAGGTAGTCACCATAGACCGAGCCAGCGGCGACCAGCGGCGAGCCGTCGTCCGGGTTGACCACCGTCATCGGGCCGAAGGCGCCGAAGACCTGCAGGGTGGTGCCGCTCTTGGTCGCCGCCGACAGCACGCCCTGGTCGCTCAGCGCGGTGATCGAGGACAGGTTCTGGATGCCGTTCGGGGTGATCTGCACGCTGGTGGAGAGCACCGAATCGATGATCTGCTTCACCTCGGCTTCGGTGTCCGGGTCGGGCTGATCGTTGGTGATGCCGAGTGCCGGGAGGTAGCTCTTCGTGTCGAGGAAGACCTCGGCGAAGAGGTCGCCGGAGGTGCCGTCCGTGTAGGCGATGCCCCAGCCTTCCTGGCCGGAGGCGGAGTTGGCGAAGTAGGTGGGCGTGGCATTCAGGGTGAGGCCGGTTTCGATCGGCAGGAAGAGCGCATCCTCGCTCGGGTCGAAGTCGGTGATGACGAGCACGTCCTCCTTGGACTTCGGCTTCGGCGTGTTCAGGAGATCCTGGATGAAGGTCTCGAGCAGGACGCCGATGCCGTCGCCGATGCCGGTCAGCACGAGGCCGGCGACGAGCTTGCCGAGCGCTTCCTCGAGGGCATCCTTGCTCGCGTTCTCGAGGATCGTCTTGACCTCATCGACGGCGGTCGTGCCGAGATCGGTCGAGACGTACTGGCTCCAGAAGGACGTGCCGGTCGAGCTGCCTTGCGTGTAGCTGAGCATGAAGGCGTCGGCACCGGTGCCGCCGGTGAGCACGTCGAGATAGCCCTCGCCGCGCGGCCCGCCGTCGAGGAAATCGTTGCCACCGTCGCCGTAGAGCGTGTCGGCGCCCTTCTGGCCGAAGAGCCGGTCGTCGCCCTCGGCGGCGGCCGGGACGTTCAGCGTCAGGATGCCGGCGGGCGAGATCGAGCCGTCGTCGAAGTGGTCGCCGTAGAGCGTGTCGTCGTTGTTGCCGCCCGCGACCTGGTCGTCGCCGCTGCCGCCATAGGCCGTGACGAAGACGTTGTAATAGGAGGAGCTGAGGTGGAAGGTGTCGTTGCCCGGGCCGCCGGTCACCGTCATGGTGGCGCTGCCGTCGGGGTCCTCGCTGTAGTCGGGCGAGATGAGATAGATGTCGTCGTCGCCGCCGCTGGTCGCGGCGACGCCGTTATAGCCGAAGGACAGCTGATCGGCCGTCACGACATCCGGCTGGATGTAGACGGCGAGCTGGATGTTGCTGCGGGCGCCGAGGAAATTCTCGACCTCGATGTCGAAGCCTTCATGGCCACCGAGCGCGCCGGCGCCGAGGTCGATGACCGCCACGTTGTTGGGAAACGTGGCCGCGTCGTCGAAGCCGATGCTAGCCAGGTTCGTGCCGCCCACCGTGCTCATCCGCTTGCTCCCAGGCCGGTCTCGCGCCGGCTCGCGGCGGGAAGGATCGGCGGAAACCTCGGGCGTGGCAAGTGGCTGCGACGCGGGAAATACTTGTCGCCTGTCAACCGGCAAGTGGCGGGCAGTCGCGGCATCCGACGGTTCGACGCACCCCCGCCGGCGAGGGCCGGCTCAGGCCGGTTCGGTGGTCGCCGAAGTGATCAGGATCTCGAGGTCGTTGAAGTCGTTGTCGCTGGCGACCGCACGGTCCTGGTCCTCGAAGACGAGGAGCGTGCTGCCGTCGTCGTTCAGGGTGGTGCGGGCCTGCTCCATGCCGTCGCCGAGGTCGGTGGAGAGGAAGATTTTCGCGTCGATGGCGTGCGTGCTGCCGCTGCTGCCGGTCTGGACGAGCCCGATCTCGGTGCCGGGATCGAGGAGGTCGGCGAGCTCGAGGCCGCTGCCGTCCCGGGCGTCCTGCAGGCCGAAGCTGCCGTCCGGGCCGGTGAGCGGGTGGTCCTGGACGAGGAAGAAGCCGTAGCGGTCGCCGAGCCCGATCGAATCGAGCGCGATCCGGCTGCCGACGTCCTCCGCCTGCGACGACGGGATCAGGATCTCGACCGCGCCGATGGTGTCGTCGGCCATGATCTCGAAGAGGCCGAGCGCGTTGTCGTAGGCGGCGTGCTTGCCGATGAACTCGATCGACGTATGCGCGTCGGCGTTGGAATCAGCGGTGAAGAGGCCCGGGGCGGCGGGGGCGAGGATGAAATTGTCAGGCGGGATTGCGGCGCCGTCGATAGATTGGAACTCGAAGGCGTCGTCGGGCCCGTTGCCGACGATCCGCGCATAGAAGGGCGAATACTCGAGGATCGAGATGCGGTTGGCCAGCTCCTTGTAGGTGGTGATGTCATAGGCGGTGACGTCGATCCTGTCGCCGTCCTTGTAGGTGAAATCCATGGCGGTGTTGCTGCCGGTGCCGACCTCGAAGATATCGGCACCAGGGCCGCCAGTGAGCGTTGCGCCTCCCTTGCCCGTGAGCGTGTCGTCGCCCTGCTGGCCGTAGAGCGCGTCGTTATTCGAGCCGGACAGCAGGTCGCCGCCATCGCCGCCATACAGCAGCTTGTCGCCATTGCCGGCCAGTCGATCCGCGAAAGCGGAGCCCTCGATCGTGTATTCGGGGAAGGTGAAATCGAAGACGTCGCCTTCGGCCCAGCCGCCGCTGTGCGGCCCCGGCTGCGTCAGATCGATCGAGACGGCTGCGGGCGAGTCCGTATAGATGACACCCAAAAGCTCGGCGTTGCTCCGGAGGGTTTCGGCGGCGGCGTTGGGATGGAAGATGTCCTCGAAGGTCGTGGTGATGATGTCATTGCCTTCGTTCTTCGAAACGGACGTGACCTGCGCGCCGACGAGCTCGCTTTGGACGGCCGCATCGGTGAAGCCGTAGAACGTGTTGCTGGCCTTCGCGCCGCCGATTGCCGCTTCGAAACCGGCGATAGTGACGCCATCGGTGCCCGGGCCGGAGACCTTCTGGTTGCGAAGGTCGATGGTGATCGTCTCCGACTGGAAGGTCGTCAGGCCGGCGAGCGAGACCGTGTCCGTGCCGCCACCACCATCGAGCGTGTCGGCGCCGCCATTGCCGTTGATGACGTTGGCGTTGGCATCGCCGACGAGCTTGTCGGCCGCGGTCGTGCCCAGGATGTTCTCGAAATTGACGACCGAGGAGGTCTTGCCGGCAACTGTCGCGACATTGCTGCCGAGATCGACACTGACGGGCCCCGCGATCGAGGCGAAGCTCAGCAGGTCTGTGCCGCCGCGACCATCCAGGTGATCGCTGCCGCCGGCGCCGTCGATGACGTTGTCGTTGGGGTCGCCGGCGATCGTGTCGTCCTGGCCTGTGCCGGTTACGTTCTCGATCCTGGCGATGGTGTAGTTGGGCTTGGCCGCTGTGCCGATGCCGTCGAAGGCGCTGCCCGCCTTAAGGTCGACGGTGACCGGCAGGGTCGAGTACTGGAAGGAGAGCGTGTCGGTGCCGTCGCCGCCGTCGATCTCGGCGAGGCTCATGCCGGTGACGATGAGGTCGTCGCCGGCGCCGCCGATCAGGTCGTCAGCGTCGGACAGGGAATCCTGCTCTGCCGGGAAGAAGCCGTAGATGGCGTCGTCGCCGTCCCCGCCCTGGATCAGGTCCGGTCCGGCACTGCCGTACAGCACGTCGTTGCCGGCGAATCCCACGATCGTCGTGCCGTCTGTCGGTGAGAAGGGATTCGTCGGCGCGAAGTGTTGTGGCAGGACGACACGTTCATTGACCGTGATGATGTCGCCGTAGACCGTGCCGGCCGCTGTTATCTCCGGCGTTCCGGCCGGATAGACGATCGACATGGGGCCGAACGCGCCGAACACCTGCACATCGGTACCGGCAGCCGTGCTCGCCTCCAGCGCCTTGTTTTCGGCGAGGCTCGAGATCGACGCCATGTTCTGGATGCCGCTCGACGTTATCGTGACGCTGGTATCGATCACGTTCTGCAGCGCCGTTTCGGCAGCTGCGGATTGTGTGGAACTGATGCCCAGCGACTTCAGATAGGCCTGATCGAGGAAGACCTCCGCGAAGATCTCCTGGCTCGTCCCCTTCGTGTAGGTGATGGCGTAGCCCGAGAGCCCCGACACCGGTGAGCTATCGAGGAAGCTCGGATTGCTCTCGAGCGTGAGCCCCGATTCGATCGGCAGGAAGAGCACGTCCTCGGCCGGATTGAAGTCGGTGATGACGAGAACATCCTCCTTGGACTTCGGGCTCGGGGTCTTCAGGAGCTCGTCGATGAAGGACTCGAGCAGCGTGCCGACCGCCGTGCCCACCCCGCCGAGAAAAAGCCCGCTGGCCAGGCTGCCGATCGCCTCCTCGAGCGCGCTGCCGCCCGCCTCGAAGATCGCCTGCACCTCGTCCAGCCCCTCTTCGCCGAGGACGGATTTGGAATACTCGCCCCAGAACGAGGAACCGTCCGTGGTGTCCTGGCTGTAGTTCAGGATGAACGCGTCCGCCCCGTCGCCGCCCGTCAGGACATCGAGATAGCCCTCGCCCCGCGGCCCGCCGTCGAGGAAGTCGTTGCCCCCTTCGCCATAGAGGAGGAAGTCGCTGCCCCAGTCGCCATGGAGCGTGTCGCTGCCTCGCTGGCCGAACAGGCGATCGTCGCCGCCATCGCCGAACAGCTTGTCATCGCCGTCCATCCCGAAGAGCTGGTCGTTGCCCTCGGTGGCGGCGGGCACGTCGAGCGTCAGGATGCCGGCTGGCGAGATCGAGCCGTCGTCCCGGTGATCGCCGCGCAGCGTGTCGTTCTCCTGGCCGCCGGTGAGCGTGTCGTCGCCGCTGCCGCCATAGGCGGTGGGCTGGACGAAGCGCGACGCCGCCTCCGTGGTGACCGTCAGGCTGTCGTCGCCGGGGCCGCCGGTCGCAACAGGCATGGTCACCGCAAAGGGGTTCTCGAACTGGCTCGGCCCGAGGAAGGTTACGGAATCGTTGCCCGCGCTGGCCGCCAGCGTGCCGTTGACGCCGAAGCGTATCTGGTCGGCAGTTTCGACGTTCGGCTGGATATAGGTCGTGACCGTGCCGGGCAGACTCTGGTCAGCCTTGAGGGCCAGATCGATATCGAAGCCGTCCGCATCCCCGAGCTGGCCCGTGCCGAGATTGATGACCAGGACGTCGTTGGGGAACTTGGCGGCGTTATTGAGGCCGATCTTGACGAGATTGGCGCTGCCCGTCGTGCTCATCCGTTCGCTCCCTGGCCGGCGTTTCCTCCCGGGCCGGGCTCCTGCCGGCCGTCACGGCAGGGTCGTCTCAATTGCCGGGCGTGGCAAGAGGGGGCTACCTCGCGCACGCCGTTGCCCGTTTCGCCCGGGCGTGTGTAGGGTTGCGCGGTTGGCAGCGGATGCTGGGAGCGAGGCGGCAATGAAGAAGGCAGGAACGGCGAACGCGGCGCTGGCGACGGCGGCCGTCATGGCATGGCTCGCCACGGGTGGTTCGGCATCGGCGCAGGTGCTGACCTGCGACGGCAAGCCGACGACGCCCGGCCACGCGGGCAGCTCGGACAACGACGTGATCACCGGCACGAACGGCGACGACGTCATCCACGGCGGCGACGGCGACGACACGATCGACGGGCGCGGCGGCAACGACACGATCTGCGGCGGCAACGGTGCCGACACGATCGAGGGCGGGCGCGGCGACGACGTGATCTACGGCGAGGAGGAGGGCGTTGCCTACCAGTACCAGGAGCTGAACACGGACGCGGGCGAATCGCCTGCCGCCCGGGACGCGCGCATCGCCCGGGCGGCGCGGCGCCATGGCGACCATATCCGGGGCAATCGCGGCGACGACCGCATCTACGGGGGCATCGGACCCGACACGATCGATGGCGGGGCGGGCAACGACCGGATCTGGGGCGACAAGTTCCTCAGCGAGTCCCCGGTCGACGTGCTCAAGGCGATCCGCAAGCCGGCGGAGCTCTCGCCGCCCTCGGTGCTCATCGAGGCCTACCTGACCCTCGCGACGGACAACGCCTTCAGCGACAGGATCGAGGGCGGCCGCGGCGACGACGAGATCATCGGCGGCTGGGGCGGCGACATCATCGAGGGTGGCATGGGCGACGACCAGATCGAGGGCGGCCACGGGCACGACCGGATCCGCGGCAATACCGGGCGCGACACCCTCTGGGGCGATTCCGAGGACGACCTCGTCTGGGGCGATGACGGGCAGGACAGGCTCGAGGGCGGCTCGGGCAATGACAGCCTCTTCGGCGGCAGCGACGCGGACCAGATCTGGGGGGACCTGAAGGACCCGGGAAAGGCGGTCCACTGGGCCAATCTCGACTTCGTGCTCGCCGAGGACGGCACCATCGCCTACCGGTTCAAGGACCGGCACTACAAGGTGGCGGACAATGACGACCTGATCTGCGGCGGCGACGACAACGACGAGACCCTCGAAGGCGGGCCGGGCTTTGACGCGATCTGCGGCGGCGAGGGCCAGGACATCCTGAGCGGCGGGCCGCAGGACGACACGCTCTACGCCGGCAACTGCATCTTCCAGGAAACGGGTATTTTCTACGTCGATTCCGTGCGCGGCGGCGATGGCAGCGACACGGCCTTTGTCCTTCGCCGCGATAGCGATGGCGATTCCATTCCCGTTCCGGATATCGAGACCATCCGGGACCTCCGCGAGAACCGGGACACGGACGACTATGTCGACTGCGAGCTGACCTGGTCGCAGGCGACGAAGTGGTGAGGGTTCGTGGCGGCTGAAGTGTCCTGATCTCTTCAGCTCTTCGGCTGCACCCTCGACCGGCCGATCGCTCAGGGCGTTCTGATCGCCGCCCCGTTCGTCATTGTTTTGCGCCTGCTGCGCCGATCGGATTCTGGTAAGCCGGAAGCAGGAAAGGGGAGAAGCAAATGTCCGAGATCCACGCCTTCGTTGGCTGCTATACGGGATATGAGCCGGGGCAGCTCGGCTGGGTCGGCTCGAAGCAGCCCGGAGAGGGCATTCTATCCTTTTCGTTCAATAGTGCGGACGGCTCGCTCGCCCCGACCGGGAAGCTGACAAGGCAGGATTCGCCGACCTGGCTGGAGGTTCACCCCAACCGGCGCTTTCTCGTCGCCGTGCATGATCTTTCCCACCACACGGGCGTGCCGGCCGGCGTGGGATTCGTCACATCGTACAAGGTTCAGCCCGATGGCGGGCTCGAGAAGATCTGTACCCGGGCGAGCGGCGGTCATGGCAATACCTGCGCGACCTTCGACCGGACCGGGCGTTTTCTGCTTTTGACGAGGTATTGGGAAGGCGGCATCTCGGTGCTGCCGTTCGATCCCGATACCGGCATGCTCGGCGACGTCACCGCGTGTCCGGAGCACACCGGTGCGGGCCCGCACAAGCTGCGTCAGGCCTCGCCGCATCCCCACGGTATCCACGGTGATCCGAAGACGGACCTCGTCTACGTGATGGATCTGGGGATCGACAAGGTCTGCCAGTACATGCTGGACACGGCTACGGGGCGGTTGTCGCCGCATGGTGAACTGGTGCTGCCCCCGGGTTCCGGGCCGCGCGGCATCAATTTCCATCCGTCGCTCCGGGTGGCGTACGTCAATTGCGAGCTCGATGGCACCGTCGTCGTCTACACCGTCGACGACGAGAAGGGG
>CAZGUW010000169.1:0-10464 GCA_964528705.1 uncultured Geminicoccaceae bacterium
CCAGTCGAGGAGGTTCTGGACGACGAAGAAGGGATAGCGCTCCAGCAGCCGGAGCAGTGGCAGCCACTCGGTGTCGAACCAGGTCGCCGCGATGTTCGGCAGCTCGATCCGCACCTCTGCGCCGAGCCGGCGGGTGAGCTGCCCGATCGACGCCCCGGCATCGCTCCAGATGCCCTCGCGCGTCGTCACCCGCGAGTGCCGGAAGGGGACCATGCCGTCGCCGACACCCCCGTGCGGCGGCGCCACCATGCGCCCGCAATAGACGACCCCGACATAGGGTGCCGTCGCGGCATCGATCTTGAGCCGTGCAGCACTCGTCGTCACCCAGTCGTCGAACGGGATCACGAACGGGCCGGGCTCGGTCGGCGTGAAAGGGTCGGCGGCGTCGACCCAGGAGACCCCGTCCAGCACCTGCGCCGTCGCCGTGCCGGATCGCTTGTGCAGGTCATGGGCCGCGACCGCCATGTAGTTGAGCGTGCGTGTGGCCAGGAACTGCGCCTGCACCCATTGCACGCCGCCGGCAGCCGGGCGCCAGAAGTCATAGGTCAGCCCGTCGGCGACATTGGCGGCCGGGTGGCCGGCCAGCGTCGACGAGGCCGTGATGGTGGCGAACCGGAAACCGTCGTCGACGCATATGCGCCGAAGCCTCGGATCGCCGTGTACGTCCGCCCCGCCGGGCGGGGCGCCGAGATCCGGCAGGAGGATTTCATCGGAGAGATAGAGGCTCACCGCGTCCGGATTTCCTCGATCACGAAGCCGTCGCGGACCAGCTCGTTGATGCCGTCGAGCAGCTCCATGACCTCTTCGTCGGTGAACCGGCTGCGCCGTTCCGGCAGGGTGATGTAGGCGATGCCGCCCCTGGGCGCCGCTGTCGCCGTGCCGCCGTCGATCGTGCTGGCCGCGGCTGCCGCCCCGCCACCACCGCCCGCACCACCGGCCGCGCCGCCACCGGCGAAACCCTGGGCGAGGCCCGTGGCGAGGATGAGACCGACATTGGCGAGGCCCCAGGCGTGGATCTGCGCGGCAACCGGCGGGCCGGCGATCGGGCCGAGCTCGGCGAGCGCGCGCATCTCGGCGGCCAGCGTGTTCTGCCACGCCTGGGCGGCCATCAACCCGGCGTTGAGGGCCACGGCGGCGAGGGCCGCGACCTTGGACTTCTGCCCCATGACCCGCAGGAAGCCGACGAAGTTGTTGGCCACCGACATCTGCGAGGCCTTCACCTGGTCGGCCCAGTGTTCCTCGAGCCTGATGCGCTCCTCGACATGCGCCCGCTCGGCGTCGAGCTGCTGCTGGCGCAGCTCGGCCATACGGTCCATGGTGTCGAGCTCGGTCTCGAGCCGCAGCTCGGCGAACTCCTGCTCGGTGATGATCCCGGCCTCGAGGCCTTCGCGGAGCGCGATCATCCGCTCTTCTTGGGCGAGGTTCTCCATCTCCTCGCGGGTCAGCAACGACCGGCGGATGGCCTCGATCTCGGGCCGCAGCGCCTGGTAGGCGGTGACCCCGGCGATGGCGCCGGCGGCGAGGCCGAGCGGGCCGGGCATGAGGCGGGCCACCTGCAGCCCGGCGACGACGGCCATGATCTCGCGGTGATAGGTCAGCGCCTGCTCGACCAGCCAGGCGAAGGTCTCGCCGACGGCCTGGATGCTGCCGAGCAGCTGCGGCGAGGTCATCATCTCGGCGAAACGCTGCATCACCGGCATGAGCTGCAGGGCCATCACCTGCGCCTGCACCTGCATCACCATCTTCATGTCGTCGAGCGCGTCGTTCGCCACCTCCGCCCGGCGCACCATGTCCGCGTCGAGGACCACACCGAGCCGCTGCGCCGCAGCCCTGAGCTCGTTGATGCCGTCGGCCCCCTCGCGCAGGAGAACGGTCATGCGCGCCCCCGAGCGGCCGAACAGCTCCTGCGCCAGCGAGGCCCGTCGCGCGGGATCCTCGATCCGCTCGAAGGCGGCGGCCAGGTCGTTGAAGACGGCTTCGGTGGACCGCGTCGCCCCGGAAGCGTCGGTCAGCGCCACGCCGAGTTCCTCGAACGGGCGGCTGGCTTCGGCCGTCGTGCCGCGCACCGCGTCGCCGATGGTCCGCGAGAGCTTGAGCATCGCCTTGTCGAGCTCTTCCACCCCGATGCCCGAGCGGCCGGCGGCGAACCGCAGCTCCTGCAGGAACTCGACCCCGACCCCGGCGGAGTCCGCCATCTTGGCGATGCCGTCGGCGGCGGCGATCGCATTGCCCGCCATGACGGCGAGCACGCCGACCCCGGCCGCGGCGGCGAGCGAGAGATTGCCGAGCGTCCTGATCGTCGCGTCGGTCTTCGCCTGAAACGACCCCATGGCCGTTTCCATGCCGGCGGCTTCCCGGCGTAGCGCCGAGCGGGCTGCTTTGATATCCTGCTCGAACTGCGCCGCCGACAGCGAAAGCTCGCCGCGCAGCGCGCCAATCGGCTCAGCCACGGGCAGGTCCCGGCGATGGAGGTTGGATCATGAAGGAATGCCGAAGCTGCCACGGCCCCCTCGGCTGGGCGGCCGACAAGTGCCCGCGCTGCGGCCAGCCGACGCTGAACTGGTGGATTTCGCGCTGGACTTCGGTAGCGGTCTGGGGCGGGTTGACTCTCATCGTCATCATCGCCTTCAGGAGCTCGGGCCACTGACCCGCTGCGTTGCGGACCGGCTCCAGCGGTCCAGCATGCGCCGCTCCATCGCCCGCTTCTCGCCGGCTTCCCGCCGTTCCTTCGCCCGCTCCACGGCGGCGGGCCGCGGCCCCGCCCAGCCCAGAACCTCCTCGAGCGGCGCCAGCTTCTTCTGCCGGTCGAGAACGGCACCGAACCAGGCCCGCTCGAGGCCGCGGCGACGGTCCTCACGCTTCTCCTCCGCGTCCGCGTCGACCAGGATGCGGATGTGGTGCAGCGTCATGTCGAGGGCATCGTGCGGCGCTATGCCGATCCGGTGCGCGATCTGCAGCGCCATCAGGAGCGGGTCGCCGCCCGTGCCAAAGGGTCCGCGCCCGGCTCCCCGCCGTCGGTCGCATCAGCACCTTCGGCCAGCGCCTTCGGCAGCTCGCGGTCGCCCATGAAGAAGCGCCGCTGGGCGACGAGGATCGCCTCCTGAACGCTCATCCAGTCGACGTCGAGATCGAGTACCGCCTCGCGGTCGATCTCCGGGTGATGCTTGCGCAAACCGGCCTCGAGCACGGTGGCGAGCACCTTGATGCCGTTGGTCCGCAGAGCCTGCTGGATCTGCTCGGCATAGTCGTCGCCGAGCTCGGTCTGCAGGGCGAGCATCTCCCGCATGGTCAGCTGAACCGTCAACCGGCGGCCGTCGCGCAGCGCGAGGACCGCCTCGCCGGTCAGGGCGTTGCCGGGCGCCATCAGGAGGCCGGCGGCCGGACGGTGGTGATCGACCCGGTGAGCTCGAGCGCCGTCGAGATCGACCAGAGCCCGTTCACCTCACCTTCCTTCGGCTGACTCATGACCAGCGCCGAGAACTCCTCACGGCTCCGGAAGCCGGCGTTGGCCTCGTCCGGCGCATAGACCAGGATGAAATCGGCCGGGTTCGGCGAGGCCCAGAGCTCGGCGATGCGCTGCTGCCCGCGATCGGCGAGCAGGAGGTTCGCCGGGACGTTCATCTGCCCGGAGTCCGGCAGGCCCTTGCGCTTCTCGATCGCGCTCGACCGGTTGTGCGTCGCGTCGATCACCGCGGCCGAGCCGCCGCCGAGGCCCGACGTCCCCTTGATCTCGCCGAGCGGGATGAAGGGATAGAGGGTGATGGTCGCAGCCGAGACGTCGCCGAGCGCGTCATAGGGCTCGACGAGCTGCAGCTCGAGCGCCGACACCGCCGAGATGATGTAGGGGTCCGGATAGGTCGCGTTCGACGTCTTGATCAGGTCGCCGACCACCAGCCCGTCATCGACGAAGCTGCCCGTCGCCCGGGTGATCTTCGCCGGGGTCTCGCCCGACACCGCCACGAGCGCGAACGAGCCCGTGACGTTGGCAGCGGCCTGGACGTAGACGTCGGTCCCCTGCCAGGTGAGCGCCTTCGATTCCACCATGTCGCCTTACTCCAGATGCCAGAGCATGAAATCCAGCCGGCGGCCGGCGATCGCCAGCCCCGGCCCCTCGTCCGTCGTGACCGGCGGTGAGCCGCCGAGATCGCCTTCGTGCACGCACCGGCAGCGGCCGAACGTCTCGCCGGCGAACGTGCCCCTGAGCCCGTCCAGCCGGCGGCGCACCAGCGTCGCGAGATCCGCCGCGTCGCCGTAGCGCTCGCCCCAGCAGTCGATCTGCACCCGCCGCTCGACCGGCCCCGTGGGCCCGGTTGTCGCCTGGTCGCTCACCCCGCTGATCAGGTGCATGACGGCCGCCGGTAGCGTGCCGACCTGCGGCAGGCGGGCCGGATAGATGCGCGTCCCGCAGGCGGCGAGCACTGCCGAATCCGCCAGCAGGGCCGCCCGGATCGACGCCAGGATCATCCGCCCCGCCGCGCCTTCAGCCGGCCGACCAGCCGCTCGGACTGCCGCCGGACCCGCCGGGCTGCCTTGTAGACCTCTTCCCAGAGGAGCTTCGGCAGGTCCGTCAGCATCCGCCCGCGGTGCTGGTCCCAGGCCGGCCGCATGAAGGGCAGCGGCGACACCTGGCCGGTGAACCGACCCGTCGTCTCCTGCCAGCGCGGGCCGGTGCCGAACTCGACGAGATGCGCGTGCGGCGCCGTCGAGCCGACGAAGGTCTCGACATCGCCCGCCCGGACTCTGGCCCGCGTCTGCGATCGCTTCAGCCGGGCCCGGATGTGGATCGTCTGCACCAGCTGCTCGCCCTTGCCGCGGACCTCGCCGGAGCGCGGCGCCATCTGCCGCGCCGTGTCCCGAACGGGCGTCAGCGTCTTGGTGGCGGCACGCCGCAGCACCTGCTTGCCCACCGCCTTCGGCAGCTCGGCCAGCGCCTTGTCGAATTCCTCGAGGCCGGCGAGACGGAAGGTCACACCACCTCGCATCAGGCCCCCTGCCGCTGCCCGGCGAAGGCCTCGGCGGGTGCGGTGGCCGTGATCTCGAGGCCGGCACCGCGGCCGAGCTCGGCCACCGACTGCACGTCGAAGGCGACGCCGTCCATCACCACCCGGTCGGCCGGCGTCACGTCGACGCGCCCGCGCACCCGGAAGATTTCCGTCTGGCCGGCCACCGTCTGGGCGATGGTCAGCCGCTCGGCGCCACCCATGAAGCGCCGCTCGGCCCAGACGGTGCGCTGGGTCTGCCAGGCGCC
Source organism: uncultured Geminicoccaceae bacterium (assembly GCA_964528705.1). GTDB lineage: Bacteria > Pseudomonadota > Alphaproteobacteria > Geminicoccales > Geminicoccaceae > SLRI01. Next base: position 5,249 of record CAZGUW010000169.1, read on the forward strand.
CGTCTCCTGCCCGTGGGTATCCTGCCCGCTCGCCACCCAGCGCTGGATGGTCAGCCGCCGGTCGAGCCTGCCCGCCCTCACGGCCCGATCCTCATGGCCCGGGCCGTCATGGAAGGGCGCCCCGGAACCGGTAGCCGTCGATCATGTGCCGCACGAAGGGCAGCTCGGCGACGGAAGCGCCGACCACGATGGCCTCGCGCTGCTCGTAGAACTGGCCGAGCCGCATCCGGACATAGGTCGCGATCGGCGCCGGCACGTCCGCCGCGGTGCCATAGCCGCAGGTGAAGGTGATCGACACCGGCAGGCCGCGCGCGTTGATCGCCGGCCAGCACTTGCCCGCCGCCGGCTCCACCCAGGCCGGGTCGGTGCCGTGCACAGCATAGTCGGTACCGGCGACCAGCACGACTTCGTCGCCGGCAGGGTCGACAATCCGGAAATCGGCAATCTCCTGGAACGGCGGCAGCGGCAGCACGACGCGGCCGCTGGCCGGCCAGCAGGTCAGCCGCATCCGCCAGGTCTGGGTCAGCAGCGCACGGCCGAGCCAGCCGTCCCAGCCGTCGATCTCGGCCGTGGCTGCGGCGACGATGCTCGTGATGAGCGCGTCGTCGTCCGTCTCGGCTGCGTCGCCGCCGGTCCGGTCGACCCGCAGATGCGCCCGCGCCTGGTCGAGCGTCACCAGCGGCGCGGCCGGGGCGACCGTGCGGACCATGTCCGGCTGCATCAGCGCGCCTTGCGCCCCCTGACCGGCCGCGACCTGGCCGCCGGCCTGGCCAGGGCAGGCGTGTCACCGGCCGGCGCCGGCGCGATGCAGCCCGCCTCTTCCAGGCGGGCGAGCTCGGCGGGCATGTCGAGCATTTGCGCGGGGATTGCCCCGCCCGGCCTGACATACCCGCCGGTCGCCGGGTCGTAGAAGGTCGCGATGACCTTGTACGCCGGCATCACGCCCGCGCCACCTCGACCACGGCGGCGAGCTGGGCCTCGTTCGAATAGTGCGGCAACCCGAGGATGACGCACGACATCGGCCCGCCCGACGTGTCGCCGGTCACCGCCCGGGCGCGCAGGAAGATGTCGCCCTCGGCCAGGTCCTCGGCCTTGCACTCGAGGATGATGTGCGTGTTGTCGTTGTTGCTCGCGTGCGCTGCGAGCTGGGTCGCAGCGACCACGGTCGCCACGCTGTCGTTGAAGGTGTTGACGGTGTCCGCCTCGAGCCGGAAGTCCACCGTCTCGGCCGCGACATTGCCGATGGAGAGGATGGCCGTCACGCGGCGAAACTTGCGCATGTCGACAGCCCCGGACACGGATGGCGTCGAGTTGACGGTGGCCGGCGCGATGACGCCGGCGACCTTGACCATTTCCGAGGGATAGATGCTGCTCTGCATGACCTGTTTCCCAGAGATTGCCGCGACGGGGCCGGTGAGCGGCCCCGCCGGCGGTCGTTACGGACCCTGCCCGATCAGGGCGTGTTGAGAACCACGAAGGGCGACTGCACGAAGCCGTCCTCGCCCTTGAACGGCGCCGTCAGCCAGGGCCGCCCGTCGACGTTCCAGAACGCCTTGATGACGGTCTTGTTCTGCTTGAAGAGGACATGCTCGCTCGCCGCGATGAAGGGCCCGGAGCCGTCCTTCACCAGGTACATGGAGAGGTCGACCAGGGCGAGGTCGCCGGGCGAGCCGAGGGTCGGGCTGCGCTCCGACCAGACGATCGGATAGCCCATCAGCCGATCGGGCTCGCCTTCGCGCAGGCTCGGCTGCCAGACCAGCGCATCGTCGCCGGCGGTCGATTCCTTGTTCCGCAGGCTGGTGAGCTGGCCGCGCACCGAGTTGCCGGCGACCCAGACCGGCATGGCCCCGCGGCGCAGCAGCCGCGAGTACATGTTCTTGATGTCAGCGAAGACGATGGCGCCGGAGCCCGTCCGCGTCTCGAGCTGCCGCGCCGGCGAGTTGACGAAGCCCATCGGCTTGCCGACGCCGTCGCCCTGGATGAAGGCCCGGTCCTCCGCGGCCACGATGGCGTCGCGCAGCAGGCCGCTGAGCAGCGCGTCGGCGGCCATCCAGTTCCGCAGGAGCTTGTCGGTCACCGTCAGGTTGGCGGCCACCTCGTGCGGCTCCAGCGTGATCTCGCGGAAGTCCGCGTCGGTGTCCGGCTTCTGGGCACCCTCCGAGATCCAGGCGACCTCGACGCCGCCATACATGTGCCCGGGCGCCGCGCCCGTCTGGTCGAGCGCCGGGAAGGTGATCGCGGCATCCGGCGGCGAGCCGGCCGGGATGACCCGCGCCCGCGGGCGGACGATTGCCGCCGCCGGGTCGACCCGCAGGAGCTCGGCGCGGAACTGCGCCGGGACCATGAACCCGCCGCTCGACCCGGTATCCATCCGCTGCTCGCCACGCGGGTCCGGCGTCTGACCGACGCCCTCGTTGAAGAGGCTGGCCAGGCGCTGGTCGTTCTGGCGGAACCGGACGGCATGCACGAACTCGCCCAGGCTCTCGAACTCGCGCGCGGCCTCCGGGCCGCCGGCCCGGGGAATCGCCCCCTGCCCGCGCGCCACCGCCGGCCGGGCGCCGTCGAGCGAGGCGTCGAGCGCATCGACCCGCTCGAGGCGCTCGATCCGCGCCGTCAGCTTGCCGACCTCGGCCTCGGCGTCGGCGAAGGTCTCGGCTTCCGCTTCGTCGAGATCCCGATCCTCCGCGTTCGCCTTGTCGACCAGGGCGCGCATGGTGGTCGCCAGTTCGTTCCGCCTGGCATAGAGCTGTTCCAGGACGCTCATGATTTCCCCTTCGCGAGCGTTATCGCCCGGCAACGCCAATCGCTGCCGGTGCGGTCCACGCCAGGCGTGGTGTCGAAAGCTAGAGTGTGGCGAGCCGCAGCCGCCGGGCGGCCATCGCCGCCGAGAGGCTTCGCCGCCGTTCCGGCGCAGGTTCACCGGCGCCGAACGCCGCCAGCGTCTGCTCGATCGGCCGGATGACATCGATCATCCCGGCCTTCCTGGCCTGCGATGCCGTCAGCACCCGGCCCTGACCGTAGTCGGCGCGCACCTCGGCAGCGCTGACGCCCCGGCCGGCGGCGACCGCGTCGACGAACTGGCCATAGACCTCGTCGACCATCGCCTGCATGTCCGCCCGGGCATCCTCGCCGAGCGGCTCGAACGGGTTGCCGTCGACCTTGTGCCGGCCGGCAGAGACGAAGGTCGGCTTGATCCCCAGCTGCTCGAGCATGCCGGACTGATCGATGTGCAGGATGTAGACACCGACCGAGCCGACCAGCGCCGACGGCGCTGCCTCGAGCTGGTTGGCCGCAGCACCGATCCAGTAGGCTGCCGAGGCCGCCAGGTGGTTCGCATGGGCGATGATCGGCTTCGTCTCGCGCGCCGCCCGGATCTCCTCAGCGAGCTCGCCGACGCCCGCCGTGCCGCCGCCCGGGCTGTCGATGTCGAGCACCACGGCCTTGACCTCGGCAGCGGCGAGCGCCTCGCGGAGGCGGCCGGCAATGGTCGCGACCGAGGTGGCGAGGCCGTACAGCTCGAAGAAGCTCGGCCGTGCGGTGATCACGCCGCGAATCGGAATGACGGCGACGGCCCCCGGCCGGCGGGCGATCGCCCGCTCGGTCTGCGGCGCCAGCCGCGCCGCCTCCGCCGCCGACATCCCGGATCCGTCCAGCGGCAACCCGCGCAGCCAGTCGCCCCAGATCGGTTGCGGGCCCGGGCCGAGCAAGGCCACCACGGCCGGAAGATCAAGCTGCAGATTCATCGGGCATGTCCTCATCGGTCCCAGGCGGCGGCGTGCGCGGCGACGGTGCCGGTCGATCCAGCCCGGGCAGCGGCTCCATGTCCTCTTTCTCCCGAACCTCGTTCGGCATCAGCCAGCCGTTCTGGATGCCGCCGGCATAGAATGCCTGGCGCGCCGCCATGTCGCCGCGGAGCAGCGCATTCGTGTTGAACTTGACGTAGAAGCCGGCCTTGCGCTCGGCCTCGGTCAGGAGCTTGCGGGCGATCTCCTGCTCCCAGATCATGACCCAGGGCACCATGGTGAACCGGATGAAGCCGATCATCAGCTGCTCGATGCCACTGCCCCACGAGTTGTGGACGATGACGCCATCAGCGATGAATGAATGGGTTCCCTCGACCCCGAGGTCGTAGACCGGCTGGCAGACGCGGCTGACGTCTATCGACAGCACCTTCATCAGCCGTCCCGGCAAGTCGAACGCTTCGCCGGGCCGGCTTCCTTTTGGGCCACGTCCCATGAAGTCGGGCGACCAGCAGCTGGCACGGGTCGTCACGTCGCCGGCGAGCCTGTCACGATAGCGCTCATCGTGAGTGCCGATCAGACGGTTATGCTCTTTGCTGCAGCTCCAGAGCTGGAAGATCGGACCGCGATCCACCTCCCGCCCGTTGATCACCGCACCGCCCGTCTGCGCATAGCGCATGACACGGCCGCACGGGATGCCCGTCATCATCAAGAGCTGGCGGATATCCTCGAGCAGGTCCTCGCTGCACGAGGACCAGGTTATCCAGCCGTCCTCGTTGACGTAGCCATCGCCGTCGACCATGCCCCGCAAGAACGCCAGCTGCAGCCGACGACTGAGGCCGAAGACCCAGGCCGGAACACGTTTGGTGTGCGCGGTACCGGAGAATCCGAGATCCCGGAGCTCCTGCACAGCGCCCTTCGAGCTGAAACGGGTATCCCTCTGCCCCTCGCGAAGAACGACCGAGACCGGCTCACGCTCGTCCCAGGCCTTGTGCCCGCCCTTTCGCGCGGCATGAAACTCGCGCAGCATGCACTGCCGATAGTGCGCCATGTACGAAGCGGCGCCGTCTCGGGCGATCGAGATGTGAGCGTCGCTCATGCTGCCGTCGGAAGTGTAGAGTCCGCAGAACTCCATGAACGCCGCGGTCAGGCGCCGACCGTTCGGAGCCTCTTCGGCATCGCCCCCGAACTCGAGCGGCGCGACGAGGTAGTCCTGGTCGGTGATCTCCGCCGCATGCACCCAGACGTTCCGCCACTCGACGGCACGGTGGCCTCCGATACCGGCCCGTGGTGCGGCGAACTTCCGCCGCACCAGGACCCGATGATTGCCGGTGCAGCGCAGCGTCCTCGAACGTGTCTTGATCGTGTAGATCGGCGCGATGCCGGTCATCTGAGAGAAGCCGACGCGCTGCAGCTCCATCGGCGGGGCGGTGAGCGACGAGGACAAGCGCGTGGGCTATTTCCGGACAATGCGGC
>CAZGUW010000170.1:0-10457 GCA_964528705.1 uncultured Geminicoccaceae bacterium
ATCGAGGTTATTTCACGACTGTTAAGTTCTTTGGCTGCGAGCGGGCAGGGAGGTTTGGCCGCATGGTCTCAAGCACAATACGAGCATCAGGGGATCAGAACGGTATATCGTCGTCAAGAGGATCTACTGCCTCTTCCGGAGGAAGCGCGCCCTTCGGAAGCGGCAGGTTCGTCACGATGAACAGGTTGAGAATATCGTCTCGGTCCATGAACATGATCTGAGACCGTTTGGGGGCGTCCAGCTTGTTGCCAATCCAATTGCGCGCCTGCTTGGTGACCTCTCCGCCCGCAACGATGAAAGCGTGGTCAACCAGCACGCGCCGATTGAGCTCGGGGTCAAATATCTCGTGCCCGAGCATCATGTTCACTTGATTGTGAATCTCGGCGACGTTGGCGGAACCGTCCTTGCCGACGCCGGCCGAATCTAGCTTGCCCTTCTTGGCCTGTATGCCGAAGTAAAGAACGTGGAGAGTCGGCAGCGTGTACTTCATCCACACATCCTTGCCGTACTCCAATGCCTTGTCCTTGTGGCCTGCTGCGGTGATGCGGTGAAAACCTAGCTGACGGAACAGAGGCAGTAGCACTTCCTCTATCAGTTCGTCCTCGGAGCACTTATCAAGGTAGGCAGTGAGTTGGTCTCTGCGATCCAATTCCGCAGGTGTCATCGGGCGATGCGGGTTCACCATCTGCGCAACGGTGTTTGTGGCAATGTGGCGAAGCTGGCCGATGCCACGCTCGTCATAGAATGCTACCCAGCCCTCGCGCGCCAAGACAACATTCAACGCCGCAAGCGCTTTGCTCCTGTCGGGATCGCCGTCTTGCGCCTCACCCTTATCGAGCACGGCGCGAATGATTCGAACGAATGCGTCTGGCGGAACGGTGGGGCCGAGGTGAGGGTGTGCCAGTACCTCCTCTAACCGATCGGCTACCCACGCCCAACGAGTCGAGCCGTCGTGAACAAATTCGAGGTCGCAATCCCTGAAAAATTCAGTGATGTAGCTGCCCGGCCGATACTGGAAGTGATCGACATTCCCGCAGATTATGTCAGCAAGTTCACGGAGACTTTTTTTCTTCCATTTCATGGAGCGGAAGGTTGCCTTTTTTCGTCTTGCCGATGTAATGGCGGCAGCGGCGGGATTCGCACCTACAAGCGGATTGCCGGTATGCCAGCCCTAAACGCTGGTTTCGTCAACCACTTGGCCACGCTTCCTTGCCGTTCGTGGCGCTGGGGGGTACGAGTTGTTCATGGGCCTTGGCTGGTCCGCAAGCAGAGTGCAGCCAACTTGTTTTCCTAGCAAGGGTGTGATCGCGCCTCTGCCCCGTAGAACACTTCCTTCGAGGTTTGCCGCATGGCCGAGCCCTGCATCATCACCGTCGCCATCACCGGCTCGCTGCCGACCAAGGCAAACAACCCTGCCGTGCCGATCAGCGTGGCGGAGCAGATCGAATCGACCCAGGCGGCGTTCGAGGCGGGGGCCACGCTGGCGCATTGCCACGTGCGCGACGACGCGGGCAGGCCGACCTCGGATCCGGAGCGGTTCGGCAGGTTGCTCGAGGGACTGCGCAAGCACTGCCCCGGCATGATCGTGCAGTTCTCGACCGGCGGTCGGTCGGGGCGTGGGGAGGAGCGGGGCGGGATGCTGCCGCTCAGGCCCGACATGGCGTCGCTCTCGACCGGCTCGGTCAACTTCCCGACCCGGATCTACGAGAACAGCCCCGACCTCGTCGACTGGCTGGCGGGGCTGATGCTCGAGCACGGCGTGAAGCCGGAGATCGAGGTCTTCGACCTCTCGATGCTCTTCAAGGCGGTCGAGATGGAGAAGGCGGGGCAGATCAAGGGGCCCCTGCACGTCCAGTTCGTCATGGGCGTGAAGAACGCCATGCCGGTCGATCGCGAGGTTTTCGAGTTCTACGTGAGGACGGTGCGGCGGCTCGCCCCCGACGCCACCTGGACGGGGGCGGGCATCGGCAAGGACCAGATCACGGTGGTGCGCTGGTCGCTCGAGCTCGGCGGGCATTGCCGGACCGGGCTCGAGGACAATGTCCGCCTCGACAAGGCGACGCTCGCCCCGTCCAACGCTGCCCTGGTCGAGCAGGTGGTGGCGCTCTGTCCCGAGTACGGCCGGCGCCCGGCGACGGTGGCCGAGGCGCGCAAGCTGCTCGGCCTGCCCGCTCAGGCTTGACGGACGACCGCCTCCGCCTCGATCTCGACCAGGTAGTCGCCGACCAGCTTCGCCTCGACCAGCGAGTTGACCGGGCGGTGGTCCCGGAAGTAGCGGCCGTGCGTGCGGGCCACGGGCTCCCACTGGGCGATGTCACGGACGAAGACGCGGGTGCGGACGACGTCCCGGAGATCGGCGCCGACTGCTCTGAGGCTCGCCTGGATCTTGTCCAGGACATAGGCGGTCTGGGCGGCGGGGTCGTCCTTGCCGACCACGTGGTCGGACCCGTGCGTCGCCGTGGTGCCGCTCACCAGCACGCGGTCGCCGACGCGGATTGCCCTTGTGTAACCTGCGACCTCCTCCCAGACGCTGCCGCTCGAGACCCGGCTGCGGTCGCCGTCGGGTGTAGCTGCAAAGACCTGTGGCAGGGTGTTCAGATGGTGGCTGAGGTCGCCGGAGGCGGTGAGGAAGGGCGGGCGGCGGTACTCGTCGCCGCAATCGCCGGGCGCCGGGCGGCTGGCGGCGAAGGCGGCCTCGAGGCGGGCGTGGTCCTCGGCGTCGAGCGCGAAGGCGAAGGCCCTGAGATTGGCTTCCCGGTGGTCGCGCTCGCCCGGCCGGGCGCCGACGATGACCGCCGCCACGGCCGGCTGGTCGAGCACCCAGCGGGTCGCCACGTTGGCGATCCTGACGCCGTGCTTCTCCGCTATGGCACCGGCGGCGGCGAGGATCCCCTGGAAGGCGTCCCAGCCGCCGATCGCCTCGATGAAGCGGCGGTACTTCATCCGGGACCAGTCGGCGATGCTGGCCGGCTCCTGCGCACCCAGCCAGCGCTCGTCCATGAAGCCGCCGGCGAGCGTGCCGTAGGCGAGGAGCCGGATGCCGTGCTCGAGGCAGAAGGCCGTGAGCGGGCCGGCGGCGCGGCGGTCGAGGAGCGAGAAGCTGACCTGGTTGGTGCGGACGGGGTGGCCTTCGGCAACGAGGATGCGCAGATGCTCGGTATCGAAGTTGGTGACGCCGAGCTCGCCGATCAGGCCCGCCTCGCGGAGCCGCGCGAGCTCGGCCATGGCGTCGAGATAGGCCGGATGCTCGTAGAGCCACCAGTGGAGCTGCAAAAGGTCGAGCCGGTCGACGCCGAGGCGCTCGAGCCGCTCGGCGATGCCGGTGCTTACCACTTCAGCCGTCATCGGCCCGGGCTCGGGGCACCATTTGGTGAAGGCGCGGGGCTTGTGCTCCTTGTGGTAGCCGGCGAGCAGGCGCCCGGTGATCAGCTCGGCCGAGCCGTAGTGGTCCGCCATGTCGAAGCTGTCGAAGCCGCTATCGGCGTAGACGGCGAGGGCTTCGGCAGCGGCCTCCGGATCGAGCGGCCCGCCGGCCTGGCGTTCCATGTCCGCCACCTGCCAGAGCCCGGTGACGATGCGGCTGATCTCGAGATCCGGGGCGAGGCGGTAGCGTTCCGGGCGGTCTGGGGCGGTGGACATCGGGCGTCTTCCTCGGCTCTGGCGGCGGCGGAGACTAGTCCTCAGAGGCACGCAACGTGAAGGCCGAAACGAAGCGGCTGGGCCTGATCGTCAATCCGGTCGCCGGCCTCGGCGGGTCGGTGGCGCTCAAGGGGTCGGACGGGGCCGCCGTGCAGGAGGCCGCCCTGGCGAAAGGTGCGGTGCCGCGGGCGGGCGAAAAGGCGGCCCGGGCGCTGGCAGCGCTTCGCGAGCGCCTGGGCGGGGTCGAGGTCCTCGCCTTCGGCGGGAATATGGGCGATCCCTCGGCGCTTGCGGTCGGCGAGCCGGCGGAGCCCTCGAGCGGGCTCGACACCCGGCGCGCCGCCATAGCGCTCCGTGATGCCGGTGCGGCGCTGCTCCTCGTCGTCGGCGGTGACGGCACGGTGCGCGACGTGCTGGCGGCCGTAGGCGTCGCGCTGCCGATCCTCGGCGTGCCGGCCGGCGTGAAGATGCAGTCGGCGGTCTTCGCCACGGGTCCGCGCCACGCGGGCGAGGTGGCGGCGGCCTTTCTCGCCGGTGACCGGCGGGTGCGGCTCGTGGCACGCGAGGTCATGGACATCGACGAGGCAGCGCTGCGCGCCGGCCGGCTCGGCGCCCGGCTTTACGGCTTCGCCATGGTGCCGGTGCTGGAGGGGCTCGTGCAGAACCCGAAGGCGGGGCAGGGGCCGGGCGAGGCGGCGGCGCTCGCGGGCCTCTGCCGGGCCATCGCGGCGGAAATGGCGCCGGGGCGGCTCTACTTGCTGGGGCCGGGCACGACGAAGCAGCAGGTGCTCGAAGCCCTCGGCCTCGAGGGCACGCTGCTTGGCGTCGATGCGGTGCTGGACAGAAAGCTGGTCGGCCGCGACCTGGATGCGGCAGCCCTGGAGGCGCTGGTCGGGGAGCGGCCGGCGACGCTCGTCGTCTCGGTCATGGGCGGCCACGGCTGCCTCTTCGGCCGCGGCAACCAGCAGATCGCCCCCTCGGTCATCGCCCGGGTCGGGCGGGACAACATCCAGGTCGTGGCATCGCTGGCGAAGCTCGCCGCCCTGGGTCCGGCCGGCCTCTTCGTCGACACGGGCGATCCGGCGGTCGATGCGATGCTCGAGGGCTTCATCAAGGTGCGGATCGGGCCGGCGACGACGGTAATGATGCGGGTTCGGGGGTGAGGCGGAGCGTCGCCCACGTCATTTCAGGTAATCCGGCTCAAGCTCCCGGCTGCCACGGATTCACCACCTTGACCCCGCAATCCACAAAGCCACGCTCGTCGCGGGTCAACACGCCCGCACCGTGAGCACGGGCAATGGCCGCGATCATGCCGTCCTCCCCGCTGAGGGGACGCCCGGCACGTTCGCGTGCGATCTGGATGTCCGCATAGTGTGATGCCGCCTGCTCGTCGAAGGCGAGGATGCGGCCGGCAAAGGTCGTATCGAAGAGCTCGACTGCTGCCGCGAGGAGCCGCTTACGTCTCGAGCCCTCCGGCAGCCGGCGGACGCCGTAGAGTATTTCCGCCTGCGAGATCGCTGTCGTTAGCATTGTGTCGACCGGACAGAGGCTGAGCCAGGCGACGACCGCTGCGTCCGGTGTCTCCCTCATGACTTCCGAGAGCACGTTGGTGTCGAGGACGTAGTACGGCCGGATGGTGGGCATCAATCGAATGTCGGCGGCGGCCGGCCGGGTCGCCGTCTCGGCAGCTCGAGCTCGACGCCGCCAAGCCCCTCGAAATGGCGCCGGATCGCGTCATAGGCATTGCGCGGTGCTGCCTCTGCATTCGATACGGCATGTTCGAGGATGCGCCGGACCTCTTCCTCCATCGAATGACCGCGATGCGCCGCGCGCACGCGCAGTCGTTCTTTCACATTCGGGTCGAGCCTGCGGATTGTAAGGCTGGTCATGGATACCACTGCCGCATGAAGATCTGCAGGCACTGACTATAACGATTGCATGCAATGCCAGCAACGAACTTCGCCGTTCCTACTCCGGCGGATAGACCCGGTACTGGTCCGGCCGCAGCTTCAGATCCAGGCAGTTGCCGAGCTCGTGGATGAAGTCGAGGCGGGGCTCGGTGTTCAGGTAGTAGTGGACGTCGCCCTCGAAGAGGCCGGTCTGCATGACGCCGATGCCCTTCCCGCGGTAGCCGGCGACGACTCGATCCATGTCAGCGTCGGCGATCTTCTCCTTGATGTGGTGCAGGCCCTCGCCCTTGCGGCGGAGGTGGTCCTCGTAGATCGTCGGGCCATGGACGGGCTGGATCAGCTCGATCTGGGTGTCGCCCATCCAGGCGAGAGCCAGGAGGAACTCGAACGGCTCGGTGACGGTCCGGTCCTCGACCTTCAGATAGGTGAGCGACCGCTCGGTGAAGGTGAGGACCATCCAGGGGCCGACGCCGAGATTGTCGATCCAGGCCTGCATGCTGCGTTCGAGATCGCGGGTGACGAAGGCGATCTGGTGAATCCGGCGGTTCGAATTGAGCTGGCGCAGCTCCTCGTTGGTCATCTGGCATCCTCCCTGGCTGGCGCCTTCGCCCTTGAGTGGGCGCCTTTGATCGTCGATAAACGCACAAACGTTCGCCCAGCGCCCGGGACACGCCAACTGCCGGGCTTACGGAGGTTGCGTGCCAGAGAACCAGGTTTCCACAGCCCATCCCTACATGGCCAATTCCGTCGCCGGCATAAAGCAGGCGATGCTCGATGCCATCGGTGCCGGCAGCATCGAGGAGCTGTTCGCCCAGATTCCGGCGGCGCACCGGATCAAGCGGCCGCTGGCGCTGGCGAAGGGCATGAAGTCCGAGGCGGAGCTCCGGCGGCATCTGGTCGGGCTCTTGGCGAAGAACGAGACCTGCGAGGCCAACCTGAGCTTTCTCGGGGCCGGCTGCTGGCAGCATCACGTGCCGGCGGCCTGCGAGGAGGTGGTGCGGCGGCGCGAGCTTCTGACCTCGGTCTTCGGCTCGCCGGCCTCGGATCACGGGCGCAACCAGGCATGGTTCGAGTTCACGAGCCAGCTCGGCGAGCTGGTCGACTGCGATCTCGTCGGCCTGCCGGTCTACAGCTGGGGGGCCGCTGCCGGGCACGCGATCCGGATGGCCGAGCGGCTGACCGGGCGGCGCCGGGTGTTGGTGCCGCGGAACATCGACCCCGAGCGGCTCGGCGTCATCCGCACCATGGCCGAGCCCGTCGAGATGCCGCACCACATCGAGGTCATCGAGCTCGCCTGGGACACGAGCACGGGCGGCATCGACATGGCTGCCCTCGATGCGGCGCTTTCGGACGAGATCGCCGCGGTCTATCTCGAGGTCCCTGCCTATCTCGGCGGCATCGAGCCCAATGCGGCGGCGATCGCGGAGAAGGCCAGGGCACAGGGGGCCATGGTCGTCGTCGGGGTCGACCCGATCTCGCTCGGCATCGTCGCCCCGCCCGGTGCCTATGGCGCCGACATCGTCGTCGGCACGCTGCAGACGCTCGGCATTCCGATGAACTGCGGTGGCGGGGTCGGCGGCTTCATCGCCAGCCGCGACGAGGAGCGGATCGCCCGGGAGTATCCGACCCTCTTCGCCAGCATCGCCGAGACCGTGCAGCCGGGCGAGCGCGGCTTCGCGCTCTCGCTCTTCCACCAGAGCTCATACGGCAGCCGCGAGAAGGGCAAGGACTGGACCGGCAACTCGGTTTACCTCTGGGGCATCGCCAACGCGGTCTATATGGGCCTGATGGGGCCCGAGGGCTTCCGCGAGGTGGGCGAGCTGATCATCGCCCGGGCGCACTATGCGGCGGGGCGGCTGGCGCAGGTGCCGGGCGTGGCGGTGAGATGGCCCAGGGGCTTCTTCAAGGAGTTCGTGGTCGACTTTTCCGGCACCGGGAAAACGGTCGCCGAGATCAATCGGGCGTTGCGGGGCCACGGCATCTTCGGCGGCAAGGACCTCTCGGCCGACTTTCCGGAGCTCGGCCAGTCGGCGCTTTACTGCGCCACTGAGATTCACAACCAGGGCGATATCGACCGGCTTGCCGAAGCGCTCGAGGAGGTAGTGCGATGAGCGGCAACGAGACGCGGCTGCGGCGCTACCAGGCCCCGGTCTGGGACGAGCCCGTGATCATGGAGATGAGCAGCCCCGGCCGGCGGGGCCAGGTCTTCACCGCACCCGAGCCGGCGGTGGCCGAAGCGGTGGGCGACGTCGCGGCCCTCCTGCCGCCCGGCATGGCCAGGACCGCCCCGCCGGCGCTGCCGGAGATGAGCGAGCACGACGTGCTCCGGCATTTCCTCCATCTGAGCCAGGAAACGCTCGGCATGATGGGGATCAGCCTCTTCGGCACCTGCACGATGAAGTACAACTCGGCGCTCGGCGAGGCGCTGGCCTGGCGGCCCGAGATCGCTTCCCTGCACCCGCTGCAGGACGAGGACACGCTGCAGGGCGTGCTGGCCATCGTCCACGGGCTCGACCGGCAGCTCCGCGAGCTCTCGGGCATGGACCAGTTCGTCTTCCAGGCGGGCGGCGGGGCGCATGCCGGCTACACCAATTGCTGCGTCACCCGCGCCTACCATGCGTCGCGGGGCGAGCTGGAGCAGCGCAACCAGATCATCACGACGATCCAGTCGCATCCCTGCAACCCGGCGACCGCGGCGGCGGCCGGGTTCGAGGTGATCACGCTGATGATCGAGGAGAACGGCTACCCGTCGCTCGACGCGCTGAAGGCCGCGGTCTCCGATAGGACGGCGGCGCTGATGGTCGGCAATCCCGACGACATGGGCATCTACAACCCCGAGATCGCCGAGTGGATCAGAATCGTCCACGAGGCGGGCGGGCTCTGCTTCTGGGACCATGCCAACTTCAACGGCGTGATGGGCCGGGTCCGGGCCCGCGAACTCGGCTTCGATGCGTGCATGTTCATGCTGCACAAGACCTTCGGCGCACCCAAGGGCGGCAACGGGCCGTCGGTCGGCGCCTATGGCTGCACGCAGGAGCTCGCGCGGTTCCTGCCGCGGCCGATCGTCGTCGAGGAGGCGGGCCGCTTCCGGCTCGACCACGACCGGCCCGACAGCGTCGGCAAGGTGCGCGAGTTCTGGGGCAATGTCCCGCAGCTGATGAAGGCCTATGCCTGGACCTGCGCCATGGGCAGCGACGGCATCGCCGAGGCGGCGGATCTCTCGGTGCTCGCCAACAACTACATGGACGCGAAGCTCGGCAGGATCAGGGGGCTCCGGAAGTCGCACCCCGACATCACGGCACCGCGCATGGAGATGACCCGCTGGAGCCTCGCCCCGATGCAGGAGGAGACGGGTGTCGGCACGCTGGACGTGCAGAACCGCATGGTCGATTTCGGCGTCGATGCCTTCTGGCTCAGCCACGAGCCCTGGCTGGTGGCCGAGCCCTTCACCCCCGAGGCGGGCGAGCTCTGGTCGAAGGAGGACCTCGACTACTGGGTCGCGGTGATCGAGCGGATCAGCGAGGAGGCCTACAGCACGCCGGAGCTGGTCAAATCCGCCCCACACAACCAGACGATCCACCAGGTCAAGCATGACGGGCTCGAGGACCCCGGGGGCTGGGCGATGACCTGGCGGGCCCATCTGAAGAAGCGCGAGCAGCGCGGCGCGGCCGCCTGAACGGCCGGGGGCCTTCCGGCCCGGTCAGCCGGCGAGCAGCAGCAGGACGAAGAGCAGTGCCGCGGTCACCGCGAGGCCGAGGCTCGCCCAGGCGAAGAGCTGCCAGGAGCCGGTGTCCGGCACGGGCGGCTGGTGACCGATCGGGCGGCGGGCCGGCTGCGGCGTCGCGGTCGGTGCCGCGCCCTCGGATGGCGGGTCGCCAGGGGTGGCGACGGGCGACACCGCGGCCGCCCGCGGCACGCCGATTGGCGCCGACCTTCGGGGCTTCGGGCGTGGCGGCTTGATGGCCGAATAGACGACCCGTGCGGCACTCTGGTCGGTCTGCGGGTTGTAGCGCTCGTGGATGACCTTGACGCCCAGCACCTCCGACCGCCGGGCGAGATCCTGCGCATTCGCCAGCGCATCCTCGGCGCTCGGCGACGTGCAGTCGATGACCCAGCGCTCGTCGCGCAGGACATGCACCTCGAAATAGCTGACAATCGCCTCGCCGTTGCCACCGGCGCGGCTGGCCATTGCAAGAGCCTCGGCCATCCCCACTCCTCGACCGCCTCCAACGATGATGCAGCGGAAGTGGTTAAGATCCGGTGACCGAACCCGGCGCCGGTGTTGATTCGCGCATCGCCAGACGTTAAGTACCGCTCGGGTCCCCATCGTCTAGCGGTTAGGACATCACCCTTTCAAGGTGAAGACACGGGTTCGATTCCCGTTGGGGATGCCATTTTCTTCAAGGAGTTGCGGTTCTTTCCGCATCCTTGGCTGCATATTCTCAGAGCTTATGGAACTCCGTCTCGAGTGCCCCGAGGCTCGCCAGCGTGCTGGCCTCGAGGAAGGCGTCGAGATGCGGCATGGCTGCCGCCATGCCGCGGGCCACGGGCGCGTAGCCTTGCCAGGCCTTGAGCGGATTTAGCCAGATGATGCGCCGGGCGCGCCGGCGGAGGCGGGCGAGGGCCTTCGCCAGCTCTTCTGGCGGATCGGTGTCGTAGCCGTCGGAGAGGATGAGCACGGCCGTCCGACCGTTGACGGCGCGCTTCGCGTAGGTGGTGTTGAAGGTCGCGAGCGACCGGCCGATTCGCGTACCGCCACCCATGCCCCGGGTCAGGAGCGAGAGGCGGGTGGCCGCGGTGAGCGCGTCGCGGGTGGTGAGCGCTTCCGTCACCCGCACCAGGCTGGTGTGGACCTATTGAGGCCCCCCACAGCAAGGCGCCAATGGTCAGGACCGTCGAAAAGGCGCT
>CAZGUW010000171.1:0-10420 GCA_964528705.1 uncultured Geminicoccaceae bacterium
GAGACGCCGCTCGCCATGGCGGCGCGTGGCGACGAGAGGTCGGGCTCGCGGCCGTCGAGCCTGACCCGCCCGGCCGTGCGCTCGACGGCGCCGAAGAGCACGCGGCCAATGGCGACCTGGCCGGCACCGCGGAGCCCGACGAGGGCGACGCACTCGCCGGCGGCGACGGTGAAGTCGACCGGCCCCGCCTCCTCGGTGGCCAGGCCCTGGACGACGAGGCGCGTGGTGCCCGCCTCGACGGCGCCGCGCCAGTGCCGGGCGGCGGTGCGGCGGCCGATGATCAGCTCGATCAGCTCGTCGGCGGAGGTCTCGGCGACCGGCCGCGTGCCGACGAGGCGGCCGTCGCGCAGCACCGCCACCCGGTCGGCGATGGCGAAGACCTCGTCGAGGCGGTGCGAGACGTAGATCATGGCGACGCCACGGGCGCGGAGGTCGCGGAGCACGCCGAAGAGGCGCTCCACCTCGTCGGCCGGCAGGGATGCCGTCGGCTCGTCGAGCACCAGCACCTCGGCCTCGACGGCCAGGGCGCGGCCGATGGCGAGCAGCGACTTCTCGGTGCGCGACAGGCTCTGCACGCGCTGGCTCGGCTCGAGCCCGGCGAGACCGACGCGGGCCAGGGCGGCGGCGGCCCGGCGCTCGGCGGCGCGCCAGTCGATCAGGCCGAAGCGGCGCTCGTAGCCCTGGCCGAGCGCCATGTTCTCGGCCACGGTCATCCATTCGATGAGGCCGAGGTCCTGGTGGATGAAGGCGACCCGCTGCGGCTCGCCGGCGACCGGCGGCCGATGGGCGTAAGGCTCGCCCTTGAAGAGGATGGCGCCGCCATTGGGCTCGTGGATGCCGGCCAGCATCTTGATCATGGTGGACTTGCCGGCGCCGTTCTCGCCGAGCAGGGCCAGGATCTCGCCCCGGCCGAGGTCGAGGGTGACGTCATCGACCGCCACCGTGCCGCCGAACACCTTGCGCACGGCCGCAAAGGCCAGCACCGGTGGTGCCTGGCGGGCTCCCGCCGTCATCTTCTCATGTCCGCCGACCGTACGTCACTGCGGCCTCCCTTGATCACTGGTGATAGGCGCCGGAGGAATCGAACGCAATGGCGCAGCCCCGCTGCTCGACAGCCGGTTTGATCGAGATCAGAATCCGGCGCCGCGCGGCCTGCTAGGCAGCCACCATGCGTGCCGGAATGGTTCCGGCGGAGGGGAAACCGGTCGGGAGACGGGATGGCGGGCGACGAAGCCGCACCGCGTGAGGGCCGGATCGTGGCGATCCAGGGCACGGTGGTCGATGTGCGCTTCGACGACGACCTGCCGCTGGTCCACCACATGCTGCGGGCCGGGGCGGACGAGGAGGCGATCATCGAGGTCGTCGGCCTGCTCGACAGCCATACGGTCAGGGGCCTGGCGCTGCGTGCCCGGCACGGGCTGGCGCTCGGCATGCCGGTGGTCGACACCGGAGCGCCGATCCGGGTACCGGTCGGCCGGGCCGTGCTCGGGCGGATGCTCGACATGTTCGGCGAGGCGATCGATGGCGGCGCACCGCTCGAGGAGGTCGAGCGGCGCTCGATCCACGCGCGGCCCGTGCCGCTCGCGAGGCGGGTGGTGCGCTCGGAGATCTTCGAGACGGGGATCAAGGCGATCGACCTCCTCTGTCCGCTCGAGCGCGGCGGCAAGGCCGGGCTCTTCGGCGGCGCCGGGGTCGGCAAGACCGTGCTGATCACCGAGATGATCCACAACATGGTCGGCAAGTACGAGGGGGTCAGCCTCTTCTGCGGCATCGGCGAGCGCTGCCGCGAGGCCGAGGACCTCTATCGCGAGATGCGGGATGCCGGCGTGCTGGACAAGACGGTGATGGTCTTCGGCCAGATGGACGAATCGCCGGGCGTGCGATTTCGCGTGGGCCACAGTGCGATGACCATCGCCGAGTATTTCCGTGACGACGCGCGCCAGGACGTGCTGGTGCTGATCGACAACATCTTCCGCTTCGTCCAGGCGGGCTCC
Source organism: uncultured Geminicoccaceae bacterium (assembly GCA_964528705.1). GTDB lineage: Bacteria > Pseudomonadota > Alphaproteobacteria > Geminicoccales > Geminicoccaceae > SLRI01. The sequence continues at coordinate 1,995 of CAZGUW010000171.1, forward strand.
GAGGTCTCGGGCCTGCTCGGCCGGATGCCTTCCCGGGTGGGCTACCAGCCCACGCTCGGCACCGAGCTCGCCGAGCTGGAGGAGCGCGTCTCCAGCACCGCTTCCGGGGCGATCACCTCGATCCAGGCGGTCTACGTGCCGGCCGACGACTTCACCGACCCGGCGGCGACCCACACCTTCGCCCATCTCTCGGCGTCGATCGTGCTGTCGCGCAAGCGGGCGAGCCAGGGCCTCTACCCGGCGATCGATCCGCTCCAGTCCAATGCCAAGATGCTGACGCCGGGCGTGGTCGGCCAGCGCCACTACCGCATCGCCGGCGAGGTGCGCCAGACGCTCGCCGAGTACGAGGAGCTGAAGGACATCATCGCCATGCTCGGGCTCGAGGAACTGGCCGAGAAGGACCGCCAGACCGTGGCCCGCGCCCGCCGCCTCGAGCGCTTCTTGACCCAGCCCTTCTTCTCGACCGAGGCCTTCACCGGCAAGCCCGGCAAGCTGGTGGCGCTTGAGGACACGCTCGACGGCTGCGAGCGGATCCTCGCCGACGGCTTCGGCGACCTGCCGGAAGGCGCCTTCTACATGATCGGCCCGCCCGGCGATCTCAAGCAGCGGCACCAGCCCGATGCCGCCTGAAGCCCCCGACGCCCTCCCCGACTGCATGCACCTGGAGGTGCTCCTGCCGACGCGGGTGCTGGTCGACGAGCCCGTCACGCGGCTGGTCGCAGAGGCGGAGAACGGCTCGTTCGGCCTCCTGCCCCGCCATGTCGACTTCGTCGCCGCGTTGCGGCCGGGCATCCTGAGCTACAGCGATGCCGCCGGCGCCGAGCATTTCCTCGGGATCGACGAGGGCATCCTCGTCAAGCGCGCCGGGGAGGTCATGGTCTCGACCCTGCATGCCGTGCCGGGCCGGGACCTGCAGAGCCTGAGGGAGACCGTGCGGCAGCGCTATGTCGAGCTGGACGAGGGCCAGAAGCAGGCCCGCGGCGTGCTCGCCCGGCTGGAGGTCGGCGTGGTCCGGCGCTTCCTCGAGCTGCAGGAGATCCGCTGATGGCGGAGCCTGCCGCCCCGCCGCCCCGCCACGACGAGCAGGTCGGCGAGACGATCGGGCGCAAGGCCGAGCGCAAGCTGAAGGCACGCGGCAGCCGGCATCGCGGGGTCTGGTTCGGGCTCGGCATGTTCGGGCTGGTCGGCTGGTCGGTCGCGGTGCCGACGGTCGCCGGCATCGCCCTCGGGATCTGGCTCGACGCGAACCTGCCGAGCCGGTTTTCCTGGACCATCACGCTGCTCTTCGTCGGCGCCGTGCTCGGCTGCCTGAATGCCTGGTACTGGGTCGAGCGGGAGAGCCGGCGTGACTGAGATGCTCGCGGCCTTCGCCTTCGGCCTCCTGGTCGGTGCCGTCTACCTGGGGCTCCTCTGGGCCTCGGTCCGCAGGCTCGCCGGCTCGCCCAGCCCCCTGCCCCGCCTGCTGGTCGGCGCAGCGCTGCGGATCGGCCTCGTGGTGCTCGCGCTCGTCCTCGTCATGGACGGCGACGGGCTTCGCCTGCTCGCCGGCCTCGCCGGCTTCCTCGCCATGCGCATCGCCGTCACGACCTGGGCACGGGCAGGTGTCGCGGCTCCCGGCGGCGGGACCTGAGCCATGGTGATCACGCCGGACCAGATCGTCCTCTTCCACCTCGGGCCGCTGGCGATCAACGCGACCATCGTCTTCACCTGGCTCGTGATGCTGCTGCTGACCGTCGGCAGCTGGCTCGTCACCCGGCGCCTCACGGACACCGAGGAGATGTCGCGCTGGCAGAACCTGCTCGAGGTCGTGGTCCAGGGCATGGGCGACCAGATCCGCGACGTCAGCCGCACCGAGCCCGGCCGCTACCTGCCCTTCGTCGGCACGCTCTTCCTCTTCATCGCAACCTCCAACATCCTCGCCGTCGTGCCCGGCTTCCGCCCGCCGACCGGCTCGCTCTCGACCACCACGGCCCTCGCCATCTGCGTGCTGGTCGCGGTGCCGCTCCATGCCATCGCCCTGCGCGGGCTCGGGGCCTATCTCCGCCAGTACCTGCAGCCGACCTTCTTCATGCTGCCGTTCAACGTCATCGGCGAGATCTCGCGGACCCTGGCCCTGGCGGTCCGCCTCTATGGCAACGTGATGAGCGGCACCATCATCATCGCCATCCTGATCGGCGTCGCCCCCTTCTTCTTCCCGGTGCTGATGGAGCTGCTCGGCCTGCTGACGGGCATCATCCAGGCCTACATCTTCGCCATCCTGGCGATGGTCTACATCGCCTCGGCGGCCCAGGCCGAAGCCGGTGCGGCGGCGCCTTCCGACCGGCCCGAGCCGGACCAACAGAGCTGAAACGGAGCCCATTCATGGACAGCCTCGCGATCATTGCCGCCGTCTCGATCTTCACTGCCGGCATCACCATCGCCATCGGCTCCATCGGCCCCGCGCTTGGCGAGGGTCGCGCCGCGGCCCAGGCGCTGAGCGCCATCGCCCAGCAGCCAGACGAGGCGAACCGGATCACGCGCACCCTCTTCGTCAGCCTGGCGATGATCGAATCGACGGCGATCTACTGCTTCGTGGTGGCCATGATCCTGATCTTCGCCAACCCGTTCTGGAACCATTTCATCAGCCAGAACGCCGGGTAGGCCATGCAGATCGACTGGCTCACGGTCGCCGCGCAGATCGTCAACTTCCTCGTCCTCGTCTGGCTGCTGCAGCGCTTCCTCTACGGGCCGATCACCCGGGCCATGGCGAGCCGCGAGGCGCGCATCGCCCAGCGGCTGCAGGACGCCGCCGAGAAGCAGGCGGCGGCGGACCGGGAAGCGGCGACCTATCGCGAGCAGCAGGCAGCACTCGAGGCGGATCGCGAGCGGCTGCTCCGCGAGGCGCGCGCAGCGGCCGAGAACGAGCGGAAGGCGCTGGAGCAGGAGGCGCGGGACGCGGTCGAGGCGCGCAAGCAGGAGTGGCTGCAGCATCTGGCCGGCGAGCGCGAGACGGTGCTCCGCAACCTGCGCCAGCGCTCGACCGAAGCCTTCTACGACCTGGCGCGGCGGGCGCTCGCGGACCTCGCCGATGCCCGCCTCGAGGACCAGCTCGCCCATGGCTTCGCCCGGCAGATTGCCGGGCTGGACGACGCAGCAGCCGCCGCGATCGCCGACGCCGCCGGGGGCCGTGTGCGGATCCGCAGCCGATTCGAGCTCGACGCCGAGGCGCGGCGGGAGATCAGCCGTGCCGTGCACCAGCGATTCGGTCCGGCGATTGAGGTCGACTTTGCCACCGACGCCGATCTCGCCTGCGGCATCGTGCTCGAGGCGGACAGCCAGCGGCTGAGCTGGAGCCTCCAGAGCTATCTCGAGGGCTTCGCGGCGGCGGTCGAGAAGGAGTTCGCCGGCAGCAGGGTCGCCGACGCATGACCGACGAGGCCAATCCATCCGACTTCGGTGCCGTGCCGGGCGCCGTCTTCGATCCGCTCGACCGGGCGGCCCAAGGCTACCGTGCCCGACCGCGGCTCTCGGAGGTGGGCACGGTCGTCCAGGTCGCGAGCGGCATCGCGCGGGTGACGGGGCTGCAGGATGTGCGGGACAGCGAGCTGATCGCCCTGCCGAACGGGCTCCTCGGGATCGCCACGAGCCTCGCCACCGACGGCATCGGCATCGTCCTCCTCGGCCAGGGGGAAGCGCTCCGCACCGGCGATCCGGCCACCCGCACGCACCGGGTCGTCGACATGCCCGTGGGCCCGGCGCTGCTCGGCCGGGTGGTCGACGCCACCGGCCGGCCGCTCGATCGCGACGAGCCGATCGCCGCCGAGGCGCGCTGGCCGATCGAGCGGCCCGCCCCGCCGATCATGGCGCGCGCCCCGGTGGCCGAGCCGCTGCAGACCGGCATCAAGGCGATCGACGCCGCCATCCCGATCGGGCGCGGCCAGCGCGAGCTGATCCTGGGCGACCGGCAGACCGGCAAGACGACCATTGCGCTCGACGCCATCATCAACCAGCGCCGGAACGGCATGGTCGCCGTCTACTGCGCCATCGGCCAGCGCGGTGCCGCCGTGGCGCGGGCGGTCGCGGTGCTGAAGGAGCACGATGCGCTGGCGAACTGCGTGGTCGTCGTCGCCGCCGGCGAGGACCCGGCCGGGCTGCAGTTCGTGGCGCCCTATGCGGCGACGACGATCGCCGAGCACTTCATGGCGCAGGGCCGGGACGTCCTCATCGTCTATGACGACCTGACGCGGCATGCACGGGCCTATCGCGAGCTGTCGCTGCTCCTGCGCCGCCCGCCCGGCCGCGAGGCCTATCCGGGCGACATCTTCTACATCCATTCGCGCCTGCTGGAGCGGTCCACCCATCTCCGCGACGAGCACGGGGGCGGCTCGCTCACCGCACTGCCGATCATCGAGACCCAGGCGCAGAACCTCTCGGCCTACATCCCGACCAACCTGATCTCGATCACCGACGGCCAGATCTACCTCTCGCCCGAGCTCTTCCGCAAAGGCCAGCTGCCGGCGGTCGACATCGGCAAGTCGGTGTCGCGCGTCGGCGGCAAGGCGCAGCTGCCCGCATTGCGTGCCGTCGCCGGCGATCTCCGCCTCGGCTACGCGCAGTTCGAGGAGCTCGAGACCTTCGCCCGCTTCGGCACGCGGCTTGACGCCGACACCCGCCAGCGCCTGGCGCGCGGCCGGCGGGTGCGGGAAATCCTGAAGCAGGCGGAGCACGACCTCCTGACGGTGCCGGAGCAGATGGCGGTCGTGCTGGCCGCGACCACGGGCGTGCTCGACGACGTGCCGGCCGAGCGCATCGCCGAGGCCGAGGCGGCCCTGCGTGCCGCCGTCAAGGCGGAGCTGTCGGAGCTCGGGGCCCGGCTCGCCGCCGGCGGGAAGCTCGGCGACGGGGACCGCGAGAACCTGCTGGCGCTGGCACGCCGCATCGCCACCCCGTTCCACGCCTGACCGGCCGGCCAGGCACAATGGACACGCTCGAGACCCTCGGCAGGCGGATCGCCACGACGGAGGACCTGCAATCCATCGTCGGCACGATGAAGTCGCTCTCGGCGGTCAGCATCCGGCAGTACGAGGAGGCCGTGGCGGCGCTCCGCGGCTACAGCCGGACCATCGAGCTCGGCCTGCAGGTGGTGCTGCAGCGCGACGGCCCGGCCATGGCGGCGCCGGCGGCGGTGCCGGCGCCCACCCTGGCCGTCGTCTTCGGCTCCGATCACGGACTCTGCGGCCGCTTCAACCACGAGATCGCGCACGCCGCGCGAGCGGAGCTGCGGGACGCCCCCGGCACGCGCTACCTCGTCGCCGGCGCCCGGCCGGAGGCGATCCTCGAGGCGCTGGGCGAGACGGTCGAGGAGACGTTCCTGCTGCCCGGTGCGGTGGGCGGGCTGGGCGAGACGACGCAGCGGATCCTGGGAGCCATCGATGCCCGCCGGGCGAAGGAGCCCGCGATCCGTGTCAGGCTCTTCCACAACCGGCGCACGACCGGCGGCTCCGCCTCGCCGACCAGCCTGCAGCTCCTGCCGCTCGATCCCGAATGGCTCGCCGGCCTCGTGCGCCGGCGCTGGAGCGGGCGAAGCCTCCCCACCTTCACCATGGCCGCCGAGAGCCTGTTCGCCGCGCTGGTGCGCCAGCATCTCTTCATCGGGCTCATCCGCGCCGCCGCGGAATCGGCGGCGAGCGAGCACGCGACGCGCCTCGCCGCCATGCAGGCCGCCGAGCGCAACATCGAGGAGCGGCTCGGCGAGATGAACGCGGACTACCGGCGCAAGCGCCAGGATTCGATCACCGAGGAGCTGCTCGACCTGGTCTCCGGCTTCGAGGCGCTGAACGCGGCGGGGCGAGCCGGGCAGGATTGACAGGCGCTCGCGTTCCGCCTATCTCCCCCTTCTCTCGGGTTCGGCGCCGCGGGCACGCTTCGTTGCGGGCTGGCGCCCATTTCCAGTACCGGATCGGTTCAGTCGATGTACGCAGTGATCAAGACCGGCGGCAAGCAGTATCGCGTCGCCAAGGATGACTATCTCAAGATCGAGAAGCTCGATGCCGAGGTCGGCAGCACGGTCGAGTTCGACCAGGTGCTGCTGGTCGGCGGCGACGGCGCCGATCCGAAGGTCGGTGCCCCCCTCCTCGACGGGGCGAAGGTGACCGCCGAGGTGGTCGAGCAGACCCGGGGCCCGAAGATCGTCATCTTCAAGAAGCGGCGACGCAAGAACTTCCGCCGCCGAACCGGCCACCGGCAGTACCTGACCGTGGTCAAGATCGCCGACATCGCCGCCTGAGCCGGCGCGCGCAACCGAGGAGCATCCCATGGCACACAAGAAAGCGGGCGGCAGCTCGAGGAACGGTCGCGATACGGCCGGCAAGCGGCTGGGCGTGAAGAAGTTCGGCGGCGAGCACGTCATCCCGGGCAACATCATCATCCGCCAGCGCGGCACCAAGTACCATCCCGGCAAGGGTGTCGGCATGGGCCGCGACCACACGCTCTTCGCCCTGGTCGAGGGTCACGTGGCCTTCCGCAAGAGCGGCGACCGCCAGTTCGTGCACATCGCACCGCCGATGGCCCAGGCCGCCGAATAGGCAGCCGCCAAGAGGCCAGCGAACGGGGGAAAGGCCGCGGCCTTTCCCTTTTTCGTTTCCGGCCCGTTTTCCTCTCCAACCCGCATCCATCGCCGGCCAACGCCCATGCGCTTCCTCGATTCGGCCAAGGTCTTCGTCAAGTCGGGCGACGGCGGCAACGGCTCGTCGGCCTTCCGGCGCGAGAAGTTCATCGAGTTCGGCGGCCCGAGCGGCGGCGATGGCGGGCGCGGCGGCGACGTGGTGGCCGTTGCCGATGCCGACCTCAACACGCTGATCGACTACCGCTACCAGCAGCACTTCAAGGCCGGCCGCGGCGAGGGCGGCGCCGGGCAGGAGCGCACCGGGGCAAGCGGCAAGGATGTCGAGCTTCGCCTGCCGGTCGGCACGCAGATCCTGGCCGAGGACGGGGAGACGCTGATCGCCGACCTCAAGGTCGCGGGCGAGCGCATCGTGCTGGCCAAGGGCGGCGATGGCGGCTTCGGCAATGTCCGCTTCAAGACCTCGACCAACCGGGCACCGCGCCGTGCCGATCCGGGCTGGCCCGGCGAGGAGCGCTGGCTCTGGCTGAAGCTGAAGCTGCTCGCCGATGCCGGGCTGGTGGGCCTGCCCAATGCCGGCAAGTCCACATTTCTGGCAGCCGTCAGCCGGGCGCGGCCGAAGATCGCCGACTACCCCTTCACCACGCTCGAGCCCAAGCTCGGCACCATCGTCATGGACGACCAGAGCTTCGTCATCGCCGACATCCCGGGGCTGATCGAGGGAGCCTCGGAGGGGGTCGGGCTCGGCGACCGCTTCCTCGGCCATATCGAGCGCTGCGCCACGCTGATCCACCTCGTCGACGGCACGGCCGAGCACCCCGACGAGGCCTGGCGGACCGTCCGCGCCGAGCTGGAGGCGTATGGCCACGGGCTCGAGGAGAAGCCCGAGATCCTCTGCCTCAACAAGGTGGACGCGCTGACGCCCGAGGTCGTCGAGGAGCGCAGGCGGCTGCTCGAGGCGGCCTCGGGCCAAGCCGTGCGCTGCATCTCGGGCGTGGCGAAGGAAGGGCTCGACGCGGTGCTGCGCGAAGTGCTGGAGCACGTGCGCGCCCGGCGTGCGGGCGAGGCGGAAGCTGGGGCCACGGACCAGGACTGATGCAGCCGGCGGCCCTCCTCGCCCGGCGACGGGTCACCATCAAGATCGGCTCGGCCCTGCTGGTCGATGGCGAGGGGCGGATCCGCCGGGCCTGGCTCGATGGCCTCGCCGCCGATATCGGGGCCCTCGCCAAGCAGGGCAGCCGGGTCATCGTCGTCACCTCGGGTGCGATCGCCCTCGGCCGGCGGGCGCTCGGCCTGCCGCAGCGCGCACTCCGGCTCGAGGAGAAGCAGGCGGCGGCGGCCGCGGGCCAGATCCTGCTCGCCGGCGCCTGGGCCGAGAGTCTGGCCGGCCACGGCCTGATCGCGGCCCAGCTCCTGATGACGCTCGGCGATACCGAGGGCCGGCGCCGCTACCTCAATGCCCGGGCGACCATCGAGACGCTGCTGAAGCTGAATGCCGTGCCCGTGGTCAACGAGAACGACACGGTGGCCACCACCGAGATCCGCTACGGCGACAACGACCGGCTCTCGGCCCGGGTCGCCGTCATGTCGGGTGCCGAGACGCTGGTCCTGCTCTCCGACGTGGACGGGCTCTACACGGCCGATCCCGGCCGCGACCCCGAGGCCCGGCACATCCCCGAGGTGGGGGCGATCACGGCCGAGATCGAGGCAGACGTCGGGCGCTACATGGCGGCGCTCGCGTCCGAACGCCGGTTCGCGACCGATCTGCTCCTCGCCGGAAGCGAGAATGCGGAGCTGGCGACCCGAGCATTCCAGGAAGGTGAAC
>CAZGUW010000172.1:0-10330 GCA_964528705.1 uncultured Geminicoccaceae bacterium
CGCCACGCTCATGCGCCAGATCGAGCTTCGCCTGCCCGGCACCGAGGTCGCCTCGACCGCCAGCGTCGGCCTCGATCCGGACTTCAAGGAGGCGATCGCCTTCGCCGCCTTCGCTGTCCTCGCGCTCTTTGCCCCGCCTCTGCAGACCGGCGGCTTCACCGGCGCCGACCGCCCCGTCCGCCTCGGCAAGCTGGCGCTGCCCTAGGCCCGCAGCCGCTCGCCCTTCGGGTCGAAGAGCGGCGCCGCCAGCCGGCGGGCCGGGCGGCGGTCGCCCAGGATCTCCACCTCGAAATCGGTGGCGTCGGCGAGCGCCATCGGCACATAGCCCAGCGCCACGGAGGTCCGGCTGGCATGGGCATAGCCGCCCGACGTGACCCAGCCGACCACCTCGCCGTCATGCCAGATTGGCTCGTCGCCGCTGACATCGGCGTCCCTGGCGTCGACAGCGAGGGTGACGAGCCGCCGCTCCGCCTTTTCTTCCATGGCCGCCGCGTGGCCGATGAAGCCGCCCCTCGTGTAGTCGACGAAGCGGTCGAGCCCCGCCTCCCGCGGCCCGTAGATCGGCCGGTACTCCCTGGCCCAGCTGCCGAAGCCCTTCTCGAGCCTCAGGCTGTTCAGTGCCCGCGCCCCGAAGAGGCGAAGGCCGAAGGCCTCGCCCGCCTCGAGGAGCGCCAGGAACACACGCCGCAGGCAAGGTGCTTCGACCCAGATCTCGTAGCCGAGATCGCCCGTGTAGCTGAGCCGGCCGACGAGCACCGGCACGAGGTCGATCTCCAGCCGGCGACAGGCGAGGAAGGGAAAGCTGCCGGTGGAGAGATCGGCGCCGGTCAGCGCGGTGAGGAGATCGCGGCTCCGGGGGCCGGCAATGGCCACGCCCAGCAGCTCGGACGTGACCGACCGGAGCGTGACGCCGGATGGCGGCAGATGCCGCTCGAACCAGCGGAGATGATACGTCTCGGCGACGCCCGAGCCGAAGACGAGAAAACGCTCGGTGTTGGTCCGGGCGAGGGTGAAGTCGCCGATCAGCCGGCCGGCCTCGTTCAGCATCGGCGAGAGCGTGATGCGGCCGGGTGCGGGCAGGCGGCCCGCCATGACGAGGCGGAGCCAGGCCTCGGCACCCGGGCCCTCGACCGCATACTTGGCGAAGTTCGAGGTCTCGAGCAGGCCCACCGCCTCGCGCACCGCCCGGCATTCCTCCGCCACCACGGGAAAGGCGTTGGAGCGGCCGAAGGTGATCGCCTCGACCGGTTCGGTGCCGGGCGGGGCGAACCAGAGCGCGTGCTCCTGGCCGAAGCTTGCCCCCATGACCGCGTTCTCGCCGATGAGCAGGTCGTAGATCGGTGTCGTCCGCAAGGGCCGGGCGGCGGCCAGCTCCTCGTTCGGGTAGGTGATGCGAAAGCGCCGGCTGTAGTTCTCGCGCACCTTGGCCTGTGTATATCCGGGCGTCGCGAAGGGGCCGAAGCGGGCGACGTCCATGGCCCAGACATCGAAGCCGGGATCGCCCTCGGTCAGCCAGTTGGCGAGGGCGAGGCCGACCCCGCCACCCTGGCTGAAGCCGGCCATGACGGCGCAGGCGCACCAGTAGGTGCGCATGCCCCGGACCGGCCCCACCAGCGGGTTGCCGTCCGGACCAAAGGTGAAGGGGCCATTGACGACCTTTTTGATCCCCGCCCGGCCGATCGCCGGGAAATGGCGAAAGCCGACTTCCAGAGACGGGGCGATCCGGTCGAGGTCCTCCGGCAGGAGCTGGGTCGAGAAGTCCCAGGGCGTCGAAGCGACCGACCAGGGCACCCCCGCCCGCTCGTAGGTGCCCATGAGCATCCCGCCCTGCTCCTGGCGGAGGTAGATCTCGCCTTCGAAGTCGATGACGTGCAGAAGCTCGCTCTCGGCTGCCGCCACTTCGGGCATGGGCTCGGTGATCAGGTACTGGTGCTCCATGGCGAGCACGGGCAGCTCGAGCCCGGCCATCCGCCCGACCTCGCGCGCCCAAAGTCCCGCCGCATTGACCACATGCTCGGCATGCACCGTGCCGGCCTCGGTCACCACGTCCCAGCTCGCGTCCGATCGCTGGCGGAGCTCCACCACGCGGTTGCGCAAGGCGACCTCCGCGCCCAGCGCCCGGGCCGCTCTGGCATAGGCGTGCGTCACGCCGTAAGGGTCGACATGGCCCTCCATCGGGTCGAAGAGGGCACCGATGAAGTGGGTGGGGTCGAGCAGCGGCATGCGCCGCGCCGCCTCCTCGGCGGAGATCAGCTCGGTCGCCATGCCGAGATAGCGGCCCTTGGCGTGCGCGGCCTTCAGGAAATCCATGCGCTCGGGCGTGCCGGCGAGCAGCAGGCCGCCGGTCAGGTGCACGCCGCAGGACTGGCCGGAACGCTCCTCGATCTCGCGATAGAGGCCGATCGTATAGGCCTGCAGCTTCGCCACATTGGGGTCGGAATTGAGCGTGTGCATGCCGCCCGCGGCATGCCAGGTGGAGCCCGAGGTGAGCTCGTCCCGCTCGATCAGCAGGACCTCCGTCCAGCCCGCCCGGGCCAGATGGTAGAGCACGCTGGCCCCGACCACCCCGCCGCCGATCACCACCACCCGCGCCGTCTGTCGCATTCCGCCCGTCCTTCCCGGCACCCTTCCGCGAGGCTACGCGCGCCGGCCACCGGTCGCCAGTAGCGCGGCGCGACCTCCGGCGCCGCAGATGCGACGTCACCGCCGCTCCGGGGCGTCGCCTTGCCGTAGTCGACAGATCATGCTAAAAATCAAGGGCAATCATATGAAATAATGGCCTTTTCATTATCATTCTTGAAATCTTGATTTAAGTGGCGCCGGTTGGCGCTGTTGGTCTGGTTGAACTGCTGAAGCCTTTGTTCAAGAGGGCGATGCATGGACAGGCAGAACTGGCTGATCTTGGCGACACTTGCGGCACCATTTCTGCCGCAACCGGGCCTCGCGGCCGCTTGCGCGGATGCCGTCGGCGAGTGGCGGTGGTCCGACCGCACGCATGTGACGCTGACCGTGGATTCGAAGATCGCGGTCCGGCTGCAGGCGGGCGGCCGGGTGGTGCTTTCCGGCAGCTGGTGGTGCGACTACTTTACCGGCGATCTCAGCCTCGAATGGGCGACCGGCTTCCACCAGCGGCTGCAGCTCTCGGCTGACGGCATGCTGCTGCTCGCCGACGGCGATGTCGTCACGGGCGTCCGCCTGGAGCCCGAGGGCACCGGGGACGACCAGCAGCAGGCGGTGGACGCTCCCGCCGACCCGGACGCGCTGATCGACCAGGGCCTCGCCGAATACAATCGGGGCAACCCGGAAGCCGCCTATCGCATCTGGCGGCCGCTCGCCGAGCAGGGGAATCCCCGGGCCGAGAACAATATCGGCGGCCTCCACGAGATGGGCAGCGGCGTCGCCAGGGACGATGCCGCGGCCGCGTACTGGTACGGCCGCGCCGCCGCGCAGGGCCACATGATGGCGCAATTCAACCTCGCCCGGCTCCTGATGCAGGGGCGCGGCGTGCCGAAGGACGAGGGCGGGGCCCGGCGTCTGCTCGAACTCGCCGCGGCGCAGGACCACGCGCCCGCCATGAACGAGCTTGGCGTCTATTACTATGATTCGCCCTACGAGGCAGACCACGTGACGGCAGTCGTTTGGTTCCGTCGCGCGGCCCGGCACGACAACCCCTTCGCAGAAGTGAACCTCGCCCGGGCCTACGAGGCAGGGAAGGGCGTGCTGCCCAACCTCGAGGCGGCCTGGTACTGGTACGGCAGGGCCGCCGAGACGCACGCGGCGGGTGCCAACCGTGACGCGGCCGCGGCCGACCGCAAGCGCACCAACGCCATCCTCGTTCCCGACATCCCGCCCGACATTTCCTTCAAGTCGAGCGAGCAGCAGGTCGGTGACAACTACGATTACCGGCCAACCACGGCTTGGGAGTTCTTCGAGAAGCAGGACTTCCGCAAGGCGCTCTTCGGCTTCAACCTCGCCATCCGGGCGATGGAGGACGAGGGCGAGACGGCCGAGGACAACTTCACGCTGGAGGACGTTTATTGGGGCCGCATCGACTCGCTCCTCGGGCTGGGCCGGACGGAAGAAGCCGACCGCACGTGGCTGGCGCTGGCACGCCAGGCATGGTGGACGGTGCTCGAGGACCCCGAGATCGCGGTGGCGGCGACCACCCGGCTCCTCGCCGAGCGGCCAAACGACACCGAGTATCTGGCGCTCCGCGCCGAGGCCCATGCTGAGCTGGGCGAGAACGAGGCCTGGTTCGCAGATGCCGACCGGCGGGTCACGCTCACCGTGCTCAGCGACGCACGCTTCGACGAGGAGAAGGCGGCGGCACTGGCCGACCGGGCTCTGGCGCATGCCGCGCTCGGGCGCAACGAGGCGGCGTTGACGGACTTCGATGGCGCCCTGGCCCTGCACCCTTCTCCCGCTCTCTTCGCCGGCCGGGGCGAACTGCATCGAACGCTCGGTGATCCGGTTGCTGCCATCCGCGACTACACGGCGGTGATCGATAGTGTGGAAGCGGGCGACCACTGGCTGCAGGACTACCGCTTCAGGCGTGCCGAGCTCCTGGTCGAGCTCCATGCCTTCAGGATGGCGCTTGAGGATCTCGACGCGCTGGTCGACGTGGAAAAGCCGGCCCGTGACCACCTCGCCCTGCGCGCCGAGGTGCTGACCCGGCTCGGCCAGGACGAGCGGGCGGCGGCCGACATCGAGCGCCTGCGCGAGATCAACGCCGCCTTCGTCGACAATGAACTGATGCCCCGGATCGGCCGGCGGAAGGTGCAGCGCACGCTCGAGGGCCCGAAAAACGCGACGGCCGGAAAGGTCTGGGAGCTGGGCTTCTGGTCCTCCACCGTGCTGCTGCGGCACATGCTCGCCGGCGATGCGACGGCGGCCCGGGACTGGCTGGCCGCATCCGAGCGGGCCGGCGAGCTCGGTGTCACCCTGCCGTCCCTGCCGGAGCGGCAGGGCGTTCCGGACGCCGATCTGAAGGCCGCTCTCGCCTTCAGCAAGGCCACGCAAAAGGAGGTCGGCACGGCTTTGCGCCAGGCACAGCACGCCAACGACCTCGACCACGTCTTCCGGCTCACGAGCACGCTCGGCATACTCGCCGTTCTCTCCCAGCGCGGCTTGCGCGAGCTGAACGAGGAGCTGGCGCTGGCTGCCATGTTCGAGGGCACGAGCAGCGGCCTGCCGGGCGACCTCTTTTTCTTCGTGACCCATGCGGCCGTCGACGAGGTGCCGCCCGACGCTTTCCAGAAGGCGCTCAGGCAGATGGACGAGCGCCGCCGCTATTACTTCGAGGGCTGACGAGCCGGGGAGGAGTGCGCGTGGGGAAAAGGTGTTGCTGCGCCGCTTTGGCCATGCTCCTGCCGCTCGCCTGCCTGCCCGGTGCCGCCGACGCGACCTCGGCCTGCGACAGGCTGGTTGGCGCCTGGTGGTGGCCGGATGGCAGCCATGTCACCCTGCGTGACGACTTCGGGCTCGAGGCCCGGGCCGGGGCCGAAGGACCGCCGGTGCTGACCGGCGACTGGTCCTGCGATCCCGACGACCGGAGCGTGCTCATCGAGTGGGAGAACGGGCTCTCCGAGACCGTCCCCCTCTCGGCCGACGGCGGCCGCCTGGAGGGCCGCGGCCGCGAGCATGGGGCCGCCGCCCCTGCCGGCGGCGACGGAACGGAGGACCTGGCGCCGACACCCGAGAACATCGCTGCGGTGCAGGAAGCACAGATCGACGCGGGCCTCGCCGCCTACAACCGGGGTGACCACGTCACGGCCTACCGGATCTGGCGGCCCATCGCCGAGCTCGGCAATGCCCGCGCCCAGAACAATCTCGGCGCCCTCTACGACAGTGGGCACGGCGTGGCGCTGAACGATGCCGAGGCGGTCCTCTGGTTCGAGCGCTCGGCCGGGCAGGGCCACAAGCTGGGCCAGCACAACCTGGCCCGGCACCTGCGCGACGGCCGCGGCGTCGCGGTCGACATCCCCGAGGCCGCAAGACTCTTCCGGCTTTCCGCCGAGCAGGGCCATGCACCGGCAGCGAACGAGCTCGGCCGCCTGCACTATGACGGCCGGATCGCCGGCGCCGACGACCGCGAGGCCGTCAGATGGTTCCGTCAGGCTGCCCTCGCCGGCAATCCCTGGGCGCAGTTCAACCTCGGCCTCGCCTACGAGAATGGCCGGGGCGTGCTGCCGAACCTGGCCGCGGCCTGGCAGCGCTTCAAAACCGCGGCCGAAACCCACGCCCCGGGCGATGCCGAGGCGGCCGAGGCCGCCAAGGAAAGGGTGCTGAAGCGCCTGAGCGGTGAGGTGCCGGGCGGCATCGTCTTCAAGTCGAACCGCATCGAGACCGCCAACACCTACGATGTGCGGGCCACGACGGCCTACGAGATGCTGGAGGCGGGCGATTTCCGCCTCGCCCTCTTCGGCTTCAACCTGGCGCTGGCCGAGATGGAGGACCACGGCCAGACACCCGACAGGAACGGCACGCTGGAGGAGGTCTACTGGGCCCGCATCGAGTCGCTCGAGGGCCTGGGCCGCATTGAGGAGGCGGACCAGACCTGGCTCGCCCTCGTGCGCGCTGTCCCCTGGTCGGTCGTCTTTGATCCCGAGCCGGCGCTCGCGGCCACCAATCGCCTCCTGGCAGAGGACCCCGACAATCCGGAATACCTGACCCTGCGCGCCGATGCCCATGCCGCGCTCGGCGACGACGCGGCCTGGTTCGCCGACACCGACCGGCGGGTGGCGCTCGAGACCGATGACCATCGCCGGGCGGAGGCGCTGGTGGAGCGATCGTGGGCGCATGCGGCACTGGATCGGCCGAGGGAAGCCCTCGCCGACGCCGAGGCCGCGGTGGCGCTCGATCCGTCGCCCGGGAAGCTCGGCCACCGCGCCGGGCGGCACCGCGCGCTCGGCCACGCGGCCGAAGCGCGGGCCGACTACACGGCAGCGCTCGAAGGACTCGCCGAGGACGACTGGCGCATGGAGGACTATCGCATCGCCCGCGCCGAGCTGGCGGCCGAGCTCGGCGACCCCGAGGCGGCGCTGGCCGACCTCGACGCGGTCATCGAAAGAGGCGGGGGCGTCGACCGCGCCGAGCGCGACCAGCTCGTGCTGCGCGCCGAAATGCTGGTGACCCTCGGCCTCGAGGAACGGGCGGCGCTGGACCTGGCCGAGCTCACCGAGCGCGACGCCGGCTTCGTCGAAAAGGAGCTGCAACCGAAGCTCGAGGCAATCCGCGCGGCGCGCGAGCCGCCGCCGGAGGCTCCGGGTCTCGATCGGACGCTCGGCGGCAAGGCCTGGCGGATGGGCACCGCCCTTGCCGTCGGCACAGTGCGCCACATGGTGACGGGCATGGCCGAGCCGCTCGAGCTCCGGCACGCTGCCGCAGCCCTCGGCCAGGAGCTCGGCGTCACCGTGCCGGCCCTGCCGGAGCGCGGCAGCGAGGCCCGCGCCAATCTCGAAGCAGCGGTCGTCTATCTGAGGGCGGCCAGCGACGACCTCTCGGCCGCGATGGTGGCGGGCGAGGATCCAATGGTCTCCTTCGTCTTCCGCCTCGCGGTCGATCTCGGCGTCCTGGCCACGGTCCACGGCTACGGGCTCGCCGGCCTCAACGCCGCCCTCGTCGAGCACGCTACCGTCGACGGCCTCTTCAGCGGCGTGCCGGAGGAAATCTACCAGCCCTTCCTCGACGCCGTGGCCAGCGGCGCCGACCAGGCGGCGCTCGACGCGGCCCTGCGCGAGCTCGACGAGCGGAGCACGCGCTTTTTCGAGGGCTGAAGCGAGTGCTCAGCCCTCGGCCGGATGCCCGTCGAACCGCACGGTTTCACAACCGCTGAACCGCGCCACCCGCGCCAGTTCGGCCTCCAGCCGGCCGAGTCGGCCGCGGCTCGGCCGCACGCCCGGCTCCCACCAGAGCCGGCGGACGGCGAGCGTGCCCGAGCCGCGCTCGGCCCGCATGTCGATGCGGCCGACGAAGCGGTCGCCCTCGAGCAGCGGGAAGACGTAGTAGCCCCAGCGCCGCTTCGCCTCGGGCACGAAGACCTCGATCCGGTAGTCGAAATTGAAGAGCCGGAGCGCCCGGTCGCGGTCGCGGACGAGCGGGTCGAACGGGCTGAGCACGCGGATGCGGGGCGGCGGCGGCAGGTCGTCGGGGTGGAGATCGAGCAGCCTCGCATCGGCCAGCACCTTCCGTGGCGCCGAGCCGTCGGCCGATTCGATCAGGGCGGGCACGGCGCCATGCGCGGCATCGGCGCACCATGCCTTCGCCTCCGCCGGCGTGACGATCGCCCAGAAGGCCGCGATCTCGCCCGACGTCGCGAAGCCCAGCCGGTCGAGCGCCGAGCGGCAGGCCCAGTCGACGAGCGCTGCGTCGTCGATCCCGGCATGGCGGTGCGCCTGCGGGATCACCCGCTCGACGAGGTCGTAGACCTTCTGGAATCCGTCCCGCCGGCAGACGGCGAGCCGGCCGGTGCGCCAGAGATATTCGAGCGCCTTCTTGGACGGATGCCACTCCCACCAGCCCTGGCTGCGCGGCCGGTCCGGGGCCGGCTCGTTCAGCTCGCGGGCGAGGACCGGGCCGTTCTGCGCGATGTGCGCCAGGACGCCCTCCGCCTCGGCGTCGAAGCCTTCGCCGTGCCAGCGCTGCCAGCGGGTGCGCAGGCGCTCGGTCGTGCGGTCGAAATGCCGTTGCCAGTAGGGATAGAAGGCAGTCGGGATGATCGAGGCGTCGTGCGTCCAGTGCTCGAAGAGGGCGCGGTCCTTCTCGACCAGCGCCTTCAGGTGCCGGGGCTGGTAGGTCTGGCTGCGGCCCAGGAGGATCATGTGATGGGCGCGCTCGACCGTGTTGATGCTGTCGATCTGCACGAAGCCCAGCCGGTCGATCGTCTCCAGCAGCCCGGCCTTGCCCATCTTCCGGCCCGGCGGGTCGAGGAGGCCGTGCCGGTGCATGAAGACACGGCGGGCGAGGCGGTTGCTGATCATGCAGTTCTCGTTGGCGCGTTGGTGAAACGGGCCGCCGCGACGAGGCCGATGGCGGCGAGCGGCAGGCAGGCGAGGAAGACGAGAAGCCCCGTGCGCGCCAGCGCGGCCGGATCGCCCTCGAGCCCGGCCGCGTTGGCGACGATGCCGACATAGGCGGCCCCGAGCGCATAGCCGAGGCGCTGGACGGTGGGAATGGCGGCCGCCACCAGCGCCTGCTCGCCCGGCTCCGCCACGGCCGAAGCCCGGCGCAGGATGAAGGTCCAGGCCGTGCCGAAGCCGAGCCCCTGCAGGATGGCGGAGGCGCCGACGAGCCAGATCGGGCCGAAGGGCACGCTCCAGGCGAGGCCCATGATGCTCAGCGTCACCATGAAGAGCCCCAGCAGGATCAGCCGGGCATCGTGGCGCTCCGGGCTGCCCGAGACCGTGGCGGCACCCACCGACCAGGCGATGGATTCGAGGGCGATGATGTAGCCGGCGACCAGAGGCGAGACGCCGTGCAGGCTCGTCAGCAGGAAGGGCACGTAGACGCCGATGGCGATGGTCGAGGCGGCGAAGGCGAGGATCATGGTGAGCGCGGCACCGACCGGTGTCCCGAGCCCGATCGGCCGCCGCGGCAGCAGCCGGCCGGTCGATGAGACCGCATCGAGCCAGAGGAAGAGGGCGAGGCAGGCGAGGCCGAGGAGCACGAAGGCCGGGGTGTGCAGCGGCCCCACGGCAATGCCGGCATAGGCGATGGCGACGACGCCGAGCGCCAGCCAGAGCAGCCGGAAGGCCGGAAAGCGCCCGTCCCTCGCATCGCCCCTGTCGTCGGCTACAGGCTCCGTCCGGGTCACGAGCCAGCCGGCGAGCAGCACGGCCTGCAGCGCGAAGCAGAGAAAGCCCAGGCGCCACGTCGCAAGCTCGACGAAGAGCCCGCCGATCAGCGGTCCCATGAAGGCCGAGACCCCCCAGACGGTGGAGATGACTGCCATGACCCGCGCCATCAGCCGGGGCGGGAAGAGCCTTGTGACGGCGACGAAGGAAAGGGCGGCCAGCCCGCCGCCGCCAAGGCCCTGCATGAGACGGCCGACCAGCAGCACCCACATGGCCGGGGCGAGGGCGCTCAGCACGCAGCCGGCGGCGAAGAGGAGGGCCGCCATCGCCATCGGCCGGCGCAGGCCGAGGCGGAGCGCCAGGAGGCCCGAGGCGGCGCCGGCGGTGATCGAGCCGATCTCGTAGAGCGCTATGGTCCAGGGCATCAGGCTGACGCCGCCGATCTCCGCCACGATCGCCGGCAGCATGGTGGCGACCAGCAGCCCGTCCGCGGCGTGCAGCCAGACGCCGAGCCCGACGATGGCGAGCGACGCCCGGTG
>CAZGUW010000173.1:0-10314 GCA_964528705.1 uncultured Geminicoccaceae bacterium
CACCAATGGCGTGGTCGCGGCGGCCGGCTGAGACCATGCCATGAAGGGCGTCCGGGCGCTGCTGTGGCTGCTGGCCTGCTGGGTGACCCTGGACCCCGCCCGCGCCGACCAGGACGATGCCCGTCTCGAGGACCTTTTCGCCGCCCTGCAGGTGGCGGGCTCCGCCGAGGCCGCCCGGCCGATCGAGGCGGAGATCTGGCGCATCTGGGGCGAGACCTCGGACCCCTCGAGCGCCCGGCTGATGCGTCAGGGCAGCCGGGCAATGGGTGCCGGGGCCTTCCCCGTGGCGGCGCTCAGCTTCAACCGGCTGGTCGAGCGCGAGCCCGGCTTCGCCGAGGCCTGGAACAAGCGGGCGACGCTGCACTACCTCATGGGCGACTACGCCGCCTCGATCGACGACATCGAGCACACGCTGGAGCTGGAGCCCCGGCATTTCGGCGCGCTTTCCGGCCTCGGCCTGATCATGCTCGGCCTCGACCGCCCGGCGGCGGCGCTGCGCAGCTTCGAGGCGGCGCTCGCCGTCCACCCCTTCCTGCCCGGTGCCCAAACGCATGTCGACGAGCTTCGGCGCCGGCTCGACGGGGACCCGATCTGAGGCGGCCGGCGAATGCAGGCAGCGGAGCATGACCCCGCCGTGACGGCCTGGGTCGAAACCCGGGCGGACCCGGAGACCGCGACGCTCCGTCTCGGCGGCAGCTGGCGCCTCGCCGAGCTCGCCGGCCTGGACCGGGACCTGCTCGCCGCCCTTGCGCCCCTCAGCGAGTCGCCGCCGCGGCGGGCGCGCATCGAGGCGGGCGCGCTCGATCAGCTCGACACCGCCGGCGGCTGGCTGATCGTCCGCACCATCCGCGCCCTCGAGGCGTCCAGGGTGGCGGTCGAGCTGACCGGCGCCCGGCCGGCGCACGCGGCGCTCATCGAGCTCTTGCGCGGCTCCGAGGCCGCCCCCTGCGATCCGCCGCCCCGCGACCATCCCTGGCTCCGGCTGGTGCTGCGCACCGGTGCGGGGACGGTGCACGCCGCCGGGGAGGGGGCCCGCTTCCTTTCCTTCGCCGGCGCCGTGACGCTGTCCATGCTGCGCCAGCTCCTGCGGCCCCGGACCCTGCGCCTCACCTCGATCGTGCATCACATCGAGCAGACCGGCGTGAACGCCATCCCGATCATCGCCATCATGGCGTTCTTCATCGGCATCGTGCTCGCCTACCAGGGCGCCGACCAGCTCCGCCAGTTCGGCGCGGAGATCTTCACTGTCAACCTGGTCGCCGTCTCCACCCTGCGCGAGCTCGGCGTGCTGCTCACCGCGATCATGGTGGCCGGCCGGTCCGGCAGCGCCTTCACCGCGCAGATCGGCACGATGAAGGTCAACGAGGAGCTCGACGCGATGGAGGTGATCGGCCTCGACCGCCTCGCGGTGCTGGTGACACCGCGCCTCGTCGCCCTCGCCGTCAGCCTGCCGCTGCTCACCTTCCTCGCCAACCTGATGGCGCTCATCGGCGGCGGGCTCGTCGTCATCTTCCTCCTCGACATCCCGACCGTGCTCCTGCTCCGCCAGCTCCAGGCCGCAGTCGGCATCGACCTCTTCGTCGCCGGCATGATCAAGGCGCCGGTCTTCGCCGTGCTCATCGCCACCATCGGCTGCTACATGGGCCTCCAGGTCCAGGGCAACGCCGAGAGCGTCGGCCGGCTGACCACCCAGTCGGTGGTGGTCTCGATCTTCGCCGTGATCGTCGTCGACGCGCTCTTCTCCATGCTCTTCGCGACCTTCGGGATCTGAACCGTGGCGGGGCGGGAGCATGTCATCGAGGTGCAGGATCTGGTCACGACCTTCGGTGCCACCACCGTCCATGACGGCCTCTCGCTCAGCGTCCGCCGGGGGGAGATCCTCGCGGTGGTCGGCGGGTCGGGCACCGGCAAGTCCGTCCTGATCCGCACCATCACCGGCCTCATGCGGCCGAAAGCCGGCAGCATCCGGCTCTTCGGCGAGGATCTGGGCAGCCTCGACGACAGGGCGCGCCAGACGCTCCGGGCCCGGACCGGCATGCTCTTCCAGGATGGTGCCCTCTTCGGCTCGCTCACCGTCGCCCAGAACATCGAGGTGCCGCTCAAGACCTGGCACCGCCTGCGGCCGGGCCTGCTCGACGAGCTCGCCGGACTCAAGCTGGCGCTGGTCGGCCTGCCGCCGGCGGCGGGATCGAAATACCCGGCCGAGCTCTCCGGCGGCATGCGCAAGCGCGCCGGGCTCGCCCGGGCCCTGGCGCTCGATCCCGAGATACTCTTCCTCGATGAGCCGACCGCCGGGCTCGACCCGATCGCCGCTGCGGCCTTCGACGAGCTGATCCGCTCGCTGCAGGCCGCCCTCGGGCTCACCGTCGTCATGATCACCCACGACCTCGACACCCTGCAGCGCACCGCCGACCGTATCGCCGTGCTGGTCGACAAGGACACCACGATCGGTACGCTCGGCGAGCTGCGGGCCAACCCGCACCCCTGGATCCAGGCCTATTTCGCCGGCCCGCGCGGCCGGGCAGCGGCCGGTGGAGAGAGCTGATGGAGACCCGGGCCAGCCACTTCATCGTCGGTCTCTTCGTCCTCGTGCTCAGCATCGGCACGGTGCTGTTCGGCGTCTGGCTCGCCAAGCGCGACGTCGACCAGGCCTTCACCACCTACGAGATCCTCTTCGAGGGCTCGGTCTTCGGCCTGCAGCAGGGCAGCCAGGTGGTGTTCAGCGGCGTGCCGGTCGGCCGGGTCACGGCGATCGCCATCGACCGGGACGACCCGACGAAGGTGCTCGTCACCGTCGAGCTCGCCCAGACCACGCCCGTGACCGCGGCGACGACCGCGATGCTGGTGCCGCAGGGTGTGACCGGCCTCGTCGTGGTCGAGCTCAGGGGCGGCGACCCGACCGCGCCGCCGCTCGCCCCGGAGAACGGGCCGCCCCGCATCGCCGGCCTGCCCTCCGCCCTCGAGCAGGTCTTCACCTCGACCCCGCTGCTCCTCGCCCGCGGCGTCACCGTGCTGGAGCGGCTGGGCACGGCCCTCTCGGACGACAACATCGCGTCGCTGGGCGAGACCCTCGGCCATGTGGAGGCGCTGACCGAATCCCTGGCCGAGCGCGGCGAGGACCTCGACCGGCTGCTCGGCGTCGGGGCCGAGCTCGGCGAGGAGGCACGGGCCACGCTGCAGGCCCTGGCCCCGCTCGCCGGGCTCGGCCGGAGCGGCGAGGTGGCGCTCGCCGAGGTCGAGGCGGCAGCCGTCGCCGCTAAAAACCTCGCCTGGCGCATCGACCGGCTGCTCGCCGAATCGGAGCAGCCGATCGTCGATTTCGGCGATGGCGGCCTCTACGAGTTCGGCGAGATGATCCGCGAGATCCGCGTGCTGGTCGCCGCGCTGAGCCGCATCGCCACCGACTTCGAGCGTGATCCCGCCGGCTTCATCATCGGCGGCAGCCGCCGCGGCTTCACCCCGCCATGAGGAATCTCCGCCGCCGCAGTTTCCTCGCAAGCGCCCTCGGCCTGCCGCTCGGCGCCTGCGCCTCGCTCATCCCGCTGCCGGGCCAACGGGCACCCACCCTCTACAGCCTGACGCCCAAGACCACCTTCAACGAGGGGCTCGACGAGCTCGACATCCGCGTCCTGGTCGAGCCGCCATCCGCCGCCGGCGGGCTGAACACGGCCCGGATCGCGCTGAAGCCCGACCCGACCCTGCTCGACTATTACGCCGATGCGCTCTGGGTCGAGGTGGTGCCGATCATGGTGCAGACGCTGGTGACCGAATCCCTGGACGCCAGCGGCAGCCTCGACGTGCTCGGCCCGGACGCCGCGAGCCTCCGGCCCGACTACATCCTCAGGCTGCACATCCGCGAGTTCCAGGCCGAGTACGACGAGGGGCTGGAGAAGCCGCCGCTGGTCAATGTGCGCCTGCAGGCGCGGCTCCTCGGCATGCCGCGCCGCGAGCCGCTCGCCAGCTTCGCCGCCCAGCAGTTCGCCCGCGCGGACGGCACCGGCCTCGACCGAGTCGTCCTCGCCTATGACGAGGCGCTCGGCGGCGTGCTCCGGCAGATCGTGCAGTGGGCGGTGACCGAGATCGCTCGCGCCGAGGGCGCCATGTGACGACCTGTCCGACCGGCGGGGCCTTGCTCGACTATATCGATCCAATATATATCGGATCGAGATAACGATGGGGCCCTCATGGACGTCAAGACCCTCTGCCTCGGCGTGCTCACCGCGCAGGATCTGACCGGCTACGACATCAAGCGGACCTGCGAGGAGGTGTTCCGGCACTTCTTCGTCGCCGGCTTCGGCTCGATCTATCCGGCTTTGGCGGAGCTGCAGCGCGACGGGCTGGTCTCCGTCACCAGCGTCGAGCAGAAGAAGCGGCCGGACAAGAAGGTCTACAGCATCACCGAGGCCGGCCGGGCGGCGCTCGAGGCCGAGCTGGTCGCCACCCCGCCGCGCCACAAGGTGCGCTCGGAATTCCTCGCTCTCATGTATTTCGCCCACCTCATGCCGCCCGAACGGGTCGACGCGGTGCTGGGCGAGATGATCGAGAGCTTCGAGAACAAGCTGGCCGAGGACCTCGCCGTGTTCGACGGCCCCGACGCTCCGCTCGAGCTGACCCCGGGCCAGCGTTTCGCGCTCGGTTACGGCCGTTCCGTGCTGACCGCGGCACTCGCCTACTGCAAGCGGCAGCGCCCGCAGCTCGCGCGCCGGCTCAGGGGCGAGGGCGATGCCGACGAGCTGCCCCGCGAAGCCGCCAACGACTCTGGCCCGCGGCCCGCGACCCTGGCCGGAGAATAGCCATGCGACGTGCCACCCTCCTCGCCGTGCTCATCGCCGTGGCGGTCGCCGGCTGGCTCGCCTCGCCCCACCTGGCCCCGCTCCTCGGCCTCGCCCCGACACCCGACCCGGCCGGGCAGACCGCCCCCGCCGTCGAGCAGCCGGCGGCCGAGCGGCTGACCCAGGTCCGCGTCCGCCGCTCCGAAGCCGAGCCCATGGCGCGCCAGCAGGTTCTGAACGGCCGCACCCAGGCCAACCGCATCGTGCACGTCGCCGCCGAGATCCCGGGCGAGGTGATCGAGGTCATGGGTGAGAAGGGCGACCAGGTCGGCGAAGGTGATCTCCTCGTCCGCCTCGACCCGCGCGACCGCGAGGCCGCCCTCGCCGAGGCCAGGGCCACGCTCGAGCAGCGGCGGATCGAGGACCAGGCGGCCGAGCGCCTGGGCGAGCGCGGCTTCCAGGCCGAGACCCGTGTCGCCGAGGCGAGGGCGGCGCTCGAGCAGGCCCGCTACCTCGTCCGCCGCAGCGAGGTGGCGCTCGAGCAGACGAGCATCACGGCCCCCATCGCGGGCGTGCTCGAGGAGCGGCCGATCGAGCTCGGCAGCTTCGTCGAGGTCGGCGACGTGGTCGGCACCCTCGTCGAGCTCGATCCCCTGCTGGTCGTCACCGACGTGCCCGAGGCCGCGATCCTCAGCATCGCGCCGGGCAGCGCCGCGCGGGTGCGGTTCATCGACGGCACCGAGCGCGAGGGGCGGGTGCGCTTCGTCGCCCGCCAGGCCAATGCGGCGACCCGTTCCTTCCGCGTCGAGATCGTGCTGCCGAACCCGGATCTGCGGATCCCGGCCGGCATCAGCACCACCGTCGCCATCGAGCTCGAGCCGATCCCGGCCCACGGCGTCTCGCCCGGCATCCTGGTGCTCGACGACCGGGGCGTGCTCGGCGTCAAGACGGTCGACGACCAGGGCATGGTCGCCTTCCACCCGGCCGAGATCGTCCGCGCCGAGGGCGACCTCGTCTGGCTCGCCGGCCTGCCGTCCACGATCGACATCATCACCGTGGGCCAGGGCTTCGTCATGCCGGGTCAGCCGGTCGAGGCGGTGCCGGAGGAAGCCGTCGCCGCGCTCGTCGCCGGGACCGAGCCGGGCACGCCCGGAACCGCCCGATGACCGGGATCATCGCCGGCGCCTTCGAGCGCACCCGGGCGGTCCTCATGGTCCTCGCCCTGCTGCTGGTCGCCGGGCTCGTCACCTACAACACCATCCCGAAGGAGGCCGAGCCCGACATCCAGATCCCGGTCGTCTACGTCTCGGTGCCCTACGAGGGTATCTCCGCCTATGACGCCGAGCGCCTGCTCGCCCGGCCGGTCGAGACGGAGCTGCAGGGCCTCGAGGGGGTCAAGGAGATCAAGTCGGTCTCGACCCAGGGCCGGGCGACCGTCACCATCGAGTTCGACACCGGCGTCGACATCGACCAAGCGGTCGCCGACGTCCGCGACAAGGTCGACCGGGCCAAGGCCGAGCTGCCGGCCGGCGCCGACGAGCCCACCGTGCAGGAGATCAACCTCGCCCTCTTCCCGGTGCTCGTCGTCACCCTTTCGGGCGACCTGCCGGAGCGCGAGCTCCTGCGCATCGCGCGCGACCTCCAGGACCGCATCGAGGCTTTGCGCAACGTCCTCGAGGTCGAGATCGCCGGCGAGCGCGAGGAGCTGCTCGAAGCGGTCGTCGAGCCGCTGGCGGTCGAGAGCTACGGGCTCGAGCTGGAATCCGTCGTGCGCGCCGTCGACCGCAACAACCAGCTCGTCGCCGCCGGCGCCCTCGATGCCGGCGGCGGCCGCTTCAACATCGAGCTGCCGGGCGTCTTCGAGACCTACGAGGACCTGATGCGCCTGCCGCTCAAGGTGGACGGCGAGGCCGTCGTGCGGCTCGGCGACGTCGCTTCGGTGCACCGCACCTTCAAGGATGCCGAAGGCTTCGCCCGGGTCGACGGCCGCCCGGCCCTGGCGCTCGAGGTCAGCAAGCGCATCGGCGCCAACATCATCGACACCATCGCCGAGGTCCGGGCCACGGTCGAGGAGGCCCGCCAGGGCTGGCCCGCCGGGCTCGAGGTCGGCTACGCCCAGGACAAGTCGGACAATGTCCGCTCGATGCTGACCGACCTGCAGAACAACGTGCTGGCGGCCGTGCTGCTCGTCATGATCGTCGTGGTGGCGGCGCTCGGCCTGCGCTCGGCGCTGCTCGTCGGCTTCGCCGTCCCGGGCTCCTTCCTCACCGGCATCCTGGTGCTCGGCCTCTTCGGCCTCACCATCAACATGGTCGTCCTCTTCGCCCTCATCCTCGCCGTCGGCATGCTGGTCGACGGGGCGATCGTCGTCACCGAGCTCGCCGACCGCAAGATGTCCGAGGGCATGGCCAAGCGCGACGCCTACCGGCTCGCCGCCCAGCGCATGGCCACACCGATCATGTCGGCCACGCTCACCACGCTCGCCGCCTTCCTGCCGCTCCTCTTCTGGCCGGGGATCGTCGGCGACTTCATGAAGTACCTGCCGATCACCCTGCTGGCGACGCTCGCCGCCTCGCTCCTCATGGCGCTGGTCTTCGTCCCGGCGCTCGGCTCGATCTTCGGCAAGGCGACCGCCACCGACCCCGCCACCATGAAGCTCCTCAATGCCAGCGAGGGCGGCGACCTGCGCGAGCTCGGCGGGTTCACCGGCTGGTATGTCCGCATGCTCGACCGGCTGCTGCGCCGCCCCTCCCTCGTGGCGCTGGTCGCCGCCCTGATCGCCGTCGGCGCCTACTGGGCTTACGGCACCTACGGCCGCGGCGTCGAGTTCTTCCCGAGCGTCGAGCCCGAGCGCGGCCAGCTCATGGTGCATGCGCGGGGCGACCACTCGGTGCGCGAGCGCGACGCGCTCGTCTCCGAGGTCGAGCGCCGCATCATGGACGTCGACGGCATCCGCCAGGCCTATGCCCGAACCGCGCTCAGCTTTCGCGGCAACGGCATCGACGAGGACGTGATCGGCATCCTCCAGCTCGAGTTCGAGCCCTGGCAGACCCGCCGCCCGGCCGTCGAGATCTTCGCCGAGATCGAGGATCGGGTGGCCGGGCTCGCCGGCATCCACGTCGAGGAGCGCGAGGAGGAGGCGGGTCCGCCCGTCGGCAAGCCCATCCAGGTCGAGATCGGCTCCAACCTGCCCGACCGCCTGCCGCCCGTCGTCGCCGCCATCCGCGACAAGGTCGACAGCATGACCGGCCTGCGCGAGATCACCGACAGCCGGCCGATCCCCGGCATCGAATGGCAGATGCGGGTCGACCGCGAGCAGGCCGGCCGCCTCGGCACCGACATCGCCACCATCGGCGCCCACGTCCAGATGGTCAGCAACGGCGTGCTGCTCGGCACCTACCGGCCAGACGACGCGGACGACGAGGTCGACATCCGCGCCCGCTTCCCCGTCGAGTACCGCAATCTCGGCCAGCTCGACCGGCTGATCGTCAACACCGCCAAGGGTGCGGTGCCGGTCTCGAGCTTCGTCGATCTCGGCGCCGAGCCGCGCACCGGCGATCTCACGAGGATCGACGGCAAGCGCATCTACACGGTCAGCGCCGACGTCGCCCCGGGCGTGCTCGCCGACGACAAGGTGCAGGAGCTCCGCGCCTGGCTCGCCGCCCAGGAGTTCGACCCCGCGGTCTCGGTCGTCTTCAAGGGCGAGGACGAGGAGCAGCGCGAGGCCCAGGCCTTCCTCTCGAAAGCCTTCGGAGTCGCCCTCTTCCTCATCGCCATCATCCTCGTCACCCAGTTCAACAGCTTCTACCAGGCGGGCCTCATCCTCTCCGCCGTCGTCTTCTCGACCGTCGGCGTGCTGCTCGGCCTGCTCGTCACCAACCAGCCCTTCGGCATCGTCATGTCGGGCATCGGCGTCATCGCGCTCGCCGGCATCGTCGTGAACAACAACATCGTCCTGATCGACACCTACAACGAGCTCAGGAAGCGCGGCCTCGACGTCCGCGAGGCCATCCTGCGCACCGGGGCGCAGCGCCTGCGCCCGGTCATGCTCACCACCATCACCACGATCCTCGGCCTGACGCCCATGGTGCTGAAGGCCAATGTCGACCTCTTCACCCGCACCATCACCATGGGCGGCCCGTCCGCCGACTGGTGGGCCCAGCTCGCCACCGCCGTCGCCGGCGGCCTCGCCTTCGCCACCTTGCTCACCCTCGCTTTGACGCCCTGCCTCCTCATGCTCCGCCAGACCACCGCCGAAAGCTGGCAGGCCCTCCGCCGCCGCATCCGCAACCTCCGCCCC
Source organism: uncultured Geminicoccaceae bacterium (assembly GCA_964528705.1). Lineage (GTDB taxonomy): Bacteria > Pseudomonadota > Alphaproteobacteria > Geminicoccales > Geminicoccaceae > SLRI01. Next base: position 9,073 of record CAZGUW010000173.1, read on the forward strand.
GGGCGGCGCAGCGCAAGCCACGGCGGCTTCCAGGGCGCCCCGGCGGAGTAGCCTTTGCGTGCCCGAACATTGCCGCTAGCCTGCACCCCGGGCTGAGGCGCCGAAGGAGAGGGCCGGCGGCATGGACGGGTTCGCGCTGACCGGCATCTTCCTCTTCGTGCTCTTCCTCCTCCTCGGCACGGGCGTCTGGGTGGCGCTGGCGCTGCTCGGCGTCGCCCTCGTCGGCATGGAGCTCTTCACCGCGCGGCCCGCCGGCGACGCCATGATCACGACGATCTGGACCGGCTCCTCCTCCTGGACGCTGACCGCCCTGCCGCTCTTCATCTGGATGGGCGAGATCCTCTTCCGCACCCGGCTCTCCGAGGACATGTTCAAGGGCCTCGCCCCCTGGCTCGCCAACTGGCCGGGCCGGCTGCTGCACACCAATGTCGTCGGCTGCACCGTCTTCGCCGCGGTCTCGGGCAGCTCCGCCGCGACCATGACCACGGTCGGCAAGATGTCGATCCCGGAGCTCAGACGGCGCGGCTATCCCGAGGAGATGATCATCGGCACGCTGGCCGGCTCCGGCACGCTCGGCCTGATGATCCCGCCGTCGCTCATCCTCATCGTCTACGGCGTCACCATCAACGAATCGATCAGCCGGCTCTTCATCGCCGGCGTCGTCCCGGGCCTCACCGTCGCCGCCCTCTTCATGGGCTACGTCGTCATCTGGTCCTGGCTCAACCCCGGCCGCATCCCGGGCGGCGAGGCGCGTGTCCCGTTCATGGCGAAGCTCCGCTCGAGCGGCGGGCTCCTGCCCATCCTGGGTCTCATCATGGCCGTGCTCGGCGCCATCTATGCCGGGCTCGCCACCGCCACCGAGGCCGCCAGCTTCGGCGTGGTCGGCGCTCTGCTCCTGGCCTTCGTGCAGGGCTCGCTCTCCCGCGAGAGCTTCACCCTGAGCCTGATGGGTGCGGTGCGCACCTCATGCATGATCGCCTTCATCCTGATGGGGGCCGCCTTCCTCTCGCTCTCCATGGGCTTCACCGGCCTGCCCAGAGCACTCGCCGAATGGATCGCCGGCCTCGGCCTCTCGCCCCTGATGCTGATCGCAGCACTCACCCTCTTCTACATCGTCATCGGCTGCTTCCTCGACGGCATCAGCGCCGTCGTTCTCACCATGGCCGTGGTCGAGCCCATGGTGCGGGCCGCCGGCATCGACATGATCTGGTTCGGCATCTTCATCGTCGTCGTCGTCGAGAT
>CAZGUW010000174.1:0-10227 GCA_964528705.1 uncultured Geminicoccaceae bacterium
TCAAGCAGCCCTTCCCGGACGGCTTCGTCATGCGCATCGTGCTGGTGCGGCCGTCTAGCCGGGGGGAGGTCCGCCTGCGCTCGGCCGATCCCGGCACGGCGCCGGCGATCCGGCAGAACTTCCTCTCCGAGGCGCGGGAATGGCGGATTCTCCGGGAAGGGATCGGCATCGCCCGCGACCTCGCCGGGCGGGGCGCGCTCCAGCCCTTCGTCGAGGCGGAGATCGCGCCGGGGCCGACGAAGAACAGTGACGCGGAGCTCGACGCCCATATCCGTGCCACCTCGATCACGGTCCACCATCCGGGCGGCACCTGCCGGATGGGGCCGTCACCGGAGGCCGGGGCGGTGGTCGACGGGGAGCTGCGGCTGCACGGTGTCGATAGGCTCCGGGTGGTCGATGCCTCGGTCATGCCGGATCTGCCGTCCGGCAACATCAACGCCGCGGTGATGATGATCGCCGAGGTCGCGGCGGAGCGGATTCTCGCTGCCGCCGCCTGAGCCGCCGCGGCCGTCGAATTCACTTGCAACCAAATCGGCCTTGTTGAACAGTCGTGGTTGTCCTGCCAATCGGAGGGAGCGCGAAGATATGGTTGACGCAGCCGCGGCCGTCCGCAATCGCGCCACGGCGCTCGAGGGGCTCTACGACGAGATCCACGAGCGCGACATGTTCCCCTTCTGGGCCACCTCGGAAGGCGTCGAGCACGACGAGATCAAGCAGCTCATGGCGACGCAGAGGGCGATTCCCCACCTCTGGAGCTGGCAGGAGGACATCCTGCCGCTGCTCGAGCGCGCCGCCGAGCTGATCACCATGAACGACAGCGAGCGCCGTTCGCTGATCCTGATCAATCCCGGCCTGGCGCCGCGACGGGCAACCGTTTCAACCATGTATACGGCCTATCGGTTGAACGATGCCGACGAGATCATGCCGCCGCACAAGCACTCGCCGAACGCCATCCGCCTCGGCCTGACGGGCACTGGCAACTTCACCGGGGTCGAGGGCGAGAACGTGGTCTTCGGGCCGGGCGACATGGTGCTGACGCCGAACGACGCCTGGCACAATCACGGCACGGTCGGCCACCAGCAGGCGACCAACCTCTCGGTGCTCGACCTGCCTTTGGTCGAGACGCTGAACGCCATCCACTTCGACCACGACTACATGGAGGAAGAGGACGGCAAGCTCGTGAAGAAGAAGGAGCAGTCGGCGCGCTACCCGGCCGACTACTCGCAGGCCGTCTACGGCAAGGGCGGGATGGTGCCGCGCTTCGTCGACCAATACCGCGGGGGAGGGCTCTCCTCGCCCATGTATGTCTATCGCTGGGAGGCGATGGAGGAGATCCTGCAGAAGCACAAGGACTGGGACGGCGACCCGCACGAGGCGCTGATGGTCGAGTACACCGACCCCTTCCGCGGCGGCCCGGTCTTCAAGACCATGACCTTCTTCATGCAGATGCTCCGGCCCGGCGAGAAGACCCTGCCGCTGAAGCAGACTGCGAGCCTGCTCGTCTCGCCCTTCCGCGGCGAGGGGGCGTCGACCGTGGACGGCAAGCGGATCGCCTGGGACCAGTTCGACACGCTGGCGGTGCCCGGCGGTTCCTGGTGCAGCCACGAGAACACGTCCGCGACCGAGCCGCTCTACCTCTTCGTCGCCAGCGACGAGCCGGTCCTCAAGGCGCTCTCGCTCTACAAGAAGTGGGGCCGGACGCCGGACGGCGACGTGGCCCGGCTGGTCTGAGCGGGCGGGCAGGATGGCCGATTGCCACAACACCGAGCTACTGGCGCATATCGACTGCGCCGGCGGCGGGCAGGTCTGGGTCGACGGCACGACCCTCTATGTCGGCCACATGCGGGCACCCACCGGTACTTCGGTCTACGACGTCTCGGACCCGAGGAGCCCGCGCCAGATCGCCAGGCTCGACCTGCCGCCCGGCTGGCACTCGCACAAGGTGCGCGTCGCCGACGGGCTGATGCTGGTCAACCATGAGCGTCAGGGCCAGGCGGGCGACCCGGCCTTCGGCGGCGGGCTCGCGATCTACGACGTGAGCCGGCCGGCCGAGCCGCGCCTGCTGAGCAAGTGGTCGGGCGGCGGCCGGGGCGTGCACCGCTTCGACTTCGACGGCCGCCATGCCTACATCTCGCCCACGGTGGACGGCTATATCGGCAATATCGTCGTCATCCTCGACCTCGCCGATCCGGCCAGCCCGCAGGAGGTCGGTCGCTGGTGGATCGAGGGCCAGTGGGAGGCCGGCGGCGAGGAATATCCCTGGGGTCAGTGGCCGCAGCCGCGCTGCCATCATCCGCTGCGCATGGGTGACCGGCTCTATGTCAGCTACTGGCATCACGGGCTCTACATCCTCGACATCAGCGACATGGCGAGCCCGAAGCTGGTCTCCGCCGTAAATACCAGCCCCGCCTTTCCGCATCCGACCCATACCTGCCTGCCGATCCCGGAGACTCTGAAGGGCCGACGGGTGATGGTGGTGGCCGACGAGGACGTGGCCAAGCTCTGGCCCTCAGCACCCGCCTTCACCTGGATCTACGACATCACCGAGGAGCGGCTGCCGACGCCGATCGCCACGTGGCAGGTCGAGGGGCCCGAGTTCGACGGCTCGCCGCAGGAGCCCATGACCGGCTGCCACCAGCCGTCGGAGCGCTTCGCCGGCACGGTGATCCCGTTCGCCTGGTTCGCGCAGGGCCTCCGGCTGGTCGACATCAGGGACCCCTTCCGGCCGGTCGAGGTCGGCCATTTCCTGCCGGACGTGCCGCCCGGTGCGGACCGGCCCTCCTCCAACGACGTCACCATCGACGACCGCGGCCTCGTCTACCTCGTCGATCGCATCCACGGGGTCGACATCGTCGCCACCAACGTCTTCTGAGCACGCGGAGGAACCCATGACCGACAGGGTCGCGGTATCGGATCGGCACTACGCCATCGGCAGGAAGAACCCGAACCTGCCCTTCCACCCGGCCGTGCGCGCCGGCGACTTCATCTTCATTTCGGGCCAGGTCTCGAAGGACGAGAACGGCACCATGCTGACCGGCGACATCGAGACCGAGACGGCCGGCACCATCCGCGCCATCGAGCGCATTCTGGCGGAGGAGGGGGCGACGCTGAAGGACGTGGTCCGGGTCTGCACCTATCTCGAGGATACCCGCGATTTCGGCCGCTACAACAAGGTCTTCGGGCAGATGTTCGAGAGTGCCGTGCTGGCCCGCACGACGGTCGAGGCGCGGGCGGTGTTCGCCACGCGCATCGTGTTGGACGCCGTCGCCTACCAGCCGCTCGGCGACGAGCCGGGCCGACGATTTCCCGCCGGCGCCGTTCGCCGGCGCCGACAGTGAAGAGGTAGCACCATGATCAGATTGCTCGGCCGGGCCACCTCCGGCAACGTCCAGAAGGTCCTCTTCATGCTGGAGGAGCTGGGCACCCCCTACAGCCGCGAGGATTACGGCCGGCAGTTCAGCAATACCGGCACGGCCGAGTATCTCGCGATGAACCCGGCCGGCAAGGTGCCGACCCTGGTCGACGGCGAGACGGTGGTCTGGGAATCCAACACCATTCTCCGCTACCTGGCGGCCACCCAGGGGAATTAGCAGACGGGCGGCACGCCGGCCGAAGCGAGCGTGGTCGAGCGCTGGATGGACTTCCTGCTCGCCGCCATCAACCCCGGCTACATGGCCGCCTTCAAGGGCTCGAAGCTGCCGCCGGCCGAGCGGGCGGCCGGCTATGACGAGCAGGTGAAGGAGCTGGCCGCCAACCTCGCCGTGCTCGACGGGCACATCACCGGGAAGTCGTTCTTCGCGCTCGGCAAGCTCACCATCGCCGACATCGCGCTCGCCCCCATCATCAAGCGCTGTCTCGACTTCCCCATCGACCGGCCGAGCCTCGCCGGGCTCGAGGCCTGGATGTCCGGCATGGCCGAGCGGCCGGCCTTCAAGACCGCCACCGGCACCTGAGTCATGGCGAGCCCGGCCCCGGCAATAACGAAGGTCGCCGTCATCGGCCTCGGCTCCATGGGGCCGGGCATGATGGCGCGCCTCGCCCGGGGCGGGCTCGAGGTGCGGGGCTTCGACATCGCCGAAGCGGCACGCGAGCGGGCGACGGGCTTCCTGCCGCGGGCCGTCGCCGTGCTCGACGCCCTGGCCATCGCCCCGCCGGCGACGGTCGAGGGGGCGATCCGCATCGAGGGGAGCCTCGAGGCGGCGGTGGCCGGTGCGGACCTCGTCATCGAGAACGTGCCGGAGCAGATCGAGACCAAGGCGGCACTCTACCGCGAGGTCGAGCCGCTGATCGGTCCCGCCGCGATCCTCGCGACGGACACCTCCGGCATTCCGATCACCAGCCTCCAGGCGCACGTGGCGGTGCCCGGGCGCTTCGTCGGCATGCACTGGTCGAACCCGCCGCACATCATCCCGATGATCGAGGTGATCGGCGGTGAGGCCACGGCACCCGGGACGGTGGCGGCGATCCGCGACCTGATCCGGGGGCTCGGCCTCCTGCCGGTGGTCGTCCAGAAGGACGTGCCGGGCTTCGTCGAGAACCGGGTGCTCTACGCGCTCCTGCGTGAATGCGTCGACCTGGTCGAGGGTGGGGTGATCGAGGCCGAGGACCTGGACACGGTGGTGCGCTGGGGGATCGGCATGAAGCTCGCGGTGGTCGGGCCGATGCGGCTCCTCGACATGGCCGGGCTCGACATCTACGAGGCGGTCTCCTCCTTCCTCAACAAGGAGCTCGCCGACCGCGCCGACGTCTCGCCGCTGGTGACGGCGGCTACCGCCAAGGGCCGGCTCGGCATGAAGACCGGGGGCGGGCTCTTCGACTACACGAAGGAGGAGCTCGAACGCCTGCCGGCCGAACGGGCGTGGGCGCTGGTCGCGGTGCGCCGCGTGCTCGAAAGCGGCGGCGGATGACGACCGCCGTCGAGCGGCACCTCGCCACCGGGCTTCGCGCCCTGCTCGGCGTCGTGCTGCTCGGCATGGTCGCCGTCAACGTGGTCAATGCGGGCGGCCGCTATCTCGGCCTCGGCCTGCCACCCGGAATCGACGAGCTGCTCGTCTTCGCGATGATCTGGCTGGTCATGGCGGGGGCGGTCCTGGCCCTGCTCGAGCGCGAGCACCTGGCGATCGACCTCCTGCCAGAGGCGTTGGGCCCGGTGGCGCGGACGGCGCTCCTGCTCATCTCGCACATCGTCGTGCTCGCCGTGTCGCTGGTCGTCGTCCGGCAGAGCTGGCTCTTCATCGCCCGCATCGACAAGCTCGGCCAGGTCAGCATGGGGCTCGGCGTGCCGATGACCTGGCCGCATGCCGCCGTGCTGGCGGGCTTCGCCGGCATGGCGCTGGTGGCGCTCTGGCTGCTTTGCCGCGATGCGGCCAGGCTCTCCCGGAGCCGGGCATGATCTGGTCGCTCGCCGGCTCCGCCGCGCTTCTCACGGCACTCGGCGTGCCGATCTTCGCGGCCCTGCTCGCCGGGGTCGTGCTCACCCTCGTCCTCGTCACGCCCCTGCCGCTCCTGACGCTGCAGCAGATCCTCTTCGGCGGGCTCGACGTCTATGCGCTGCTCGCCATTCCCTTCTTCGTCTTCGCCGGCGAGCTGATGGCGCGAAGCGGCATCGCCGACCGGCTCATCGCCTTCGTCGAGGCGCTTTTCGGCCGCGTGCCGGGAGCGCTCGGGGTGGCGGCCATCGGCGGGTCGGCGCTGATCGGCACGATCTGCGGGTCGAGCGCTGCCGCCGTCGCCGCGGTCGGGCGGACCATGCACGGCCGGCTGGTCGAGGCGGGCTACGGCGCGCGCCGCTCGGTCGGACTGATCACCGCCGGCGGGGCCATCGACATCGTCATCCCGCCCTCGATCGCCATGATCCTCTATGGCGTCGCCGCCGAGCAGTCGATCCCGCGGCTCTTCATCGCCGGCATCCTGCCGGGCCTGCTCATCGCCCTCTTGATGGCGGGCTATGTCACCTTCATGGCACGCTGGCGGGGCATCCCGACGACCGGAAGCTTCGACCCCGCCCGGCTCTGGCGCGCCACGCGGGCGGCCGTCCTGGCGCTCGCCATGCCGGTCTTCGTGCTGACCGGCATCTATGGCGGGCTCTTCTCGCCGACCGAGGCCGGCGGGTTCGCCGCGGCCTATGCCATCCTGGTCGGCGCCTTCGCCTATCGCACGCTCGGCATGGCGGAACTCGTGGACGCCGCCGGCCGGGCCGCCGTGCTCACAGCCAAGATCATGATCGTGGTGGCGGCGGCGAGCGCCATCTCGTGGCTGCTCACCGTGCAGGGCGTCCCGCAGGCGATGACCGAGGCGGTCACCGGCGCGGGCCTCTCGCCCTTGGGCTTTCTCTTCCTCGTCAACCTCCTGCTGCTCGCCGTGGGCTGCGTGCTCGACCCCACCTCCTCGATCCTCGTGCTGGCCCCGCTCCTCGCCCCCATCGCCGCCGGGCTCGGCATCGATCCGATCCATTTCGGCGTGGTCATGACCGTCAACCTCGCGATCGGCATGTTCACCCCGCCCTTCGGCCTCAACATCTTCGTGGCCCAGGCGGTGACCGCCGTGCCGGCCGCGGAGATCTGGCGGGGCATCGTGCCCTTCCTCGCCGTCCAGCTCGTGGCCCTCGCGATCATCACCGCCGTGCCCGAGCTCTCGCTGCTGCTGACCAGGACCATGAATTGAGCCCTCAATCGGATTGGGAGTGAACGTCATGCGCATGCCGAGGAACCCGATACGAGCCCTCTCTTTGGCGCTCTGCCTCGTGGCGGCACCGTTCGCGGCCGAGGCGCAGAGCACGATGAAGCTCGCCAGTGCCACCATCAACGACGTGCAGCACGAGTGGCAGAAGGTGTTCGCGGCGGAGCTTGCCGAGCGGGTCGGCGACGCGGTCAAAGTCGAGATCTACCCGGCGAGCCAGCTCGGCGCCATTCCGCGCATGGTCGAGGGTGTGCTGCTCGGCACGATCGAGGCCTTCACCACGCCCACCTCGTTCATGACCAATGTCGACCCGCGCTTTCAGGCCTACGACGTGCCGGGGCTCTTCCCCGGGCCGGAGGACGTGCGGGCGGCGATTCACGATCCCACGTACCGCGACCATATGGAAACGCTCTTCCTGGATTCGGGGCTGCGGATCATCGGTGCCATCTACAACAGCCCGACGGTGGTCCTCACGCGCACGCCGGCACCGGGGCTTGCCGATCTCGAGGGGCTGAAGATCCGCACCTTCGCCTCGCCCCTGCAGATGCAGCCGATGGAGGCCCTGGGCGCCATTCCGGTGCCGCTCGCCTTGAGCGAGATCGTGCCGCAGCTCCAGTCCGGCGGGCTCGACGGGATGCTGGCGGGCATGCCGATCCTCACCGCCTTCAAGTATTACGACGTCGCGAAATACGTGACCGACCTGAAGTTCGCCGAGATCGTCTCGGTCACGGTCGTCAACGAGGACTGGTTCCAGGCGCAGGCGCCGGAGGTCCAGGAAGCCATCCGGGAGGCCGGCCGCGCCGCCGAGGAGGCGGTCTTCCCCTGGGGCGTGGAGAACGTGGCGCGCACCAACGCCATCTGGATCGAGAACGGCGGCGAGATCCTGGAGCTCGACGAGGCCGGCCGCGAGGAGATGGTGGCACGCTTCGCCATCGTCACCGACGAGATCCTGAGCGCCGAGCCCGAGGTCCAGACCGAGTACGAGCGCCTGGCCGAGCTGGTCGCCGCCGGGCGGAAGAACTAGCGATGCAGGTCGGTGCAGGCGAGCCGGCCGTCCGCCGCCCGGCAGTCCAGCTCGATGTCGGCTGGTGCGGCGCCCGCGTTGCGGTCGAGCCTGATCGGGCTTCGCGTCTGCCAGCTTCGGCCCTCGAGCCCGCACCAGAGGGCCTCCACGGGCATGTGGTCGCCATGCTCGTTCAGGAGCAGCCCGGCGCCGCTCTCAGGATCGTGCCAGAGCTCGGCCCGGACGCGCTCGCCGGCTTCGGCCGTGCCGAGCTCGATCGAGAACCAGTGCGCCAGGGTGGCGGCGCAGGTGATCGGTTCGGTGCCGAGATTGCGGGCGCTGAACGCCTGCGGCACCAGCTCGCCGCTCGTGGCGTGCGCCACGGACAGGAGCGAGGGGAGGCAGAGAACCACAGCTCTTCGGCAGGTTGACGACAAGGAAAACGGCAACGGAAAGGAGCGGAACATGATCAAGCGTCTGATGCAGGGGGCGGCTCTCGGGCTCGCTTTGGCGGTTGGGGGTGCTGTCGCGGCGAACGCCGTGCAAGTCAATGCGATCGCCATCCTGGTGCCCGAGGAAGGCACCGATTTCGGCTGGAACCAGCAGGGCGTCGACGCCGCCGTGGCGGCCGCCAACGCCACCGGCGTCGAGGTGATCAAGGCCGAGGGCCTGGGCTATGGCGACATCCGCCCGACGCTCCGCGAGCTCGCCGCGGACGGGGCGAGCCTGATGATCGCCCACGCCAGCGGCTACAACACGGCCGCCCCGGAGATCGCCGAGGAGACCGGTGTTCCGGTCGCCATCGTCGACAGCCCGGAGGCGCTGGTCCCCGGCCTCGTCGCCGACTACACCCTTTCCGGCCACGAGGGCGCCTATCTCGCCGGCGTCATGGCCGCCACCATGACCCGCACCGGCACGGTCGGCATCGTCGTCTCGGGCGAGCCGCCGTCCTGGAACTCGCAGTCGGCCGGCTTCGCCCAGGGCGTGCAGGCGACCAACCCCGACGTGAAGATCGTCTATGCCGTGATCGGCCCGGCCGCCTATGCCGACGCCGCCGGCGGCAATCGCGTCACCGGCGCGGTGATCGCGGCGGGTGCCGACATCATCTTCGGCCAGGGCAACGGCTCGAGCTTCGGCATGCTGCAGGCGATCGAGACGACGCCGGCGACCGATGGCGGCAAGGTGATGTTCATCGACGTGATCGGCGACAAGAGCTCGATCGACAAGGGCTATCTCCTGACGTCGGTGCTCTGGGACATGACCCCGGTCTACACGGCGATGATCGAGGATCTCGAGAACGACACGTTCGGCACCAAGAGCTACGCCATCGGCCTCGCCGACGACAGCGTGCGGCTGCTGCAGACCAACACCATTCCGGACGATGTCTGGGAGCAGGTGATGGCGGTGCGCCAGGAGCTCGTCGACGGCACGCTGGTGCTGGAGCCCGTCTTCGACGCCGAGGGCGTGCGCGCGCTGGTCACCTCGGTGGCCGAGTGAGCTGAGGTATCGGGACGGATGGTGCGCGCATCGTCCGTCCCCCTCGACCTGATGCAGGCTGCAACGATACCCTCCCGCCCGGCGCCGGCCACGACGCCCGTGGTCGAGCTCGCTGGTGTCACCAAACGCTTTCCGGGCGTGCTCGCCGTCGACCGGGTCGATCTGGCGCTCATGCCCGGCGAGGTGCACGCGCTGCTCGGCGAGAACGGGGCCGGCAAGTCGACGCTCGTCGCCATGCTCTCCGGGCTCGTCGAGCCCGATACCGGGACCATCCGGGTCGCCGGGGAGGAGCAGCGCATCGCCTCGCCCCGCGCCGCCCTGCAGCAGGGGATCAGCACCGTCTTCCAGCATGTCATGCTGGTGCCGACGCTCACCGTCATGGAGAACCTCGTCCTCGGCATGAGCTGGTGGCGGCGCCCCGACCGGGCCGAGCTCGAGCGGCGGCTTACTGCGATCCGCAGCGAGTTCGGCATCACGCTCGACCTCGACCAGCCGACCGGCGAGCTCTCGCTCGGCGAGCAGCAGCAGATCGAGATCGTCCGCGCCCTCCTGCGGCAGAGCCGGGTCCTGATCCTCGACGAGGCGACCTCGATGCTGACACCGCAGGGTGCCGACGAGCTCGGTGCCCTCATGCGCCGGCTGGTCAAAAGCGGCCTTGCCGTCGTCTTCATCACCCACAAGCTCGACGAGGCCTGCCGTTTCGGCGACCGCATCACCGTGCTCCGCCTCGGTCGCAAGGTCGGTGAGCTGGCGCCCGAGGGCCTCGCCGCCATGGACCAGGCCGCCGCCGTCGAGGAGGTGGTGGGCCTCATGTTCGGCGACCGCAGCATCGCCGAGGCCCGCCCGGCCCGGTTGCACGAGGCCGAGGGGGACCCGATCCTCACCGTGCGCGGTCTGACCGTTGTCGGTGCCACCCGTCTCGCCCGGGTCGACGACGTCTCCTTCGATCTCCGGCCGGGCGAGATCCTCGGCATCGCCGGGATCGACGGCAACGGGCAGAAGCAGCTCGCCGAGGCCCTCGCCGGCCAGCGGACCGCGGCGGCCGGTTC
>CAZGUW010000175.1:0-1452 GCA_964528705.1 uncultured Geminicoccaceae bacterium
AAGGCGAGAACTCTGCCGTCGAACAGCAAAAGCATCCCGTCGAACGTCGCGGCGAGCTTCTGCTTGCGCCGTCCATCCGGCAACGCGCCGATGCCGAACAGCAGTTCCGCCACAGTCACGCTGGAGATGTGGAGTGTTTCGGCAGCCTGCTCGTCCAGCCAGTCGCGCACGGCAGGATCCGGCTCCGGCTTCATCGCCGCGGAGACGACATTCGTATCCAGAACGATCATTCAAAGCTCATCGGCATGGCGGGCGTCTTGTCGCGGGCATGTTCCAGCGCCTCGAAATCGGCATTGGTCAGCTCGGCCTCGCGGCTCAACGCTGCCAGGGCGGAGCCGAGGCGCAGGCGCTCGGCGGGACGAACCGCAGTTTCCAGAATGTCGCGCATTTCGGCCTCGGTGCTGCGGCCATGATGGGCCGCGCGCACCTTGAGGGCGCGATGGGTCTCGTCCGAGAGGTTGCGAATGGTGACGGCGGGCATCTGATGGCGTCTCCGGTCAGATGATGGCAATGATGGCACTATAAGAAACATGCTATCGTCTGGCAAGGCGCGTCCATCGTTGAGAGAGGCGGCCTGCTATCAGTGGGATGACGGACGCCCGCGATGAGCTGAACGCCGATATGTTACGGCTCGCCCGTGTCGGAGCGCTGGGGACTCCTCGAGGCCATTCGGCCGGCTGACCGACCCTTCCGCCACACTGCCCGGCCAGCTACGTTCCGCCGGCATCGCGGCACAGGGAGACTCACCATGGCAACCGACGACAACAACGACCCGCTCGCCCGGCAGCGGCTGGACAATAAGATCGTCTGCGTCACCGGCGGAGCCTCGGGCATCGGTGCGGCCGCCGCCCGGCTGATGGCCGCGGCCGGTGCCACGGTCGTGATCCTCGACCGCGACGGTGCCGCCGCCGAGGCCATGGCCGGGGAAATCGGCGGGTGCGAGGCGATGGCGCTCGACGTCGCCAGCGAGGCGGAGATCGACCGGGTGCTGGCCGACATCGCCGCCCGCCACGGGCGGATCGACGTGATGGTCGCCAATGCCGGCATCAACATCCGCCGGACCGCCGTCGACTGCTCGCTCGACGACTGGAACGCCGTGCTGCAGGTCAATTTGACGGGCGTCTTCCTCTCGTCCCGGGCCGCCGCCCGGCACATGCCCGAAAAGGGCGGTGCCGTGGTCGTCACCGCCTCCATCATGAGCTTCTCTGGCGGCGGCGCCTACCCGAACATCTCCTACGCCACGACCAAGGGCGCGCTGGTCAATCTCGTCCGCAGCATGGCCGTCGAATGGGCACCCCGGAACATCCGGGTCAACGCCGTGGCCCCCACCTGGACCAAGACACCGTTCATCAAGCCGCTCATGGACAATGCCGAGCTGACCGCGAAGCTCGAGGCGCTGACGCCCATGGGCCGGCTCGCCGAGCCCCTGGAGGTCGCCCACGCCATGCTCTT
>CAZGUW010000175.1:1462-10220 GCA_964528705.1 uncultured Geminicoccaceae bacterium
ACGCCGCCTCCATGGTCACCGGCCACACCCTCGCTGTGGATGGCGGCTTCCTGGCGCAGTAGGCCCCTACTCCGTCGCCACGGCCCCGCCGAGCCCCACCCGGATGACGCGATTCGTGCTGCTCTGGTGGATGAGCAAATCGCCCGCCCGGGTCGGCCGCATGTGGCGGACGATGCCGGCATAGACGTTGCCGGAGGGAATGGCCCAGCTTTGGAAGGTCTCGGTCGCCGGGTCGAAGCGGACGAGGGCGTCAGGGCGCATGCCGGATTCGTTGTACCAGATGATGTCGTCGATCACCGCGATGGCGTAGGGGTGCGAGCGCGGGCCGCTCGGCGAGTCCCACTCCCTCACCTCGCCGGTGGCGGGATCGAGGTGGCCGATCCGGCCCTGTGACGAGTTCACGTACCAGACGGTCCCGTCGCTCGCGAGGTCGAGGCGGCGGACGGTGGTCTCGGGGTCGGGCAGCTCGAAGGTCTCGACCGCCATCGTCTCCGGGTCGACGCGGTAGAGCCGGTTGCTGCCGTTGGCCGCGACCCAGGGCTCGCCCGCCGCGCTGAGCTTGATGCCGTAGGGGCGCGAGCCGGGCGTGGGCGCCGTGATCAGGTCGATGGCCCCCGTCTCCGGCACGAGGCGGCCGATCATGTTGCTGCGCTGGAGCGTGAACCAGACCGTGCCGTTGGCGTCGACGATGGCCGAGTGGGGATCGCGCGCCTCCGGGTCGGGCATTGGGTAGACGGTACTCTCGCCCGTCGCCGGGTCGAGCCGGCCCATCGTGCCGTTGCCGTTGCCGGTCCACCAGATGCCGCCCTCGGCATCGGTCGTGACGGTATGCGCCTGCGTGCCGGGCGGCAGCGCGTACTCCCGGATCTCGCCGGTGGCCGGATCGACCCGGACCGCGAGGTCGGCCCACATGCCGGACCACCAGATCGAGCCGTCCGGCGCCTCCACCGGGTCGCGCGAGCGCTGGCCGAGCGTCGGCGCCACCCATTCCTCGAAGGTGATCTGGACGTCGCCCGGGACCAGGGTCGGCGTGCGGCGATCGTTGGGCGGGAACTCGGCCGCCAGGTAGGCGGTGATCTCGTCCAGCTCGGCCGTGCCCTCGAGATTGATCATGGTGGCGATCAGCTCGCGCCACTCGGGCTCGGTGTAACCGGAGCTGTTCTGGATCATGTTGACCCGATGGCAGCCGGTGCAGACCCCCTCCACGAGATCGTGACCCGGCGCCTCCGGCAGGGCCGCCTGGCCGAGCGCGGCACCGCCCGGCAACAGGACGATGGTGGCCAGCGCCGTGGACGCCGCCAGCTCGAGAAATCTCGACATCACTTGCCTCCCCGCAAGGTGACCGAAGGCAATGAGAATGGCGTGGCCGAAGCACCGGTCAAGAGAAGCATGCGAGGATGACGCCGGCATCCATCCTGCCGCGCCCGCTGTCGCGCTATATGCGACACTTCCTCCGGGTTGTCGCATCTAACGCGACACTTGTCCGGCAGTTGTCGCATTATACGCGACAGTCGAACCCGAGATGTCGCATTATACGCGACCGGATGATGGTCATGTCGCGTATAATGCGACAGTTCAGGGCGAACGAACCCGCCGAATCGACGAGCGAACCCACGGATTCGACCAACGAACCCGGCGAATCGACCAACGAACCCGGCGAATCGACCAACGAACCCGAGCGTCGACCAACGAACCCGAGCACCGCCAACCCCTTGTCGTAGCAGGGGAATCCGGCGCAAACGAGGCTCTGGACGGCACGCGGGCGCCAGCGAAACACGATTTTGCCGAACGAACCGAAGCAGGGCTTGCCAGCGGGCCGTGGAGATGATAGGCTTATTATCCTGAAGCCTTTCCGTCGGCCGCGGCAGGGACCACAACGGGCAGAGCCTCGGGCATGATTGCGATGTCGAGCGGTGTCCGGCCGACCAGCTCGCCATCGATATTGGCGCGGCGCGGGCGCCTGGTGGCGATGCTGATCTGCCTGCCCTGCAGGCGGAAGGCGCGATCGGTCTCCGCACCCTCGATCTTGAGGCTCGCCATGACCTGCATCAGGCGGAAGATCGGGCCGGCGCGCAGGGCATAGAGATCGAGCACGCCGTCGGTGATGGTCCCCTCCGGCCGCGGCTCGAGGCCGCCGCCGTGGAAGCGGCCGTTGACGACGGCGAGGTGGATGAAGCGGCCGCGATGGGCGATGCCGTCGCAGGTGATGTGGACGGTGAAGGGATAGATCCGGCGCCAGGCGGCATAGAGGACGCGGGGATAGTTCAGCACCCCGAGCAGGCGCTTGCCGAGCCCCTGGTGCATGGCAGCGACGGCGGCACCGAGGCCGATGCTGACGGCGTTCAGCACCGGCCGGCCATTGGCCGAGGCGAGGTCGATGCGGCGCACCCTGCCGCCGGCGACGAGCGCAAGCTGCTCATCCCGGTCGGTCGGCAGGCGGAGGTTGCGGGCGAGGTCGTTGGCCGTGCCGAGCGGCAGCACCGCCAGGGGCTTCTGCACCTCGAGCAGGGCCGGCAGGGCGGCGGCGATCGAGCCGTCGCCGCCGGCAATCGCGATGCGGTCGACCGTCCGCCCCGTCGTGCGGATGGTCGCCAGCAGCGCCTCGATGCCGTCCGGCTCGGTGAAGACGACCTCGAGCCCCCGTTCGGCGAGCGGCGCCACGAAATCCGCGGCGTTCGACCCGTTGCGCGCGCGCGGGTTGGCGAGAAGGAGGAGGCGGCGTGGAGGCACTGTGGCGGTCGGGAGCTCGGTCATCGGTCGGAGGTTCCGGAGGGCGCGACTTCGGCGCTGGCTTCCCTCTCCAGAACGCCGGGCGCGGCGCCGCGTTCCGCTGGCCCGGCTGATGACCCGGGCGCGATCAGGGGGCGGTCCCGGGCGGCCCGGCCAGCCGCACCTGGTCCCGCCCGCCCTGCTTCGCCGCATAGAGCGCCCGGTCGGCTGCCGCCAGGAGCTGCTCGAGGTCCTCACCGTGATCCGGGCAGATCGCGGCACCGATCGAGATGGTGACCGGCGGCAGGTCATGCCCGTCGACCCGCGCCGCCACGCCGGCCGTGCCCTGGCGCAGGCGCTCGAGCTGCTGGAGCAGCGCCGTGCAGTCGAGGCCCTGCACCAGCAACAGGAACTCCTCGCCGCCATAGCGAAAGAGCCAGTCGCCGAGCCGGACGCTCGCCTGCAGGAAGCCGGCCACGGCGACCAGCGCCGCGTCGCCGCCCCGATGCCCGTGCCGGTCGTTGAACGCCTTGAAGTGGTCGATGTCGACCATGGCGAGCGCGATCTCCCGCCCGGCGCGCAGTGCCTGGGCGACCTCCTTTGGCGCCACCACGTCGAGATAGCGGCGGTTGAAGAGGCCGGTGAGCGGATCGCGGATCGACTGCTCCTTGAGGACCTCCCGGATGCGCAGGCTGGCCAAAGTGAGGCCTAGCTGCTGCGCCAGCATGGCGGCCAGGCGCTCCGCCGAGCCCGCCGTGTCCTCCGCCCCAATTCCTCCGGCCGGCGGAATGGCGACAAGGCTGAAGAGGCCCAGCGTCTCGCCATGGGCGACAAGCGGGATGCAGAGTGTCGGCATGTCCTGCCGGGCAAGGGCCGCCCGGAGATGCGGGCAAGGGCGCACCCCCGAGCCCGGCTCGTGACGCAGCACCCGGCCCTGCGCGAGCGCCAGGCAATCGTCCGCCCCGAGCTCGCCCGGCTGATCGAGGCCGCCCCAGGCGGCAAGCCGTGCCTGCCCGTCGCCCGCCACCGTCCGGCCATAGACGGCGCCGGCATGGCCCGGGAAGAGCGGCTCGAGCAGCGGGCCCAGCACGGCCGGCAGCTCGCCCAGCGACTCGCAGCTCTGCAGGCAGGTGCTGGCCACGGCGAGCTGGGCGATCTCGTTGCGCTCGGTGCGCAGCTCGGCCAGGCTGGCACCGAGCTCGTCGGCATAGGCCTTGAGCTGCCGGTTATAGGCGATGCGGTCGACGACCTCGCGCCGCATGAAGCCGTAGAGCGCCACGACCAGGGCGGCCGATACGGTGAGGAAGACGACGAAGGCCACGAAGGCGTGGAACCGGGCCTCCTCCCAGTCCGCCCGGCGGCTCTCGAGCGTCGTGCTCTCGACGTTCTGCAGCTCGCCGACCACGCCGCGGAGCTCGTCGAGCGTGCCGAGCTGCTGGTTGTCCCGGACCAGGCGACGGGCCGCTTCGGCCCCCTGCTGCCGGCGGACGGCCAGGGTCTCCGACAGCTCCGTGAAGCGCTCCGCCACCAGCGTCTGGACGGTGGCGAGCCGCTGCATCTGCGGCGCGTCCGTCTGCAGGAGCGGACCGATCCGGGCCAGAAGCCGCTCCGCCTGCTGGAGGGACGCATTGTAGGGTTCGAGGTGACTCTCCTCGTCGGTCAGGATGAAGCCGCGATGGCTGGATTCGGCGTGGAGCAGCACCGTCAGCATCTCGGAGAGAAGCTGGCGCGCATCGACGCTTTCCGCCACGTCACGTGTCGCCGCCGTCAGCCGGACATGGCTGTTGTAGAAGAGCAGACCGTTGGCCAGGAGCACGATCGCCGTCACGGCGAGCACGACGCCGCTGCGCAGGCGGAAGGTCCCGCCCTTGAACCACATGCTCGACCAGGCCGCGATGAAATCTCGACGTGTCACCAGCGACGCCACCCGGGCGCGGCGGCTGCGCCTGTACCTGAACACCAAAGGTCGAGTGCCGCACTCCGACATTCGCCGAGTCCCGAAGGCAGGGCAAGCCCGAATCAGCCCCTTGCGCCGACGCGGCACGCCACGGAAAGTCGGTCCCGTCCAGCGCCGAGGCACGCCGGCCAATGACCATCCAACTCGACCAGATCGTACCGCTCGGTCGCACCATGGCCGAATACGTCGCCATGTTCGACCTCAGGGCGACCGACCGGCGCGGCAGGGTTCTCGGCTGCGGTGACGGCCCGGCCAGCTTCAACGCGGAATGGTGCGCCGGCGGCGGCAGGGCCGTCTCCGTCGATCCCCTCTACCGCCACACTGCGCCGGCCATCCGCCGACGCGTCGACGCCACCTTCGCCGACATGGCGGCACAGGTCAGCGTCAACCAAGAGCTCTTCGTCTGGCGCAGCATCCCGTCATTGGCCGCGTGGCGCCGCATGCGCCGGCAGGCCATGGACCGTTTCCTCACCGACTACGCCGGCCCCGGCGCCAGTGGCCGCTACGTCGCGGGCGCGCTGCCGGCCCTGCCCTTCGCAAATGGCTCCTTCGATCTGGCCCTCTGCTCGCACCTCCTCTTTCTCTACAGCGAGCAGCTTGCTTACGCCTTTCACCTCGAAGCGACGCTCGAATTGCTGCGGGTAGCGCGGGAGGTCCGCGTCTTTCCGCTCCTGACCCTCGCCATGCAGCCATCCCCCCATCTGCCGCCGCTGGTCGAGGCTCTGGCCCGCACCGGCTTGCGGGTCGAGGTGCAGCGCGTTGCTTACGAGTTCCAGCGTGGCGGCAACGAGATGCTGCGGGTCGCCCCGCCTGGGACGTGACGGTGCGACCGGTCACGCCGTGCCGCGAGCGAGCCGCCCGGCCCGTGCGCCGTGGCGCCGAAGGGCGATGACGAGGGCCGCGGCGAGGCAGATGGCGAGCACGTACCAGGCCGGGCGGATGCCGGCCTCGAGGGAGAGGTTCGCCACCAGCATGCGGCCCGGGGCGACGCCGACCAGGGCGTTGTAGTAGGCCGCCTCGCCGAGCGCCGTGCCGGCGGCCGCAAGGAGCCCGAGGACGAGCGGCCACCAGTCGGCCATGGAGCCGTTCAGCCCGCCCCGCCGGATGACCACCCGGGCCGCCAGCAGCCAGGCGAGGAGGCCGGCGATGATCCAGGGCTCGGTGGCATCGAGCTTGGTCTGCATGAAGAAGTGCACGACGGCGACGACCGCCACACCATAGACCAGCCGATGCAGCAGCTTCCAGCGCCGCGCCCCCAGCCGGCGGATCATCGAGTCGAACGAGGTCAGCGCCATGGCGGCGAGGACCAGGAAGGCGAGGAAGCCCAGCGTGAGATAGAGGCGAAGCACGATCTCGGACGCCACCTTGCCGAGATTGAACCCCTCGTCGGTGACATAGAGCGCCAGGTGGGCGGCCGCATAGGCGAAGGCCGCGACACCGGTCATGCGGCGCACCTGCAGAAGCCGCGGCCACTGCAGCAGATGCCGCGCCGGCGTGACCGCCAGCGCCACGAGCAGCAGGCGGATGGCCCAGTCGCCGGACTGGTGCAGCGCCGCCTCGATCGGCTCGGCACCGAGCGCACCGCTGGTATAGCGCCAGGCGATGAGCGCCGCCGGGACTAGGAGAAGAAGAAAGACGCCGAGCTTGAAGGCCGAGAAGCGTCCTCTGGGGTCGAGCCAGGGCATGGGGTCGCTGGGTCCGATCCTGCTTTCCGTGGACCAGAAATTGTCACAAACCGGGTCCTGGCGTCACGGGTGGCCGTGCACACGCCGGTTCAAGTTCAGGCGAACACCGCGTTACCCGCGAAGCGGCTATTCCCTGCCATATCCCCCGCCGGTCGGCGTCCGGATGGCGAAGACGTCGCCGGCCGCGAGCTCCGTCGAGTCGCAGCCCTCGAGCTTCTCCATGCTGCCGCCCCGGCGCTCAACCCACTGGTCGCCGCACTGGCCGGGCTCGCCACCGTCAAGGCCGAATGGCGGCACCTTGCGGTGGTTGGCGAGCAGGGCGGCTGACATGGGCTCGAGGAAGCGGATGCGGCGCAGCGTGCCGTCGCCGCCGGGAAAGCGCCCCCGGCCGCCGGAGCCCTGGCGGATGCGGTGCTCCTCGAGGAGGACGGGATAGCGCCATTCGAGGATCTCGGGGTCGGTCAGGCGCGAGTTCGTCATGTGGGTGTGGACGCCCGCCGTGCCGGGGTGGTCCGGGCCGGCGCCGGAGCCGCCGCATATCGTCTCGTAGTACTGGTAGGTGGCGTTGCCGAAGGTGAAGTTGTTCATCGTCCCCTGCGCCGCCGCCAGGGCACCGAGAGTGCCGAAGAGCGTGTCGGTGCACCATTGCGAGGTCTCGACATTGCCGGCGCAGACGGCGGCCGGGTACTTGCAGGCGAGGATCGAGCCTTCGGGAATGACGAGCTCGAGCGGCTTCAGGCAGCCGTCATTAAGAGGGATGTCGCTGTCCACCAGCGTGCGGAAGACGTAGAGCACGGCGGCCCGGGTGACCGCGGCCGGGGCGTTGAAATTCCAGTCCTGCTGCGCGCTCGTGCCGGTGAAGTCGATCCGCGCCCGGCGATTCGCCCGGTCGACCGTGATCCGCACCCTGATCACCGGCCCCTGGTCGTGGGCATAGGTGAACTCGCCGTCCTCGAGCCTGTCGATGACGCGGCGGACACTCTCCTCGGCATTGTCCATGACGTGGCGCATGTAGGCCTGGACGGTCTCGATGCCGAACTGGCCCACCATGCGCTCGAGCTCGGCCGCCCCCTTGGCGCAGGAGGCCACCTGGGCCTGCAGGTCGGCAATGTTCTGCCTGGGGTTGCGAGCCGGGTAGCTGCCGGACTTCAGGAGCGCCTCGACCGCGTCGTGGCGGAAGCTTCCGGCCTCGACCAGGTGGAAGTCGTCGAAGAGCACACCCTCCTCGTCGATATGCCGGCTGAAGGGCGGCATGGAGCCCGGCGTGATACCGCCGATATCGGCATGATGCGCCCGCGACGCGGTGTAGAAGAGGACATCGCCGGCCTCGCCGAAGACCGGCATGACGACGGTGACGTCCGGCAGATGCGTCCCGCCATTGTAGGGGTTGTTCAGGGCATAGACGTCGCCCTTGCCCATGGTGTCCCGGCGCAGCCGGATGACCGTGCGGACCGATTCGCCCATCGAGCCCAGGTGCACGGGCATGTGCGGGGCGTTGGCGATCAGGCCGCCCTCGGCGTCGAAGACGGCGCAGGAGAAGTCCAGCCGCTCCTTCACGTTCACCGAGTAGGCGGTGTTCTGCAGCGTGACACCCATCTGCTCGGCGATGGTCATGAAGAGATTGTTGAAGATCTCGAGCAGGATGGGGTCGCACTGCGTGCCCAGCGCCACGCGCTCCGGCAGCTTCTCGACCCGGGTCAGCACGACGTGGTCGCGGGCCGTCACCTCGAGCGCCCAGCCCGGCTCGACGACGATGGTCGTGGTGCTGCCGGCGACGATGGCTGGCCCCGGCACGCGGTCGCCGGCAGCCAGCGTCTCGCGCCGCCAGATGGCGGCCGCAAACTCGCGGGGCGGCTGATGCGGCGCCTCGGTGGTGAAGATCCGGCCCTCGCCGACCGGCGCCGGCGGGGAGCGGTCGGCCGCCACCTCGACCTCCGGCTCGTCGATCGCCTGCATCAGGCCGATGCCCTCGACGGTCAGCGTCTCGACGACGAGGCCCCGACCCTCGACGGTGAAGCCGTAGCGCGATTTGTGCTCGGCCTCGAAGGCGGCCCGCATCTCGTCCAATGCCGCCAGCGCCACCTCGATCGGCGTGTCGGTGCCGGCGTAGCGGATATGGGCGCGGGCCTCGAGTCGGAGCGAATCCGCGGCAATGCCCTGCTCGGCGAGTTCGGCCTCGGCCGAGCGGGCGAGCGCCGCACGGGCCGCCTCGAGCTCTTCCTCGATGCCGGGCTCGAGCCCCGTGTCCAGGGCGCGCTGGCGGATGGTGCGCAGGTCGGCGAGGCCCATGCCGTAGGCCGAGAGCACGGCGGCATAGGGATGGACCTGGACGCGGCCGATGCCGAGCAGGTCCGCCACCTGGCAGGCGTGCTGCCCGCCGGCACCGCCGAAGCAGACGAGGGTGTAG
>CAZGUW010000176.1:0-10152 GCA_964528705.1 uncultured Geminicoccaceae bacterium
GGGTGCCTGGTTCGCGGTCACGAGCTCGCTGAATTTGCCGAAGAAGTCGTCGGCCATCTTCTTGGCCGTGCCCTGGATCAACCGCGAGCCGATCTGGGCCAGCTTGCCGCCCACCTCGGCTTTCGCGCTGTAGGTCAGGATCGTGCCGTCACCATCCTCGGCCAGGCTGACATCGGCGCCACCCTTGGCAATGCCGGCAGCCCCGCCCTTGCCCTCGCCGACGATGCTGTAGCCGACCGGCGGGTTGACGTTCTCGAGGCGCACATTGCCGCCGAACTTGGCTTTCACGGGACCGACCTTGGCGGTGACTTTCGCCTCGAGCTCGGTATCCGAGTGCTTGACCAGCTCGTCGCAGCCGGGGATCGCCTGGCGCAGGATGTCGGGGTCGTTGAGCGCCGCCCAGACCTGCTCGCGGGGTGCCGGTATCCGATACTCGCCCGTCATGTCCATGCGCGCACTCCCCGTCCTCTCCGGCCCGGCCGAATCGTGTGGGCATCAATGTCGCCCAGCCACGATGCCTGCTCGGGCAATGGCTTGCTCCGCCGTCCGAGCGTTATGGCGAAACCGCGCCGAGCCGACAAGACCGGCCGCATGGCTAGCGTCCCCTCCCACCGCCGCGCCCTCCGCCTCGGCCGCCGCCAAGGCCACGACCCCGGCCGCCGCCGAAGCGGCCGCGGCTGAAGCCGAAGCCGCGAGATCGCAGCCCGCTCCGCGCGGGCACCGGGTGCGCGCCCACCACCGGTCGCGTAGCCGCCTGCGCCCGGGACCGGTCACGCACCGCCGCCGGATCGATATCGCTGATCCGCTGCCGCGCGAGCTCGCGTGCTGCCGGCGTAGCCGCAGGGTCGCGAAGCACGGCGCGGTCACGACGCGTGTCGAGCCACGTCTGGCGCTGCTCAGGCTCCATCGCGTTCCAACGCTCGACGATCGTCTGCTCGATCACCACGCGCGGGTCCTGATTGCCCAGGGGCGTGAGGTCCTGGTTCTCGAGCCAATCCTCGACCCGGTCGCGGACCTTCTCCTGATCGGCGGGGTCGAGTCCGTCGTACCAGTTCCGCAGCTCGTTGCGGATGTCGTCCCGGTCGATGTCGTCGTCGTCCTGCTCGTCCAACCAGCGCCAGAATTCGTCGTCGTACCATTCTTCCGAGTCGTAGAACCAGGTGTCGTAGATCACCGGTTGCGGCGGGTTTCCGTCATTGCTGCAGCCGACGAGGAGGGCGAAGCAGGCAGTGGTCGCCAGTCTTCGACGACTGACCATCACCTAGGTTCCGAGCAGCGCTGCCGCGGCCGCATCGACGATCGCCGCGGCATCGAGGCGGTGCACGGCATAGAGATCCGGAATGTCCGCCGACTGGCCGAACTGCTCGATGCCGAGTGACGTCACCTTCTGGCCCCTGACCGAACCGAGCCATGAGAGTGTCAGGGGATGGCCATCCAGCACGGTCACCAGCGGCACGCCGGGCGGCAGCGGGTCGAGCAGGGCGGCGGCGCGGCTGGACTTGCCGTACGCCCGCCAGCCGGCATGCAGCCGATCGGCGGAGGTGACCGCGAGGATGCCCAGCTCCGGCAGGTCCTCCGCCAGCAGTGCCGCCGCTTCCAGCACTTCGGGCACGACGGCACCCGAGTAGACGAGGGCCATCTCGGTCCTGGGCCCGGGCGGTGCCAGCCAGTAGCCGCCGTCGATGACCCCTTCCGGCAGGCTGCGCCGCGGCTGCTCGATCTGGCGGGTCGAAAGCCGGAGATAGACCGAGCTGCCGTCGGGCTCCTGCAGGTGCTGGAAGGCCCAGACCATGATCGCCGCCACCTCGTCGGCGTAGGCCGGCTCGAAGAAAGTAAGTCCGGGCTGCGACATGCCGACAAGGGGCGTGCCGATCGACTGATGGGCACCGCCCTCCGGCGCCAGCGTGATGCCCGATGGGGTCGCCACCAGGAGGAACCGCGCACCCTGGTAGCAGGCGTAGATCAGGGCATCGAGGCCGCGATTGATGAACGGGTCGTAAAGCGTGCCGACCGGCAGGAGCCTGGCGCCGAAGAGCTCATGGGCGAGGCCGAGGCTGGCGAGGTTGAGGAAGAGGTTGTTCTCGGCGATGCCGAGCTCGAGATGCTGGCCGCGCCCGCTCTCCCGCCAGACGGTCGGCGAGGCCACGGCCTCGCTCTTGAAGACGTCCTCGTGCTCGCGGCGATTGAAGACGCCGCGTCGGGTGACCCAGCCGCCGAGATTGGTGGAGACGGTGACATCGGGCGAGGTCGTTACGATCCTCTCGGCGAGCGGCGTGTCCGAGCGCGCGAGCTCGGCCATGATCCGGCCGAACGCCTCCTGGGTCGAGGCCGTGGCGGCGACGCGCCCCGCTGGCAGGGATGCCGACACGGGCACGGCTGGCGGCGCGTGCCGGTGGGTGCGCCGGCGATAGGCGACGCCGGCGAGGAAGCTGTCAAACTCGGCCGGGTCGATGTCGAGGCCGGCATGCGGCGACCACTCCTCGCCGTCGCCGATCCGGTTGCGGATCCGGAATTCGGCCATCTGGTCCGGCGTCATGAGGCCTGCATGGTTGTCCTTGTGGCCCGCGAATGGGAGGCCCCAGCCCTTGACCGTGTAGGCGATGAAGCAGTGCGGCCGGTCGTCGGTAACCGAATGGAACGCCTCGAGCACGGCGTCGATGTCATGGCCGCCGAGGTTGGTCATCAACCGTGCCAGCCCGGCGTCGTCGTGGCGGCGCAGGAGCTCGCGGATGAAACGGTTGCCGCCGAGGCCGCTCTCCAGGTGCGCCCGCCAGGCGGCGCCGCCCTTGAAGGTGAGGGCTGCGTAGAGGTCATTCGGGCAGTCGTCGATCCACCGCCGCAGCACCTCGCCGCCCGGCTCGGCGAAGACGGCCTGGAGGCGCTTGCCGTACTTGATCGTGACCACCCGCCAGCCGACCGCGGCGAAGAACTGCTCGATCTTGGCGAAGAGCTGCTCCGGGACGACGCGGTCCAGGCTCTGGCGGTTGTAGTCGATCACCCACCAGAGATTGCGGACATCGTACTTCCAGCCTTCGAGCAGGGCCTCGAAGATGTTGCCCTCGTCGAGCTCGGCATCGCCGACGATCGAGACCATACGGCCGACCGGCTGGTCCTCCGGAACGAGCCCGTGCAGGTGCACGTAGTCCTGGGTCAGCGAGGCGAAGAGCGTCATCGCGGCGCCGAGGCCGACCGAGCCCGTCGAGAAATCGACGGGCGACGTGTCCTTGGTCCGCGAGGGATAGGACTGGGCGCCGCCGAGGGAGCGGAAGCTCTCGAGCGCCGCCCGGCTCTGCTCGCCAAGGAGATAGTGGGCGGCATGCATGATGGGGCTGGCATGCGGCTTGACGGCGAGCCGGTCCCCGGGGCGCAGCACGTCGAAATAGAGGGCAGTCAGGATTGTCGCGACCGACGCGCAGGACGCCTGATGGCCGCCGACCTTCAAGTGATCGCGGCTCGGCCTGACGTGGTTGGCGTTGTGGATCATCCAGCTCGCCAGCCAGAGGAGCTTTTGCTCGACTGCGGCGAGCAGCTGCCGACGGTCGGCGGTGACGGGCGAGCCCGGTTCGGTCTGGATGGCCCCCATGACATTCTCCTGCGCAAGCGGCAGGCAGTCTTGCGCTATCGGGATGCATCGGCAAGCACCGGCTGCTAAGCAGCCGCGTGTTCGTGGGCATGGGGGGAAGCGATGGACGACGCGATGGTCGAGGAAACGCCTGAAGAGGCTTGGCGGCGGCAGGTTCGTGCCGTTGTCGAGGCGTTGCCTTTCGACGACGATCCTTCCTGCTTCGTCGTCACCCTCGAGACGCTGGCCGAGGCCTTTGCCCTGGACGACGAGGAATGACGGCTTCGGAGCTTCTGCGGGGCGATTTATGGGCCGCGGCCGCGGCGGTCAGATCCGGTGACATCAATGCGCGCGAGTTGACCCTGGCTTCGGTCGAGGCGCTGACGAGCGTCGGCCCAGCGCTCAACGCCGTGGCCGAGCTCGATGCCGAGCAGGCGCTGGCGGCGGCCGATCGCATCGATCGCGCCCGCACTGCCGGGGCCGACCTGCCGCCATTGGCCGGCGTGCCGCTGGCGCACAAGGACATGTTCTATCGCGCCGGCCGTGTCTGCGCCTCCGGCACGCGGATCCGGAAGGGCTTCGTGTCCGAGGTCACCGCGACCGCTCTCGAGCGGCTGGATGCCGCGGGTGCGATCGATGTCGGTCGGTTGAACATGGTCGAGTTCGCGCTCGGGCTCACCGGCCATAACGACATCACCGGCCATCCCCGCAATCCCTGGAGCACCGAGCATATCACGGGCGGCTCGTCGAGCGGGCCGGTGGCGGCCGTGGCGGCCCGACTGGTCTTCGCGGCCCTGGGCTCGGATACGGGAGGGTCGATCCGGGTGCCGGCGGCGTGCACCGGTATTCTCGGGCTGAAGCCGACCTACGGGCGGGTCAGCCGGGCGGGTGCCCTGCCGCTCAGCCATACGCTCGACCATGTCGGCCCGCTCGGCCGCTCGGCGCGCGATCTGGCGCTGCTGATGGAGGCGATCGCCGGCGCCGACCGGCGTGATCCGACGACCAGCACGACGCCGGAGCCGGCCTACAGCCGCCTCGTCGAGCGCTCCCCGACGCGCCTGCGTCTCGCCGTCGCGGCACCGCCATTCGAGCTGCCCTTGGACGGTGAAGTGGCAGCACTCTACGACGCGGCGATCGATCGGATGAAGCAGGCCGGCATGCATACCGGTGAGCTGGCACTCCCGACGCTCGATCCCCCGAACGTGTTGCGACGGGTCGTCATGATGGCGGAGGCCGCTGCCCGCCACGAGGACTACCTCGAGGAGCGGCGCGACGCCTACAACGCCTACACGCTGGCCCGCCTCGATCCCGGGTTCGAGCTTAGTGCGACGACCTATCTCAGGGCGGTCGGCTGGCGGGCGGAGGCGGTGCGGCGGTTCGTCCAGGAGGTCTTCGCACGCGCCGATGTGCTGGTGCTGCCGGCCATGGCCGAGCCGGTGCCCCGCCTGGACGCGACCGACGCGGCGGACATGACCAGCTATGTCCGCACCGTGAACGCGCTCGGCCACTTCATCTGCCCGTTCAACTATCTCGGACTGCCCGCCTTGACCATGCCCATGGGACGCACGGCCAATGGCCTGCCGATAGCCATTCAGCTCGTTGCCCCGCCGTTCGGCGAGGCGCGCCTGCTGCGACTGGCTCACCACCTCGAGACGCATGCCGGGTTCCGCCTCGGCGAGCCGCCGATCACCGCCGGCGGTTCCAGCAATGGCTGACCGCCGGAGCAAGGTGCTCTGTGCCTCGTCGTTTCTCGCGAAGCGCCCGGAGCTTCTGCAGCGGCTGGTCGACGAAGGCTACGAGGTCGTCTTCAACGAGTCCGGGCGGACGCTCGACGAAGCGGGGCTTGGCTCGCTTCTGCCCGGCATCGTCGCCACTGTCGCCGGGACCGAGCCCTACAGCGAACGGATTTTCGCCGCTGCACCCGATCTCCGGATCGTTGCACGGCTGGGGGTCGGCTTCGACCAGATCGACGTGTCGGCCGCCACCCGGCACGGGGTGGCGGTGGCAATGGCCTTCGGCGCCAATCACGAGGCGGTGGCCGACCACACCTTCGCGCTGATGGGCGCACTCGCCTCGTCGATCAGGGGCTACGATCGGCTCGTGCGGGACGGTTCGTGGGGCAGCCTGGCGCACGGCCGGCTGCACGGCACGACGGTCGGCATCATCGGCCTCGGCCGCATCGGCCGGGCAGTGGCCAAGCGCTGCCAGGGCTTCGCCATGCGCGTTCTGGCGCACGATCCGCTGATCGGCGTCGCCGCCATCGGCCATCTCGGCTGCACACCGGCCGGCCTCGACGAACTTCTGGCCGAAGCCGATTTCGTCTCGCTGCATGCACCGCTGCTGCCGGCGACGCGCCACCTCATCGATGCCACGGCTCTTTCGCGAATGAAGCGCAGCGCCTATCTGATCAACACGGCACGCGGTCCGCTGGTCGACGAGGCAGCCCTGATCACTGCGCTCGAGGCTGGGGAGATCGCAGGTGCGGGGCTCGACGTCTTCGAGATCGAGCCGCTGCCGGCGGACTCGAGGCTGCGAACGCTTGAATCCGTGGTGTTGTCGCCACATGCCGCCGGTATGAGTGAGGGGGCGATCCGGGCCATGGCCGAAAGATGCATCGACAGTATCCTGACGCATCTTGACGGTCGGCCGCTGGAACCGGGGCTGGTGCTCAATCCCGAGACGATCGGCCGGGTCGGCGCCTGAGCCGCAAGGAACGTTAGATGCAGATGGGCGAGCGATGAAGGACGAGAGAACGCCGCACTTGGACAAGGCAGGCACCGGCCGGCTCGTGCCGATCCACGGTGCCGAGGACTTCGCCCGGATGCGTGCTGCCGGCAAGCTCGCGGCGATGACGCTCGATCACGTGACACCCATGGTGCGTGCCGGCGTGAGCACCGGTGAGCTCGACCGCGAGATCGAGGCTTTCATGCGCGAGCATGGCGGCGTGCCGGCCACGCTCGGCTATCGCGGCTACACTAAGAGTTCCTGCATATCGGTCAACCACGTCGTCAATCACGGCATTCCGAGCGACGACAAGAAGCTCGCCGACGGCGACATTCTGAACATCGACGTCACAGTGATCCTCGCCGGCTTCTATGGCGATACGAGCCGCATGTTCACGATCGGCGACCGGGTCCCGGTCAAGGGGCAACGCCTGGTCGACGTCACCTTCGACGCGATGTGGGCAGGCATCCACGCAGTTCGGCCGGGTGCCACGCTGGGCGATGTCGGCCATGCCATCCAGACGGTCGCGGAAGCCGCGCGCTTCTCGGTGGTTCGGGATTTCGTCGGGCACGGGATCGGGCGGGTCTTCCACGATGCGCCGGAGGTTCGCCACTACGGCCGGCCGGGCGAGGGGCTCGTCCTGGCGCCGGGCATGCTCTTCACGATCGAGCCCATGATCAATGCCGGGCGCCACGAGGTGAAGATCCTGAAGGACGGCTGGACGACGGTCACCCGGGACCGGTCGCTTTCGGCCCAGTTCGAGCATACAGTGGGCGTCACGGAAGAAGGCTGCGAGGTCTTCACGCACTCGCCGATGGGTCTCGACCGGCCGCCCTACGCCTCGGCCTGAGCCTCGACCAGCTCGGGCGGTCGGCCGGCGCTGACCTTGGCCACCCGGTTGCGGCCGCCCTGCTTCGCCAGATAGAGCGCCTTGTCGGCGCGGTTGAGCACCGCCAGCGGCCGGCTGTCGGATGGCGGCAGCTCGGTGACCCCGATGCTGACGCTGAGCGGCACCGATACGCCGTTGTCCGTAAAGGCCGCCGTGGCGACGGCGCTGCGGATCGACTCGGCCACGCCAATCGCCGTTTCGATCGACGTCGCCGGCAGCAGGGCAGCAAATTCCTCGCCGCCGAGCCGGGCGAAATGGTCCTGCGCGCGCAGGCGGGCCGCCGCCACCTCGGTGAAGTGGCGCAGGGCCGCATCGCCAGCCGCATGGCCGAAGCGGTCGTTGATCTTCTTGAAATAGTCGAGGTCGAGCATCAGCACGGCCAGGGTCGCGGGGTCGCCGTCCGGCTGCCGCGCATCGCCCTCCAGCAGCTCGACGAAGCGGCGACGGTTGAGGGCGCCCGTCAACGGATCGGTGTTGGCGAGCAGCCAGAGCCGCTCCTCCAGGAGCTTGCGCTCGGCGATCTCGCGGGCCAGAGCCTGGTTGGCCTGCTCCGCCCTCCTCAGGGCCTCGGTGGCTTCCGCCTTGGCAGTCGCCAGATGGCGGGCGAAGACCTTGAGATCCTCGCCCTCGCCGGCGAGCCGGTCGTGCAGCTCGGTGAGCCAGACCTCGCGCCGTTTGAAATCGGTGACGTCGATCAGGGTCAGCACGGCGCCGCTGTCGAAGGTGCCGCGCGTCTCCAGCTTGAGCCAGCGGTCGTCGCGCAGCTTCAGCGTGAGGCTCGGTGGGGCGAGGGCCGCGCGATCCTCCAGCCAGCGATCGACGGTCTCGGCGTCGGTTCGCACGTCGCCGAGGAGCACGGCACGACGAAAGAGTTCCGCCACGACGGTGCCCAGGGTGAGCGAGTCGCGCAGGGCCGGGAGGAAGCCCCGACAGGCCGTGTTGACGTGCAGGAGCCGGTCGGCCGCATCGGCCAGGATGACGCCGCACGGCAGCCGATCGAGCGCATGAATGAGCCGATGCTCCGCTTGCCAGACGAAGCCGCCGGGCGGCGCGGCCTCCTCCAGACCGAATTCATGCATCTTGCCGGTGTACCTCGACGGGACCCGAGCCGATGGTGGGTCAGTGGGGACGAAGGGTCACAGTGTCTACCACAAGACTACTTTCGGTTGAAGTGTAATGCCGTCCACCATCGCATGTGCAGTTGCCCGATCCGTGGCACCGAGACCCTCACATGCTGCCGTACATGGGCCCGCCGCCGCCCTCGGGCGTCACCCAGTTGATGTTCTGCCTCGGGTCCTTGATGTCGCACGTCTTGCAGTGGACGCAGTTCTGGGCGTTGATCTGCAGGCGCGGCTCGTCGCCCTCATGCACGATCTCGTAGACGCCCGCCGGGCAATAGCGCTGCTCCGGGGCGTCGTACTCGGCGAGATTGACCCGGATCGGTATCGTCGGGTCGTCCAGGGTCAGATGGCAGGGCTGATCCTCCTCGTGGTTGGTGCCGGAGAGGAAGACCGAGCTGAGCTTGTCGAAGGTGAGCGTGCCGTCCGGCTTCGGATAGGCGATCCTGGCTGCCGCCGCCGCCTTCTCCAGCGTCGTGTGGTCGGCAGCGTGATGGGTCAGCGTCCAGGGTGCCTTGCCGCGCAGGAGGAACGTGTCGATCGCATTGAGCGCCAGGGCCGGCCAGAGGCCCCACCTAAAGGCCGGCCGCACATTGCGCACGCCGTGCAGCTCCTCATAAAGCCAGCTTGCCCGGAACTTCTCGGGATAGGCCTCGAGCAGCGGCCGCTGCGCGTCCGAAGCCAGCGCCTCGAAGGCCGCCTCGGCCGCGAGCATGCCGGACTTCATCGCTGTATGGCTGCCCTTGATCTTCGGCACGTTGAGGAAGCCCGCCGCATCGCCGACGAGCGCGCCGCCCGGAAAGACGAGCGTGGGCAGGGACTGCAGCCCGCCTTCGGAAAGCGCCCGGGCCCCGTAGCCGATCCGCCGCCCGCCCTGGAGCACCGGCCGGATCGTGGGGTGGGTCTTCAGGCGCTGCATCTCGTCGAACGGCGAGAGATGCGGGTTGGTGTAGTCGAGGCCGACAACGAAACCGATGGAGACCTGGTTCTTCTCGAAGTGGTAGAGCCAGGAGCCGCCATAGGTGCGCTGGTCGAGCGGCCAGCCGATGGTGTGGAGGACCTGGCCCGGCTGGTGGTTCGCCGGGTCGATTTCCCAGAGCTCCTTGATGCCGAGCCCGTAGGTCTGCGGTTGCGCGTCACGGCGCAGATCGAACCGCTCGAACAGCGTCTTGGTCAGCGAGCCGCGGCAGCCTTCGGCGAAAAGCGTCAGGCTACCGAGCAGCTCCATTCCCGGCTGGTGGTTCGGTCCGGGCTCGCCGTCGCGGCCGACCCCCATGTCACCCGTAGCGACGCCCTTGACGGCACCGTTCTCGTCATACAGCACCTCGGCTGCGGCGAAGCCCGGGTAGACCTCGACGCCGAGACCCTCCGCCTGCTCGGCGAGCCAGCGGCAGAGATTGCCGAGGCTGATGATGTAGTTGCCGTGGTTGCGCATCTGCGGCGGTGTCGGCAGGCGATAGGCGGCGCTCTCGGTGAGATAGAGGAACTGGTCGTCGGTCGCCTCGACGTTGAGTGGCGCACCCTTCTCCTTCCAGTCGGGGATCAGCTCGTCGAGCGCGCGCGGCTCGAAGCAGGCGCCCGAGAGGATGTGCGCGCCGACCTCGGCACCTTTCTCGACGACGCAGATGGAGACCTCGCGATCGTGCTCCTGCGCCAGCTGCGCCAGGCGGATGGCGGCGGCAAGCCCACTCGGACCGGCCCCGACGATCACCACGTCGAACTCCATCGCCTCGCGTTCCAACACTCTCACTCCTCTGCGGCAAACAAGCGGTCGGCAAACGTTATCTAGAGGCCACCAGCCAATTAGACCATGGGGTCAGCCAGAGGCCGGCGGCTCGGGCGGCACGTCGAGGCGCTCA
>CAZGUW010000177.1:0-10063 GCA_964528705.1 uncultured Geminicoccaceae bacterium
CGCTTGGTGACCTGCAGGTACCAGGACGTCGCGATATCCAGCGGATGGCGCGGCAGGAAGACAATGGGCTTCTCGCGGATCGGGCCGAGCGGCGCCTCGATCGCCAGGGCGTCCCCGACAACCCCTTCGTAGGAGTACCAGCCGTTCGTGGCGGAAATGCGCGGGATGGCCGCGTTCCGCCGGTGCAGCTCGTCCGAGGTGACGACCAGGTCGGCTGGCAGGCCGTGCCGAGTCTGGTAGAGCCGGGAGAGCAGGACGCGCAGCCAGGTATTGCCGCTCTTGGGATGACCGATGATCAGCAGGTCGGTCCGTGTCGCCTTCTCAAGCTCGAGCCGGGCGAGGCCCGGCCGCCGCAGGGCCAGCCGCCAGGCGAGTGGCAGGGGCTGGGTGGCGGCGAGGACGAGCGCCTTCTTGACGTTGTCGCTAGGCATGCTGCGAAATGTCCGGCTTGAGCGATCTGCCGAGCGGCTGCAACGACAGGGCTTCGACGATCTCCTTGGGGAAGGCCCGCTTGCTGCAGAGCCACTCCCCCGGCCGCTCCCGGATCCAGCGCTCGAGGCAGGCATTGAAGCTGCTCATCATGGCCCGCGCCCTGGCCGATTCGTCCCGGGCGTCCGCCGGCGGGCGGATCGGACCCTCGGCGGACAGGCGGAAACGCGCCGGCCCGAGGCGCTCGACCCTGACCGCCACGAGATCGGCACCGGTGCGCAGGGCGAGCCGCGCCGGCGAGAGCGTGGTGCGCTTGGTGGCCCCGAAGAATGGCAGCGACGCCCCCTCATCGTCACGGTGATCGGCGACGATGCCGACCGGCCGGCCACTCTTGAGGTGCCGCAGAAGCTGCCGCGCGCTGCCATCGCGCGGCAGGAGGCGGGCCGACATGCGCTCGCGGAAGGCGCGCAGCCGCCGGTCGGCGGCTCCCTCGCCGATCGGCGTGTAGACGACGGCGAGATCCACGCCCCAGAGCGCCGGCGCCACGGCCAGCACCTCCCAGTTGGCGAGGTGACCGGCGACGAAAACCGTCAGGCGCTCGCCGGAGAAGTTGGCCTCGAGATGCGGCGGTATTGCGGACTCCAGGCCGACCCCGTCGCCGGCGGGCCGGCCGAGCGCGCCGAGATGCGGGTACTCGCCGATCACCGCCCCCATGTTCGACCAAATGGCCTGCTCGATCCGGCCGAGCTCCTGGCCGTCGGCATGCGGGAACACGATGCGCAGGTTCTGGCGAATCTTGTCGTTCTTGCCGCTCAGCCGGCCGAGCACCCGACTGCAGGCCGCCCCCAGCCGCGACGCCCGGGCAGGCGCAAGTCGCGCGCAGATCGCCCAGAAGCTCAGCAGAAAGGCGTCACGAAGGTGCAGGCGCAGGGCCCGCACCGCCGCGAGACGGCGCCAGCGCTTGCGCCAGTAGCGCTTGCGCTCGGCCCACGACACGCCGCCGTCCGCCTTCAGGCCGCCCGCTGGAGCGTCGATCGCTCGAGCAGCTCCAGGGCGTCGTGCCTGACATGGTTGGCGGCCATCTCGGCGCGCACCATCGCCTCGTCGATATGGCCCTTGTCGAGACACTCCTTGAGGAGCCCGAAGAAGAATGCCTCCTGGCCCGGGTCCGGGTGCCGCTTGTAGGTGCCAAGCCCGCCATAACGACCGAGCACGGCCTCGCGCGCCCGACGGAACCAGCCGAGCGGGGCGAAGCGCCGGGTCTTGCTCGACGGTGTGAAGTCGACCGGCAGGCCGGTCTTCCAGGGCTGGGTCCAGCGCTTGGTGTTGTGCAGGAGCTTCGTCGCCGGTGTCAGCCGGTCGAAATCGTTCCACTCGGGCTCGAGCAGGCCGATCGATTCGCGCGGCTCGAGCTTGAGGCAGATCCAGTCCA
Organism: uncultured Geminicoccaceae bacterium; assembly: GCA_964528705.1. Taxonomy (GTDB): domain Bacteria; phylum Pseudomonadota; class Alphaproteobacteria; order Geminicoccales; family Geminicoccaceae; genus SLRI01. The sequence goes on from CAZGUW010000177.1 coordinate 1,862, forward strand.
TGTAGTCGCGCTTGCCGTGGAACAGCTCGTCGAACTGCTCCTCGGTCCGCCAGTGGGTGAGCCTGGCGCAGTCGAGCAGCATCACGCTCGAGGCGAACTCCTTCGAGCCGCCACGCGGCCGGGCAAAGAGCGACTTGCCCGCCATGTCGCGCTCCAGCAGGTCCATGATGTCGCCGACCGCGAACACATCCGGATCGACGATCACGGCCCGCCCCGCGTAACCCATGAGCTCGGGCGGGGTGAAGCGCAGCGGCGTGAAGGACTGCAGGTCGTCATACAGCCATTCGCGATCGAGGCCGTCGCGCCGGTAGCTCTGGCCCTCGTGGCTCTTCAGCCAGGGGAAGTCCTCGGTCGACACGATGCGCACGTCGAAAGCGTCGGGCCGGGCGCTGTTGCGCCGAAACGAGTACTCCGACACCCTGGCACCGAGCATCTGCTTCGGGTTCGTGTGAATGAAAACGCAAGGCCTGGGCTCGCTCATCCTGCTCTCCATCCTTCGTGCCGTTGCGCCGGCCTAGACATGGCCGGCAACCGGTGCCGCGACCGTGCGGCAATAGCCGAACACCGGATCGAGGCGCTCGTCCACATAGTCGAGAATCGAATCCACCTCGGCATCGGTGAAATAGTCACGGAAGCCGCCGACCTTGCCGCGGCGCACCTTGAAGCTCTCGGGGTTGCTCTTGTCCTTGGCCATCATCCGTCCGCCCGACAGCCAGAACCGGCTCTGGCCCTCGAGCTTCTTCATGTTCTCGAACGAGGCGTAGTCGACCGCACCCTGAATCTCCTCCGGGCTGCCCGGCGTGCCCATGAAGTCGAGCAGCTGCCGCAGGCTGCCCGTCGGGTCGGCACGCATGTCCTCGTAGCGCAGGATGTGGCAGGCACCCAGCCGCTCCCGCTCGCGCGCCCAGCCGTTGAGAAAGTCGATGGTCTTCTCGAGGCCGGCCGTGCGGTGGCGGACGAAGTCGAAGATCGAGACCTCCCCGGCGTCGTCCGGGTAGTCGTTGATCACCTTCTTGCGGGGCCGCATCCGGAAGCGCCACTGGTGAAACTGCGAGACCGCGACGTCGGCCGGATGCCGGACCAGCAGGACGACCCGTTTGCCATAGTAGTCGGCCTTGCTGTCGACGTTGCCGCTGTAGTCCTTCACGTAGTTGTCGTGCGTGAAGAAGATCTTCGGCACCGCCCGGTTCATGAAATGGTAGTTGTCGAAGCCGATCAGGAAGCGTTCCGACAGCGCATGCCGCAGCTGGTAGAAGCGCGACAGCATGACGCGGAGCCAGGTCCGCCCGCTCTTCCCGAAGGAGACGATGACGATATCGGCCTTGTCGAGCTTCTGGCATTGCTCGCGGCCGCGCAGCCAGCGTTCGAGCGCCACGCGCCGGTCGGCCGCCATGAAGGGTGCCGTCGGATAGAGGACGACGGCGCGCGTCAGCTTCTTCTCCAGGCTGGAGAGGGCCGGACGGACCAGTGCGGAGATGGGCGTCATCGAATGCCTGATTGCTGCTCCCCGGCAACCTTGGAGGACCGCCCGCCGGGGCTGCCGGAAGATATCGCCGCCCGATGGCATGAAGCAACCCGTCCCGCCAGCAACGGAACAGGAAGACCAGGATCGGCCGAGCGACCGGCCAGGAGCAGCCGGCTACAGGGATCTAGGTCGTCGGGGGCCCGGGCTCAAGCGACCATCCCCCCTGGCGTGCCCGGCAGTCGCCGAGCGTCATCCGCTTGCAACAACCGGCGCTTGCAACAGCCGGTGGTCACGGCAACCGGCACCTGCAGCCATCGGCCATGCGAAGTCGCCCAGGGAGGAGAGCTGCTGCAGGCTGCCGAGGCGCGGCCTGAAATAGGCCCGCTTGGTCGTTACTCGCGCCGGCAGCATGCCGAACATGCCCCGATAGTTGAAGCTGACCTCGGCAACGATCACCGTCTGGCCGACGGCGAGGGTGATCTCCTCCGGCAGCGTGGCCGGGTTCCCGACCGTGCCGGTCTCGCTCGGCACGTCGAGCGTTCCACCACTGCGCCGCTGCCAGAGCACGCGCGGCTGGTCTCCGGCCGTCAACCCGACGGCACTAAGCGTGATGCGACCATCGGTAGCCAGGTCGAACGGCTGCACGATGTGCGCCCCGGCGGCGAAGATGTCGTCGACGGTGGCAGCACTCAGCGTGCGGTCGCGCGTGCCGAGGTCGGCAACCGAGGCCGCGAGCTGGTCGAGCTTCATCTGCAGGAGCACGAACCGGCCGACCTCGACCGTGCCGAAGCAGAAGAGGATCAAGAGCGGCAGGATGAGCGCAAACTCGAGGGCGATCACGCCGCGGCGATCGGTGGCGAGCGCCCCCCGAAACAGGCCGCGGCACCGGCGCCTCCAGAAGCGGAGGGCCCGCCGGCGCCACACCCTTCGGCGACCTTCCGCCGCGCCCACCCGAAAGCCCCGAAGGGCTGCGCCCGGCGGCGCGAAGGGGATACCGCAGCCCATCTCTCAATAGGGCTCGTTGCGGACGGCAATGGTCGCCGTGTAGTGGATGTCGCCGAAGAGCGGTGCCACAAAGGCGTTCATCAGCCGGCTGCGGTAGTCGACGTTGTAGAGCACGATGTCCCCCGGGCCACCCAGTCCGGCCGAGCCCATGTCGGCGTCCCAGCCGCCGCTGCCGTTGATGTCCTCGTATGGCTCGCCCGGATCATAGGCCGCATTGCCGTCCTCGTCGGTGAACGGCTCCGGGCTGCCGATCTCCGTGAAGCTCGGGTAGACCAGCGTGGAGATGTCGGCCTCGTCGATGTCGATGAAGCCGAAGGTCCGGTCGCGGAGGATTTCGGTGATCGCCGTCAACCGGCCGGCCTCGCCGGCCTGCCCGGTGATGCCGTAGCGGGACGCGGAGGCCACCGCCGATTGCAGCGAGCCGCTGGTGAAGAGGATGAGGCACACCTCGAAGATGCCGAGCACCATGACCAGAAAAACCGGGCCGACCAGGGCGAACTCCACCATCGTGTTGCCCGCCCGGTCGGAACCGAACGCCCGGGCAGCGCCTGAGCGCCGACGCTGCCCCATGCTCATCGCGCCACCCTGAGGCTCGAGAGCTGCCGCCCGATAGCGCGGAAGGCGCTGGTCAGGTCACCGTTGTTGGGCGAGTGGAAATAGTGGCCCGGGCTGGTGGCGCAGGTGCGGAAGAGGTTCTGCGTGCCGCTGTTCGGCGTCGGGCCGAAAGTGATCGTGTAGAGCATGATCCCCTCCGCCTTCATGGCGGCGCAGGTGCGGGCCATCCGGGCGTCGAGCTCGTCGCGGCCAGCGGCCAGCGTAGGGAAGCCGAATTCGTCCAGCCGACCATAGGCGGTGAAGTCGGAGCCGCCCGGGCCGCTCGGCGGGTTGTCGTAGAACTGGTTGTCGCCGTCGGTCAGCAGCACCACGACCTTGTCGCTCTCGACGTTGTCGTAGGCGAGCGGCAGCTCGGCCGGCGTGGCCCCGCCCCAGAGACCCTGCCAGCGTGGCGAGATCGCCCGCCAGCCCCAGACGAGGCCGAGATTGCCGGTGGTGCCACCGCGATGCCAGGGCAGCATCTCCTCGATCGCCGCCAGCACCTCGGCCCGACTCTGGCGCAGCGAGGTGATGGCCGGGCCACAGCCGAGATTGGGGCCCTTGCCATTGTTCTGCGCACCATTGGTCTCGTCGAGCGGCGGCCAGTCGTTGTCGGAGCCGCTCGGGTAGAGGTAGCTCGAGAAGGGCTCCACGCTCGGCGGGTCGTCCGTCTCGTCGAACGGGGCCGGCCGCGCCATGACGCAGCCCTTCCAGCTGCTGGGCGCGAAGGGGTCGACGGGTGCCGAAGACTCGTCCTCGTCGTCCTTGTCGTCCTTGCCCTTCTTCTTGCCGGCACCGGGCGCAGCACCGGCGCCGATGAGCACCTGGTCGTCGGCAGCGAGCCAGGCCGTCCGGTGCGCGCCGATATTGACGCTCGCGACATAGGGGACCAGGCCGACGAAGAGATTGGGATGGCTCTCGCGCCCGCCGAACACGATCCGCACCAGCTCGGCGGCCGCATCCTTCATCGCGTTGATCTTGCCGCCGCTGCGCATCGAGCCGGTGTTGTCCATCACCAGCACGAGCTCCATCTGGCGGATCTGCAGGTTGACGACCGTCTCGAGGTCGATGACGGTCTCGGTCTTGCCGAGCACCCGCATGAAATAGGTGGGCACGGTGGCGGTGACCGTGAGGTTGATCGACTCGGTCTCGGGCGAGTAGACCGCGCCGAAGCCGCTGACCGCGACCTCCTCGCCGGTGGCACCGAGATTGGCGTCGAAGAACGCCCGTGCCTCGGTGACGACATCCTCCTCGCGGGTGGCCCGTCCGGCGGCCAGCCCGGCCGCGTCGAGGGCGCGCTGCACCCTTGCCTCCACACTGAAGGCGACGAGCGAGTCGATGGCGAGGCCGGCAAAGCCGACCAGCGGCACCAGGATCAGGCCGAAGAACAGGAGCACGCCGCCCCGCCGATCGTCGGCCAGAAGCTCGCGCAGTCGCCGGCCGCGACGTCGTGCGGCGGCCGGATGGGCCTTGGCAGAATGTTGAATCGGATCGCTCGGATCGATCGACATCGGTACATTCCCTCGGGCTGTGGTCACTGCCCCGAGCGCGCATCTTCGCCACCGAGCCTTAAGAAAGTGCAAACGATCCGGCCGCCCGGCTCTGGCCGGGGTCCGTCGGCATTCCTTGCGCACTCCAATATGCGCGCCGGAACTGGCCCGCCATCCGGCAACCTCCTGTTAGCCTCGATGCGGCAGGTTGTGGCCACGACCGATCTCCGGCTGCCGCCTCGCCGGCCTGGTCGTCACCCTGCCCTGGGCACCCGCCATGCGGATCGCAGGAGAGCTTCGACATGCTCGCATCGACCAGCCCCGCCGGGCCTCCGGCGCCACCCCAGGATCGCGCGGCAACCGGCCCGGGTCTCTGGACCCCGCCGATCGACGGCCACGGGCTCTACAAATCCCTGATCCTGCGCCTGCCTCTGGACGTACGCCGATCGCTCGATCACGAGCAGCTCCTGGCGCTGCGGCAGGCGACGGAGGAGCTCGCCTGGGGCGGGCACGCGGTGGATATCAGGGTGAGCCTCTGGACGCCGCTCGGCCGCCGCTACCTCGCGATCGTCGGCGGGCGTGAGCGCCGCGACCAGCTGCGCCTGACGCACGAGCGCTCGCGCCACCCTCTGGTGCGGCTCGGCAACGTGGTGTCGCTGCTGCTCTTCGTCTGCATGGTGCTGGGACTTGGGGCATTTGCCGGCCTCGCGGTCCTGGCCCTGACCCTCCTATAGGTGCCGGGACGGCGTCCGGTCAGGGCATCAGCTGGCCGCCATTGACCTCGAGGATCTGTCCGGTCACGTAGCCGCCAAGCCGCTCCGAGGCGAGAAACAGGAACGCACCGGCGCAGTCGTCCCCCTGGCCGATGCGCTGCAGCGGAATCCGCTGCCGGGTCGCCTCGAGCTTCTCGCTGGTCGAGTAGATCTCGTGGAACTCGGTGGCGATGGTGCCGGGCGATACGGCGTTGACGCGGATGCGGTCAGCGGCGAGCTCGGTCGCGAGTGCCCGGGTGAAGGTCGAGACGAAGGCCTTGGCGGACGAATAGAGCGCCGAGCCGGCGCTGCCGCCGGTGCGGGCGGAGATCGACGTCACGTTGATGATCTGGCCCTGACTGGCGCGCAGGGCCGGCAGGGCCGCGCGGCTGGCTGCCACCACCGAGCGCGCGTTCAGGTCGAAGACCCGGTCGATCGCCGCGTCATCCATGGCATCGAGCGTGACCCGGCCGAGCATGTGCCCGGCATTGTTGATCAGGATGTCGAGGCCACCGAGCGCCGCCACGGCCGCCTCGACGGTGCGTACCGGCGCCGCGTGCTCCGTAAAGTCGCCCCGTACCAGCGCGACATGCGGAATGGCGGCCGCCTCCGCGGCGTCGCGCCGATGGTGCAGGACCAGCCGGGCGCCGCAGGCTGCGAACAGGCGTGCCGCCGCCGCACCGATACCGCGACTGGCACCGGTGATCAGAACGCGCTTGCCTTCGAGGCCCGGATCGATAGGTGTCACGCCGTTCTCCTTCTCGCCCCATGCCTTACAGGACCGCAGCCTTGGCCAGAACCATCCAGCAGCCCGGCGTCGCCAGCGGCACCGGAACCACCGTCGTGGCCGGCGTCGGCGACTTCGTCGATCGCTTCGAAGCCTTCCTCATCGACCAATGGGGCGTCCTGCACAATGGCGCAGCACCTTACCCTGGAGCCATCGAGCTCCTGGCCGAGCTGCACCGCCGTGGCAAGCGCGTGGTGCTGCTGACCAATTCCGGCCGGCGGCGCAGCTACAACGCCGAACGGCTCGAGGAACTCGGCTTCGACACCTCCCTGCTGACCGGCATCGTCACGTCGGGCGAGGCGACCTGGCTGGCGCTGCGCAACCGCACGCTGGACGCGTTCCGGGCGCTCGGCCAGCGCTGCCTTCTCTTCACCCGCGAAGGCGATTTGGGCCCGGTCGAGGGGCTCGATCTCGACGTGGTCGAGGATCCTGCGCTGGCCGATTTCGTCTACCTTACTTGGCTCGACGCCCTGACGCATGACATGGCCGAGTTCGATCGGCTGGTCACCGTCGCCGCCGGGCGCGGGTTGCCTATGGTCTGCTCGAATCCCGACCGGGTCGCCCCGACCGAGGGCGGCCTGACCATGGCGCCTGGTGCGCTCGCCGAGCGCTATCGCGAGATGGGCGGACAGGTGATCTATGTCGGCAAGCCGCATGCGCCCATCTATGCCGCCTGCCGCGACCTCCTGCCGGGCGTCGCCGCCGATGCCATTTGCGGCATCGGCGACAGCTTCGAGCACGACATCAAGGGTGCCAAGGACGCCGGCCGCGCCGCCGCCTTCATCATGCGGGGCCTCCAAGCCGAGGCCTTCCCCGAAGGTGCCGACCCGGCGGCTGACCGGGCCGCCCTCGAGGACCTCGCCCGGCGTCATTCGGCCATTGCGGACTTCGCCCTGCCGGGCTTTCGCCTCTGAGCCGCCGGAGCAGGCTGCTGCTGGGGTTTGACAAGCCGGGCGGGGCTCGGCACGAATCAGGGGTTTCCCTGAAGCGACGAGCAGACTGCGGCAGCGAGGCGCCATGACCGATCCGATCCGCTTCACCCTCGACGGCCAGGAGGTCGAGGCCCGGCCGGGCGAGACTATCTGGCAGGTGGCCGATCGGCTGGGCATCGCCATCCCGCATCTCTGCTACGCCCCCGAGCCCGGCTACCGGCCGGACGGCAATTGCCGCGCCTGCATGGTGGAGATCGAGGGCGAGCGCGTGCTCGCCGCCTCCTGCCTGAGAACGCCCAGGGCCGGCATGACCGTGCATGTCGGCAGCGAGCGGGCGAGCAAGGCCCGCCGCATGGTCATGGAGCTCCTGCTCGCCGACCAGCCACCGGCCGGGCAGGCGCACGACCCGCAGAGCCGCCTCATGCATTGGGTCGCCAGGAGCGGACTCGAAGCCAGCCGCTTTCCCCCCGAAGCCCGGCCTGGCGCCGATCCCAGCCATCCGGCGATGCGGGTCAATCTCGATGCCTGCATCCAGTGCACGCTCTGCGTGCGCGCCTGCCGCGAGGTGCAGGTCAACGACGTGATCGGCATGGCCGGCCGCGGCCATGCCGAGAAGATCGTCTTCGACATGGACGATCCCATGGGTGCGTCGACCTGCGTCGCCTGTGGCGAATGCGTCCAGGCCTGTCCGACCGGCGCCCTGATGCCGGCCTCGATCATGGACGATGGCCGGATCGGCGACCGGTCGGCCGACCGCGAAGTGGAGAGCGTGTGTCCCTTCTGCGGTGTCGGCTGCCGGCTCACCTTCCACGTCAGGGACGGCCGCATTCGCCATGTCACCGGTGCCAATGGCCCGGCCAACGAGAACCGGCTTTGCGTCAAGGGCCGTTTCGGCTTCGACTACGTGCACAGCCCCGAGCGGCTGACGGTGCCGCTGATCCGCAAGGCGGATGCGCCGAAGCGCGCCGACGAGCTCGTGGACGCCGCCAATCCCTGGAGCCACTTCCGCGAGGCCAGCTGGGAGGAGGCGCTCGAGGTCGCCGCTGCCGGGCTCGAGCGCATCCGTGACGCAGCGGGCGGCGAGGCGCTCGCCGGCTTCGGCTCGGCCAAATGCTCGAACGAAGAGGCCTATCTTTTCCAGAAGCTGATCCGGCAGGGCTTCAAGACCAACAATGTC
>CAZGUW010000178.1:0-9984 GCA_964528705.1 uncultured Geminicoccaceae bacterium
GAGATGGGACCCTGGGGGGACTGTCCGCAAGGACAGTCCCTTCCCGTCGTGGATCTGGAGCATAGGCGCGTTTCTGGCCGCGCCGTCAACTTCATGCGCCTTACCGGGGCACGAAGCTCGACTCGAGCGTCTCCAGAAGCTCCGCCAGCGCCGCTGCATCTGGCCCGCGGCTGAGGAATCGCACGTCGATGCGTCGATTGACCCGCCGCGCCTCGTCGGTCTCTCCTGCCGCCACAGGTCGACGGGCCTCGTAGCCGCTCACCCCCAGCAACGCCGCCGCACCTCCGTTGAGAAGATCGTCGAGGCGTGGCTCGGCCGCGATCAGGGCACGGTAGGTCGAGCGGCTGCGGGCCGCGGACAGGGCCCAGTTGTCGGGGAATGGTCCGCTGCGGATCGGTCGGTCGTCGGTATGTCCCTCGATCAGCACGGTCTCAAGCACATCGTGCACCCCGGTCGGACAGCCCTCGGCTGCGGTCATCGCCGCGTAACATGGCAGATAGCGCCACAGCACCTCGGCGAGCGCGCCGAGCGCGGCTCGCCCCGCCTCGCTCAGCTCCGCCTCGTTCGTGGCGAACAGCAACGACTCCGGGAGGCGAAGGATGCCATTCTCGACATCGATCTCGACCTCGAGGCCCCGCGCCGCGAGCGCCTCCCGGATAAGAACCAGGAGTTCGGCCCGCAGCGCGTCACGCGCGAGCAGCTGACCGGTGATGCCAGCGAGGCGATCCCGTTCGACCAGGAGGCGATCGCGCTCGAGCGACAGGGCGGCGCGATCCCGCTCGAGCGCATTGCGTTGCGAGGTCAGAGCGTCTTGCGTCGCTTCTGCCGCGTCCTCGGCGCTGCGGAAGTTGAGGGCGAAAGCCATGAGAATGATGATGAACAGGAAGAGCAGACCGACCATCAGGTCGCTCACCGAAACGAAGTAGCTTTCGTCTTCGGCGTGCCGGTCGCCGCCCTTCGCCGCACCGCCCCAGTTGCGTACCCAGCCACCCCCGTTCACGGCTCAGTGACCCGCTCGCCGATCGGCATTCAAGTCCTGGAACGCCTCCTGCAGCGCCTGCCGCGCCTCCTTCAGGCCCGTATCGATGTCACCGAGCAGCTCATGGGCAGCCTCCGCGGCGGCAGGCTCGCCGATCTCGCCGAGGATTGTCTGGGCCACGCTGTTCAGCGTATGGCGGGCGTCGCGCACGCGATCGTGCGTCGACAGGAGAACCGCCTCGATCGCCGCCCGGTCGAGGGGCGGCCGGCCGCGCAGCCGGTCGAGACCGTCCTGCACGGCGACGGTCGCCTGATCCAGTCGATGCAGCAGCTGGCGTATTGCCGGTGATGGCGTTCCCCTCACCGATGCCACGGTTTTTTCGTCCGGCGCCCGGGCGGGCGGGGAGGCCGGCGTTCGTTCGGTGCCCGGCCGGGGGCCCTCGGGCGACTCCGGAGCAGCAGGGGTCTCGGCACTGCCAGCCGCCCTGCGTGTGGCGAGATCGCCCACGGACCGTCCGGCGGCGACCAGCTCGCTGGCCACACGCTCGTCCAGCGTATCGAAGCGCCGCGCCACCCTTTCCAGCGCCGCCTTCAAGGGTCGGGTCGCGAGGGTCAGCTCGTCCGCCAGCCGCTCCTCGATGCCCTCCGGTGCACGGATGATCAGCGAACGGCCCATACGGGCGACGAGGCGGCCGATCTGCTGCGTCTCGCGAATCTGGTCGGCGAGCAGCGCCTCGGGCGTCAACGGCACGACACGAGCCTCGAGCAGCCGGCAGAACCGGCTAATCTCAGCCTGCACGGCATGCAGGTGCACCTTCTCACGCCAGGAGAAGACGAGCGACGCGCCGAGCCCGGCGATCGAGGTCACGAACTTGAAGGTGGCAGCGGCGAGCAGCTCGCGCAGCGCCGCCTGCGCCTCGCGGACATCGTCGGCGGTCACGCCGCCGCTGGCGAAATGGAGTGCCGCGACAAGGCCGAGAAAGGTGAAGAGCAGCCCGAGACCGACGAGGATGTTCGGTACGGCCTGATAGAAGCGGAGGTTGATACCGACCCGGGCGAGGAGCGTGTCGTCGAACACCGCGTGCGGCGCGCGGGCCGAGCCGAGCGTCTTTTCGTTGCCGGGCACCGGGGTCAGCGTCGACGCATACGAGCGCCAGGCCTCGCCGAGAACGGGATCCTGCGCCAGCGCCTCGAACACGACCGGGAAGCGCTGGCGGAACGCGACAGTCCCCTCGCCGCGATCGAGCAGCTCGATCGCCCGGCCAAGCGCCCGGCGCAGGGGGCCCAGCCGCAGCAGGAAGGCCTGCAACAGCACCAGGGCCAGAAGCACGATCCCGCCGGCCAGAACCCAGGGCAGCCATGGCAGCGCCAGCACCCCGAAGACGCTGTCAATGACCTTCATGCCGGCCCTCGCGCGCGGCCCGATGCGCAGGCAGCGCGCAGCCGGTTGTGGTAGGCTCGACTAGGCTGCATGCTCACAGATCGCCCAGTTGCGCCGGTGATCTGGCAGGAAACTCGCAGAAGTTGATTGATCTTAATGTGTGTTCACCTAAAACTTGCTGCGCCAACCGACCTTGCCTAGTCTGGCTGTGGCACGGTTAAGCCTTCGGATCGGGCGGATCCGGCACGGTCCCCAGCGACCCGTGACAAGCGACAAGTGATAGTCCATGGCAAAAGTTGTGGTCATCGATGATCGGGTAACGAACCGCAACATTCTTACGCGGCTCGCGCTGTCGGTCGAGGAAGGCCTGCAGGTGCAGTCGTTCGCCAGCCCGATCGAAGCGCTCACGAGACTGCAGGCTGCCAATCCGCCGGACCTGATCATTACCGACTACAACATGCCGGAAATGGACGGCGCCACATTCATCGAGACGCTCCGCGAGCAACGTGCTTTCGCGGATGTACCGATCGTCGTCGTCACAGTCTACGAGGATCGCGATTTCTGCTATCGGGCGCTCGATGCCGGCGCCACCGATTTTCTCTTGAGCCCCGTCGACCACCTCGAGTTTCGCGCCCGCGCCCGCAACCTCCTGACCATGCGCCGCCAGCAGCGAATGCTGGCGAGACGCGCCGCCGATCTCGAACAGGCCCTGCAGGAGCAGCAGGGTCCGGCCTTCGACAATCCGGCGGCCCGCCTGCAGGCTTTTCTCGATCGGGTGCCGCTGGCGGTTTCCGCCGTCGATCGGTTCGGTCGTCTCGCCATGGTCAACACCGCCCACGAGGAGCTGTTCGCTGCCCGGCGCGACGACCTGATCGGCAAGACCCTGATCGAGGCGTTCGGCGAGGCCTACGCCACCCGCCACACCGTGCTCGACGAGAAGGTCCTCGAGAGCGGCCAGCCGCTCGGCTCGCCGCGCCAGGAAGTGCTGATCACCGGCGGACGCGAGCGCGATCTGGTCAGCGTCAAGGCACCCGTGCTCGACGAGGCCGGCGAGGTGGACGGGGTGATCACCTTCGCCCTCGACGTCAGCGAACTGCGGGTCGATCGGACGACGACCGATCTCGCGGTGCGCACCGACCAGCTCACCGGGCTGATCTCGGCCTCGGCCTTCGAGGAGCGCGCCGAGCAGGAACTGGCCCGGGCACGTCGGCAGAACGAGACGCTGGCCATCCTCGTCCTCGACATGGACCGTTTCAAGACCATCAACGAGGCGTTCGGCAACAGCTTCGGCGATCGATTGATGCGGGCGGTCGCCGGCCGGCTCGCCGGCCGCCTGCGCGAAACCGACTGCATCGCCCGGTTGCGCTCCGACGAGTTCGCTATCCTGCAACCGGCCCTCAAGCGCCCGGACGATTCGGCCGAGCTCGCCCGTCGTCTGGGAGACGCTTTCGCCGAGCCCTTCGTCATCGAGAACGAGGAGGTGCACGTCAGCGCCAGCGTCGGCATCACGCTCTTCCCCGCGGATGGCAAGTCGGTGAGCGCGCTGCTCAAGAACGCCGATCTCGCGATGTATCGGGCGAAGGCCTCGGGCCGTGACGCCTACCGGTTCTTCGCCGCCGAGATGAACCTCGCGGCACGTCGCGCCGTCACGCTGGAGCGTGAGCTCCGCCAGGCGCTCGCCGGTGAGCAGTTCCTGGTCTACTACCAGCCGCAAATCGAGCTCGCCAGCGGCCGCATCGTCGGCATGGAAGCCCTGGTCCGCTGGAATCACCCGCATCGCGGTATCGTCCGGCCGGGCGAGTTCATTGGTCTCGCCGAGGATATCGGGCTGATTGCGCCGTTGACCGCCTGGGTGCTCAGGACCGCCTGCCTGCAGCATCGCACCTGGTGCGACAAGGGGCTGCTCGGCATGCAGCTCTCGGTCAATCTTTCTCCTGTCCAGTTCCGCGAGCGCGGCGTCGAGCTGATGATCGAGCGTATCCTCAAGGAGACCGGGGTGACACCCTCGATGCTCGATATCGAGCTCACCGAGAACGCGGTGATCGAGAACAGCCAGACTGCGACGGCATCGCTCAAGTATCTGAACGAGCTCGGAGTGACTCTGTCGATCGATGATTTCGGCACAGGCTACTCGTCTCCTTCCTACGTCAAGCGGCTCCCGGTGCAGCGGCTCAAGATCGACCAGAGCTTCGTCCAGAACCTCGAGAAGGGCTCGTCGGACGAGGTCATCGTCCGGGCCATCGTGAATCTCGGCCACAGCCTCGGCCTCAGGGTGATCGGCGAGGGCGTCGAGACGGAAGGACAGCACCGCCGGTTGCAGCGCCTCGGCTGCGACGAGGTGCAGGGTGACTTCATCTGCCCGGCGTTGAGTGTCGCCGAGTTCGAGCGCCGGTTGGCGCTCCGCCAGCTCAACGCCGCCATTGACGGCGAGGCCGCCGATTCGCTGGCCGGCATCGATTGACGCGGAAGGGTGCCGGGGTGATCGTGCCGGTGGAAAGCACGATCCGGATCGGGTGTTTCTCGTCGCCAGGCGATCGACCGTAGTCGCAGCGACGGTCGCGCCGGAGTGACCGTGGACCTGCTGCGAATGAGCGAGGCATGAGGCTGGTCGAGGAGTTGCGCAGAGCCTGGGAGGGGCTGCACCGCCGACTCGCGGGCCGCACCGACAGTGAGCACGAGCAGATCATCATCCGCATCGTGATCACCACGGCCATGTTCCTCTACATCATCTCCGTCGATCACGACGCCGAGGACGCGGCCCGGATCATTCGCGACAGCGCCCTGATCTACGCCTTCGCGGCGACCGCCTCTCTGGGCCTGCTCGTCCACCTGCTGGCCCGCCCGCGCATCAGCCCGGCACGACGCTTCTGTGGCATCGTCACAGATGCCATCGGCGTCAATGGCGCCATGTTCGCCGGTGGCGAGGCCGCCATGCTGTTTTTCCCGTTGCTGCTCTGGTCGATTCTCGGGCACGGCTTCCGCTACGGCCGGCTGTACCTCGCCGTTTCAGCGGTGCTGAGCGCGGTGCTGTTCATTCCTGTGGTGAGCCTGTCGCCGGCCTGGCACGGCCTCGCCGTGCTCGATGTCGGGCTCGTCCTTTCGCTCGTCATGCTGCCCGGCTACTTCGCCGTGCTGCTCGGCAAGCTCGAGGGTGCCGTGCACAGGGCCGAGGACGCCAGCCGGGCCAAGAGTCGCTTTCTCGCCACGATGAGCCATGAGTTCCGCACGCCGCTGAACGCGGTGATCGGCATGACCGACCTGCTGCGCACCACACCGCTCGAGGCGGAGCAGCGCGACATGGTGGCAACCACGCGAAGCGCCGCCCACAGCCTCCTGGCCCTCGTCAATGATGTGCTCGACATCGCCAAGATCGAGGCCGGGCGCTTCGTCGTCGACGAGGAGCCGTTCGACCTGCATCGCCAACTCGCGTCGCTGCGCCGGATGCTCTATCATGAGGCGCAGGCGAAGGGCCTATATCTGCGGCTTCGGCTCGACCCGCGCATCCCACCGACGCTGATCGGCGGCCGCGGTCCCCTGCACCAGATCCTCGTCAATCTCACCGCCAACGCGATCAAGTTCACCAACGAGGGCGGCGTGCTGCTCGACGTCCGCTCGCTCGGCAGCGAGCCCAATCGCCCGCGCCTGCGTTTCGAGGTCCACGACACCGGCATCGGCATCCCCGCGGAGGCCCAGCAGAGGATCTTCGAGAGCTTCGGCCAGGCCGAGGGGGATACCTTGCGACGGTTCGGCGGGACCGGTCTCGGCCTCTCCATCGCCAAGGAGCTGACCGAGCTGATGAAGGGCACGATCGGCGTCGTCAGCGCACCAGGCCAGGGCTCGAGCTTCTGGGTCGAGCTCACGCTGCGTCACGACCCGATGGATAGCGAGACCGAGGATCCCGAAGCAGGCCGTGGTGCAAGCCAGCGGGCAGAAGTCGTGGTCCTTGGTGGCCAGGCAGCATCGGCCCGGGCGATGGCGAGGCTGGGGCGTATCGCCATCAGGGCCATTGCCGAACCCGACATCGCCGCGGCGGTCGACCAGGCCGCATCGAGCTCCAACCCGACCGCCATTCTCGTGGTCGAGGCCGATCCACCCGTCGACGTCGAGGCACTGGTCGACGCACTCGACCAGCGTCGTCCGAACGAGCCGGTCGACGTCGTGACGCTGCTGGAGCGTCGGCGCGAGCATCTTGCAACCAGCCTCGCCGACCTCGCCGAGGTGGATGGCGACACGAGTCTCCAACGCGCCTTGCGCGCGGCCCTCGTTGTCGACGAGCAGCTGCTTGGTGTGACCGACAGCGAGAGTTTGCGGGCGCAAACCGCGTCGAGCATTCTGCTGGTCGAGGACAACCGAACCAACCAGCACGTGATCGGCAAGATCCTCGAGCATGCCGGCCATGAGGTGACCGTTGCCGACAGCGGCGAAGAATGTGTCGAGCTCATGGAAGCAAATGCTTACGACATCGTTCTGCTCGATCTCAACATGCCTGGCATGAGCGGCTTCAACACGCTGAAGATGCTGCGCTTCATGCTGCCGATCCCGGACCTTCCACCGATCGTGGCGCTAACGGCCGATGCGACTGCAGAGACGCGCGACGCGGCGATGGCGCTCGGCTTTTCCGCCTACCTCACCAAGCCGATCGAGACGCTGCACATGCTCGCGACCATCGACCGGCTGGCCGGCCAGCAAACACGACGTGGCACCAAGGACCTGCCGCCACAGCCGGCCACGGTGGTGCAACTGCCCGAGGCAGCTGAGCGGGCTGCGCTGGCGCGCGCCGCAGGCCGGTCACCGATCGACGTGGCGCCGGAGCTGTCGCCGCAGGCTGCGGCCACAACGCGGTCGGGCGTGCTCGACGCACGCAAGATCGACACGTTGCTGGAACTCGATGCCGGCGACGGCTTCTTCGCACAGGTGGTCGACGATTATCTGCTCGACGTGACACAACTGGAGAAGGAGCTGCACGAGGCGGTGGCGCAGGGGAATGCCCGAGCGTTTCGGGATGCGGCACATGCATTGAAGAGCAGCTCGGCACATATCGGTGCGCAGGCGGTCTTCGAATTCTGTGTGGGTCTGCGGCACCTCGACGACCACGCACTGCTCATGCGCGCATCCGGCGACCTGGAGCTGTTGCGCGGAGAAATCGAGCGGGCCCGAGCAGGACTGCTGCAGTGTAAAGAGCGAGCCCGTGGAGCGCCGTCGTCGCGTCGAGAAATCGGCTAGCGCCCGGCAGCATCGTGTTCACCAGATGCCCGACGGCGAGCTCGATGCCGGCGCAGAGCAGGCGTTCCGGGGCGATGGTGGATCCGAGAGCCGACATGACCGACCTCCATGATGCCGTGAGGGGTGCGTGAGCCGGCCAAGGGAAGCCGAGCGCCGCTTCCCTCGGCGGCGGATGTGATCCCTCAGTTCTTCACCCGCTTCTTTTCCTGCACGCGCGCCAGGCAATCCATCCGCCGGAGGTCGTCGGCGGTGAGCTGCATGGCGAGATCGACCCAGATGTTGACGATGTCGAGAAGCTCCGTCTTCTGCACCGGATCGACCCGCTTGCAGGCGCGGCGGATGGTGCGCAGCATGTTGAAGCGGCTGCCATGGCTGCCGAGATGCTCGCGCAACGCGATTTCGCCCTGGCCCGGCTCGGCGAGCACGTCGACGAGGCCGAGCTCGAGCATCTCCTCCGCACTCCTGGACTTGCCGTCCTCGATGAACGCGCGTGCCGCCTTCTCGCCGATCTTGCGGACGAGGTAGGAGTACCCGCCCATGCCGGGGAACAGGTTGAAGAGGATCTCCGGGAGGCCGAACTTCGCGCCGCGCTCGGCCACCACGATGTCGTTGGTGATCATCGATTCGAGGCCGCCGCCGATAGCGTCGCCCCTGACCAGGGCCACGGTGAGGACCGGCAGGCCCAACGCATTGTAGTTGTCGTGAAGGACGTCGATGCAGCGTTGCGCATAGTCGCGCAATGCCTGCTCGTTGCCGCCACGCACGCATTCGGTGAAGAAGGCGAGGTCCCCGCCGAGGCTGAAGGCGCCCTTCGCCTCGGAGGTCCAAACGAGGTAGCGGAACGGCATCTCGGCGGCGCTCAGATGGCTGCACTGTTCCTGCAGGTAAATCTGGTAGCTGCGCGAATCGGTCACCAGCGAAGGCGTGTAGCAGGCCCGGTCCTGATGCTTCATTCGGGCCCAGAGGATGCCGGTATCGGATTCCAGCTGGGTCGCCAGGGTCGGCAGATCGACCTCGAGCGAGGGGCGGCGCAGCGGCACGACCGGTGCCGACACACGGCGCAGCTCGGATGGCAGCAGATCGAAGTTGTCATTGACCGCGTCCTGCAGCCCACGAACGAACTGATGCGACAAAGCCATCCTCTTACCCTCCTGTGGCCGATACTTCACGCGGCACTCGCGGAAATCCCGGTGTTCGCTGATTTTGCGGCAATCGATCTTGCCTGCGGTCAGAAATATTAACCTTGCTGACCGGGCGCAAGAAGTATCGTTTCGGATTTCTTGAAGTTACCGGAAAAACAACTTTATTCTTTTTTGCTATTTTAGTTTTTATTAGAAGGATATTTTATCGATAAATTGCAGAGCATTTTAGACGATGTCGCGCAGTTCGCCGGCGCTCAGCCCCATGGACCACGCCGCAACAGCCAGCGGCGATGGCTGAGCGGCAACACGAAAACAGCGCCGGCGACAAAGCCACCGACATGCGCCCACCAGGCAACACCGGCGCCGGCTGGAGCCGTGAACGCGCTCCAGAGCTGAAAACCGAACCAGATCGCGAGCAGCCAGGCGGCACGGATCTCGTGCAGCAGCATGAAGCTGAACGGGAAGAAGACGACGACACGCGCCCTGGGAAACAGCATGAAGTAGGCGCCGAGCACGCCCGACAGTGCACCCGAGGCGCCGATCATCGGCAGGGTGGACGCCGGGTCCGGCAGGATCTGCAACCCCGCCGCGGCGAGCCCGGCGGTCAGGTAGAGGAGGGCGAAGCGCAGATGGCCGAGCCGGTCCTCGACATTGTTCGCAAAGACCCAGAGGAAGAGCAGGTTGGAGCCGAGGTGGAGGAGACCGCCATGCAGGAACATGGAGGTGATGAAGGTGGCCCAGGCCGGGACGAGCTGCAGCTCCGGCGTCAGCATCGCCCGGCCGGTCACCACCGCCGGGATCAGCCCGAGACTGTACACGGAGCGGTCCAGGCCACCCGCCCGGCTGATCTGCCAGAGATAGGTTGCGACGCACGCGACGATGAGCAGGCAGGCGACGACGGGCAGCCGCTTCGCACGGTTGAGGTGCCTGATCGGAAACAGGACCGATCGCCTCTTCAGCCGCGGCTTTCGAACTTCGGTCGAATGCCGGTGAGACTGGGGCAGCGCGGCCGGTCGGCCTCGACCGCGCGGAGCGGCTCGCAGGGCCGAAGCGTTCGTGCGGACATGCGCGCGAGCTCCTGGTATTCCGCGGTGCCCTGCCCCTTCCAGGCGATCTCGGAGGGCTCAAGCGGGCGTACCACGCGTGCCGGAACGCCTGCAGCCAGATGCCCCTCCGGCACCTCGAACCCGGCCTTGACGAAGGCCCTGGCGGCGACGAAGGCGTTGGCCCCGACCATCGCCCCGTCCATGACGGTCGCAT
>CAZGUW010000179.1:0-256 GCA_964528705.1 uncultured Geminicoccaceae bacterium
ATCGACGGCATCCGCGTCGCTGCGGCTGCCCTTGCGGGCGCTCTTGCCGTCCTCCTCGCCGACGGCGGAGAGGTCGGCGTCGAAGACAAGCCTTTCGGTGCCGGCGAGCGCGAGGAAACGGCGGCCGCGCGCCCGTCCGATGAGCGTGAGGCCCGCCTGTCGTGCCAGCTCGACGCCCCAGGCGGTGAAGCCGGAGCGCGAAACGAGGATCGGTATCCCCATCTGCACGGTCTTGATGACCATCTCCGAGGTCAGG
>CAZGUW010000179.1:266-9943 GCA_964528705.1 uncultured Geminicoccaceae bacterium
GGCGGCCGGTCGTGTAGAAAATCTTTTCGCCGGCCGTGAGGCCGTGGCGGAACATATAGCCGGCGATCTTGTCGACCGCGTTGTGGCGGCCGACGTCCTCCATGTAGAGCAGGACGTCCGGGCCCTCGCAGAGGGCGCAGCCGTGGATGGCGCCGGCCTCGAGATAGAGCGAGGGGCAGGTGTTGATGGTCTTCGTGAGCGCATAGAGCCAGCTCGTCCGGAGGACGGCATCGGGCGGCAGACGCACCTCGTCGAACTTCTCCATCAGGTCGCCGAAGACGGTGCCCTGCGCGCAGCCGGAGGTGCGCACCTTCTTCTTCAGCTTCTCCTCGTAGTCGGTGGCGCGCTCGGTGCGGACCACGACGGTCTCGAGGTCCTCGTCATAGTCGATGCCGGTGATCCGGTCGTCCGGCCGCAGCATGTTCTGATTGAGGAGGTAGCCGACGGCCAGATGGTCGGGATGGTCGCCGATCGTCATCATCGTGACGATCTCCTGGCCGTTGAGGAAAAGGGTGAGCGGCCGCTCGTGGATCACCCGGGTCTCGACCGCGCGGCCCTTGTGGTCGACCCCGCTGACCGGTCGCGTCAGACGCGGGTCGGCGGGATCGGGCAGGACCAGGCTGCGCTGGAGGCCCGTCGCGTCGGTCGCCATGCGGGCCGCCTCCTCGTGCAACAGTGATACCCCTTTGCAATCTGGGTTGTCGCAGGCCGCTTGCAATGCGCCGGTGCCGCTGCGATCAAGCCACGCTCGACAGGATCGCACTGCGGGAGCGATGGCGAAACGTTCGAACGGCAAGGCGCCGGCGAAGCCGCGGCGCGGCCTCTTCAGGCGGCTGGTGCGATTGCTGCCGGCGCTCCTCGTGGCATCCATGGTCGTCTGGGTCGGGCTCTTCGTCGCCTACGCGCCCGAGCTGCCGGACACGGATGCGCTCTTCAACGATGCCCGCCAGGCACGGGTGACGCTGATCGCGGCCGACGGGACCGTGCTGGCGGAGCGCGGGGCCAGCGGCACGGCCTTCGTGCAGCTCGGCGAGGTGAGCCCGGTCCTGCGCGATGCCGTGATCGCCACCGAGGACCGGCGGTTCTACAGTCATTTCGGGCTCGACGTGCGCGGCACGCTGCGGGCCCTCGTCAGCAACCTGCGGGCCGGCGGGGTGGTGG
Source organism: uncultured Geminicoccaceae bacterium (assembly GCA_964528705.1). GTDB lineage: Bacteria > Pseudomonadota > Alphaproteobacteria > Geminicoccales > Geminicoccaceae > SLRI01. The sequence continues at coordinate 1,428 of CAZGUW010000179.1, forward strand.
CGGGCGGCAGCACGCTGACCCAGCAGCTGGCGAAGAACCTCTTCCTCACACCTGACCGCTCGCTCAGGCGCAAGATCCAGGAGCTGATCCTGGCGTTCTGGCTCGAGGCGCGGCTGAGCAAGGACCAGATTCTCGAGCTCTACCTCAACCGCGTCTATCTCGGCGCCGGCGCCTACGGGGTCGAGGCGGCAGCACAGCGCTATTTCGGCAAGCCGGCGGCCCGCGTCGATCTCGCCGAGGCGGCGCTGCTCGCCGGCCTGCTGCAGGCGCCGTCGCGCCTGGCACCTACGGTCGACCTGGATCGCGCCAACCGCCGGGCTTCGACCGTGCTTCGGCTGATGGTCGAGACCGGCAAGATCACGGCCGAAGAGGCGGCCTCGGCCCGGGCGGCGCCGGCCCGGCTGGCACCGGCCGGCGGCTCCGAGCTGGCCGGGCATTTCGTCGACTGGGTGCTCGACGGCCTGACCGAGCATCTGGGCAAGCCCGAGACCGACTGGGTGGTGCGGACCACCCTCGATCCCCGCCTGCAGCGCGTTGCCGAAGCGGCAGTGGCGAGCCAGTTGCGGGAGCAGCCGGGGATCGAGGCGGCGGTCGTGCTGCTCGATGCGAACGGGGCGATACGGGCCATGGTGGGTGGTCGCGCCTATCGCCGCGACCGCTTCAACCGCGCCAGTGCCGGGCATCGCCAGCCCGGCTCGGCATTCAAGCCCTTCGTCTACCTGGCGGCGCTCGAGGACGGCTACAGCCCGGATGACGTGGTCGAGGACGTGCCCTTCACGATCGACGGCTGGACGCCCGGCAATCCGGGCGGCAAGCGCTATGGCAGGGTGACGCTCGACGAGGCGCTGGCGCTCTCCATCAATACGGTTGCCGTCCGCCTCGGGCAGGAGGTCGGCATGGAGGAGGTCGCCGAGCGGGCGCGGCTGCTCGGCATCACGAGCGAGCTCCGGCCGGTGCCGTCGCTGGCGCTCGGCACCTCGGAGGTCGTGCCGCTCGAGCTGACCGCGGCCTATCAGGTCTTCGCCCTGGATGGCGAGCGCCGGCCGCCCTTCGGCGTCGAGCGGGTGACCGACGCCGCGGCGGGCGAGCTCTACGCGCATCGGGCCGTCGAGGCGCAGGTGGTGGCGCCGGAGATCGCCCGGCAGATGCGCAACATGCTGGGCAATGTCGTGCGTCGCGGCACCGGCCGGGCGGCTGCGCTGCCGGACCGGCAGGGTTTCGGCAAGACCGGCACGACGCAGGACAGCCGCGATGCCTGGTTCGTCGGCTTCGCCGGTGCCTACACGATGGGGGTCTGGGTCGGTCGCGACGACAACCGGCCGATGCCCGGCGTCTCGGGCGCCGACCTGCCGGCGCGGATCTGGCGCGAGGTGATGGCCGAGACGGCACCCGTCGAGGTGCTGGCCGGCCTGGCGCTGCCGCAGGCGAAGCCCTCCCCGGCACGCCGTGAGGGCGACGGCTACGTGCTGCACACGGTCAAGAGCTGGTTCGACAGGGTGCTGGGCGCCACGAACTGAGCGGGCTCAGGACTTGCCGCGCAAGACCCGCCAGAGATAGTGCACGAGCCAGATCGGCACCACGACGACGGCGCCGATGAAGATGTACTTCAGCGCCCACTGCACCCAGCCGCTGGCATCGCCCAGAACGTCGGTGATGCCGTCGCGTGCCCAGTAGAGAAGGTCGATCGGGTCCATGCCTAGCCAGGCGAGGGCGAGGCCGACGGCGAGCGAGGCGACGATCAGCTTGACGACGGTGGCGGTGGTGATGCGGGGCAGCGCCAAGGCTCTATCGACCGATCGTGGAGAAGACGAGGAACGGCAGGAAAATGACGGGTGGCAGGCGCCCGGCGGTGCGGGATTCTGGCCGCTCGGCGTGCGCCCGGGTATAGGCAGGGCTGCAGACCTGTGCAAGTCGGGGACCATGACGTGACACGACCGCAAGAGGCGCTCCATCTCGTCGCCGTCCATGCCGAGGGCGAGATCGGCAAGGTGATCGTGGCGGGTGCCCCGGCGATCCCGGGCCGTTCGGTGCTGGAGAAGCTCGTCCATCTCAACACCGTCGATGACGGGCTCCGGCGGTTCTGCATCCTCGAGCCGCGGGGGGGGGCCGCAGGCCTCGGCGATCCTGCTCCTGGACCCGATCGAGCCCGGCACCGATGTCGGCTTCATCGTCATGCAGCCGGATACCTGCCACGCCATGTCGGGCTCGAACGCCGTCTGCGTGACCACCGCCGTGCTGGAGACCGGGCGGGTGGCGATGCGCGAGCCGGAGACACGGCTCGTGCTCGACACGGCGGCGGGGCCGGTGCCGGTGATCGCGACCTGCCGCGACGGCAAGTGCGAGCGCGTGCAGCTCGACATGCCCTGGAGCTTCGTCGTCGAGGACGGGCTTTGCTTTCAGGTCGAGGGGCTGGGCCGGGTCGAGGCGGCGATCGCCTTCGGCGGGGTCTTCTACCTGCTGGTCGAGGCAGCACCGCTCGGCCTCGAGATCGCGCCGGGCGCCGCGCGCCGGCTGGTCGATGCCGGCATGGCGATCCTCGAGGAGGCGCAGCGTCGCTGGCAACCGGTCCATCCGGAGCGGCCCGGCATCGAGGGGTTGGCCTACCTGATGTTCATGGACGAAGCTGAGGGCCGGAGGGTCAACGCGACGGTCATGCCGCCCGGGCGCATCGACCGCTCGCCCTGCGGGACGGGCAGCTCGGCACGGCTGGCGCTGCTGCATGCCCGGGGCAGGGCGGGGGGTGATTCTGCCACCACCTTCCACTCGATCATCGGCAGCCGCTTCGAGGCCGGCATCCGGGCGCTGGGCGAAGTGGCGGGCCGGCCGGCGATCCGTCCTCGGGTGAGCGGACGGGGATGGATCTACGCCGAGGAGAAGCTCCTGGTCGATCCGCGCGATCCCTTCCTCGCCGGTCATGCTCTGGCCGATGTCTACGGTCCCGGGCTGGACCGATGAGTGAACCCCGGAACATAGCGCTCTACGTCCATTGGCCATTCTGCCGGGCCAAGTGCCCCTATTGCGACTTCAACAGCCACGCGCGTGCCGATGTCGACCAGGAGCGCTGGCGCAAAGGCTTACTGGCGGAGCTCGACCATTTCGCCGCGGAGGTTGGATTCCGGCGGCTGACCTCGATCTTCTTCGGGGGCGGCACGCCATCCCTGATGCCGCCCGCGACCACGGCTGCGGTCATCGATCGTGCCGTCGGTCATTTCGTGGCTGACCCGGCGCTGGAGATCACGCTCGAGGCCAATCCCACCTCGGTGGAGGCCGGGCGCTTTGCCGACTACCGCGCCGCCGGCGTCGATCGCGCCTCGATCGGCGTGCAGGCGCTGGACGACGGGGCGCTGAAGGCGCTCGGCCGCGAGCACGATACCGCCGAGGCGATTGCCGCGATCGAGCTTGCCCGGCGCATCTTCCCGCGCTGGTCGTTCGACCTGATCTATGCCCGCCCGGGGCAGACCGTGTCGGCCTGGCGTGAGGAGCTCGGCCGGGTGCTCGAGCTCGCCGGCGAGCATCTCTCGCTCTACCAGCTGACCATCGAGCCGGGCACGGTCTTCCATGCACGGCAGCGGGCGGGGCTGCTCGTGACGCCGCGCGACGACCGGCAGGCGGCCCTCTTCGAGCTGACCCAGGAGCTCACCGATGCGGCCGGGTTCGGTGCTTACGAGGTTTCCAATCATGCGCGGCCCGGCGGCGCGTGCCGGCACAACCTCACCTACTGGCGCTACGAGCCCTATATCGGCATCGGCCCGGGCGCCTTCGGCCGGTTGCCGGCAGGGGCGGGGCGGGTCGGCACCGCGACGCTGCGCGCACCGGAGGCGTGGCTGCGCTCGGTCGAGCAAAGGGGGCACGGCGAGCTCGAGCGCGAGGTGCTGACGCCGGAGGATCTCGTGGTCGAGGCGCTGCTCACGGGCCTCAGGCTGGCCGAGGGCGTGCCGGAATCCAGGCTGGCGGCGCTCGATCCGGGCTGGCGGAGCCGGCTCGACTCGCGCGCCCGGTCCCGCCTCGAGAAGGCCGGGCATCTGGCGGCCGAGGCCGGCGTGTTGCGGCTGACGGAGGCCGGGCGCCTCTGCCTCGACGCGGTGCTGCGCGAGCTCGTGGCCGTGCCCGCCTGAAAAAGGGAGAGCCCCCGACCGCGCGGCCGGGGGCTCGTCCGTCACGTACCGTGGAGCGGGTCAGCCGCCGATGCAGGTATCCGCGTTCTCGGGCGAGCAGACATCGAGGCCGGTATAGGTCGGATCCTCGGGATTCTTGCCGTCCTTGACGATGTCACGGAGGAAATACATCGACTTGTAGCCCATCTCGAAGGGCCGCTGGCCGACCTGGCCGAGCGACAGGCCCTCGGCCATCAGGTCCATCTGGACCGGCAGGGTGTCGGCGACGACGAGGGCGAGTTCACCGCTCTCGAGCCGGCCCTTGTGCGGGGTGACCGCGGCCCGGTAGGCGTCGGGCACGAACTGCGGGAAGCCGCCGGTGGGCACGAAGGCGTCGAGGTCCGGCTCGCGGGCCAGGATGTCCTCGAGCTGCTGGTTGGCGCGCATGAAGTCGTCATCGGTGTAGAGCGGGCAGCCGTCGATCTCGGTCCAGCCATTGGCGCCCTCGAGCCGGTTGCCGGGCGGCTCGCTGCTGGCCTCGCCCGCGAGCGTGTCGCGGATGCCCTGCATGCGCTCGTTGTGGTTGGCCGCCGCCGCACCGCCCGACTGGATGCAGATGCTGCCACCGTCCGGCTTCAGCTCCATGAGCCGGTTCGCCAGGTTGACGCCGATGTCGTAGTTCTTGGTGCCGACATAGGCGATGCGCAGGTCGAGGTTGTCGGCGAGCAGATCGCTGTCCCAGGTCAGGACCGGGATGCCGGCGGCCTGCGCTTCGAGCAGGGGTGCCACCACGGCCGCGGCATTCGAGGGCGACACGGCGATGCCGTCCACCCCGCGGGCGACGAGGTCGGAGAGCACCTGGACCTGCTCCTCGCCGCCGCCATGCTCGCCCGGGCCGATATAGAGGCACTCGATGTCGCCGAGTTCGGCCTCGGCCTTCTTGCAGCCGTCGCGTGCCTGATCGAAGAACGGATTGTTGACGTTCTTCGGCACGAGCGCCAGCACCAGCTTGTCCTGGGCCTGGCTCTCCGGTGCGCCGAACGCGATGAGCGCCGCTGCCGCGACCGCACCCAAAAGTAGCTTCTTCACTGTCTGACCTCCCTTGTCAGTCGAAGTTCGACCACGTGCGGGGCCTACCCGCGCGTCCTGCCGCGGAGCCGCTCGAGCAGCACCGCGAGAATGATGAAGAGCCCGACGAAGAGGTCGTACCAATTGGCATCGACCCCGAACATGATCAGGCTGTTGCGGATCAGGAAGATCAGCGCGGCGCCGATGAAGGCGCCGTAGATGCTGCCCTTGCCGCCCATCAGGTTGGCGCCGCCGATCACCGTGGCGGCGATGACGTAGAGCTCGTAGGTCTTGCCCATGCCGTTCGAGGCCGAGCCGCCGTAGCCGGCCGAGAGAATGCCCGCGATGGCGGCGGTCAGGCCGGCCAACATGTAGACCTGGATCTTGATCCGGTCGACCGGGATGCCGGTCAGCCGGGCGGCGTGCTCGTTGCCGCCGATGGCGAAGAGGTAGCGGCCCCAGGAGGTCGTCCTCAGCACGATGGACATGATGATCGCCATGACGATGAGCACGACGAACATGTTGGAGAGCGGCAGCACGTCCCCGTCGATCCAGGGGAGGTCCAGGCGGCCGCCGCCGAGCCATTTGAACGTGTCGCCGCCCTCGCCGAACTGGTAGATCACCCGGTTGTCCGACGCGACGATGGCGAGCGAGCGGGCGATCGACAGCATGCCGAGCGTGACCACGAAAGGTGGCAGCTTGAGATGGGCTATCAGGGCACCGTTGACGGCGCCGACGACGAGCCCCGCCATGATTCCGCCGGCCACCCCGACATACCAGTCGAACCCGGCTTCGAGCAGGCGCGCCGCGATGATGGCACTCAGCGCCATCACCGAGCCCACGGAAAGGTCGATCCCGCCGGTGATGATCACCGCGGTCATGCCCATGGCGATGATGCCGATGGCGGCGAAGTTGCGGGTGATGTTGTGGAAGTTGTTCTTGGTGGCGAACGAGTCCGGCTGCTCGATCGCGGTGGCGATGCAGATCAGCGCCACGGCGACGGTCACCCAGAGCGCCTGGTTGGCAAGGAGCGAGGCGAACCAGCTCTGCTCCCTGATCCGGGTGACGTCGGAGATCTCGACGGAAGTGCTCATCTCGAACCCTGACCCTTCAAGCCGAGGCGATGGCGCCGGTGATCAGACCCGTCACCTCTTCCGGCGAGGTGTCGGCGACCGACTTGTCGGCCACGAGGCTGCCGCGCCGCAGGACGGCGACGTGGTCGCAGACGGCGAAGACGTCGGGCATGCGGTGGCTGATCAGGATGATGGCGATGCCCTGGTCGCGCAGGCGGCGGATGAGGTCGAGCACCTGGGCGACCTGGCGCACGCTGATGGCGGCGGTCGGCTCGTCCATCAGGACGATGCGCGGCTCCGACAGCCGCGTGCGGGCGATCGCCACGGCCTGGCGCTGGCCGCCCGACATCTGGCGGACGAGGTCGCGCGGGCGGGTCTCGGACTGCAGCTCCTCGATGAGCTCGCCGGCCCGCTGGTACATGCTGCCGAAGTCGAGAAAGCGCAGGAAGCCGAACTTCCGCTTGATCTCGCGGCCGAGGAAGATGTTCGCGGCTGCCGAGAGGTTATCGCAGAGTGCCAGGTCCTGGTAGACGACCTCGACGCCGGCCTCGCGCGCGTCCACGGGCTTGTGGAAGTGCATGGCCTGGCCATCGATCCTGATCTGCCCGGCCGAAGGCGGGAAGTTCCCGGCAATGATCTTGACGAGGGTCGACTTGCCGGCGCCGTTGTCACCCATGAGGCCCAGCACCTCGCCGTCCTCGAGCGTGAGATCGACCCCGCGCAAGGCCTCGATCGCTCCGAAATGCTTGGCAATGCCAACGAGCTCGAGAACTGCCATGTGCCTCCCCGTCCCGTCGCCTGGTTCGCGCCAGGCGTCGGGTCGCCTTTGTTGCATGTGAGCATAACCGGCCCACGGTGCCGGTAAAGCCCTGTTCTGTCGCAGGGTCCGGCGCTGCGGTGCGACCGATTTTCGCCACGACACGGTTGTGCTGGCGTCGCCTCGGCCTAAAATCCCGCCCGGCATCATTGATCGCGCGGCGCAGCGCAGCTTGGGAGGATAGGATGGCGAAGTTCGGCGTTGGCCAACCGGTCAGGCGGGTGGAGGATCAGCGGCTGGTCACCGGCCATGGCCGCTACACGGACGACATCAGCATCGACGGCCAGGCGTACGGCTACGTGGTCCGCTCGCCGCATGCCCATGCCCGCATCCGCTCGATCGACACCACCGCCGCCGCGCAGGCGCCCGGCGTGCTCGGCGTCTTCACCGCCAAGGATTTCGGGCCGGAGGGCGCCGCGGTGCCCTGCTTCATCCCGATCACCAACAAGGACGGCAGCGAGCGCGCCGATCCCCCGCACCCGATCCTCTGCACCGGCAAGGTCCACTATGTCGGCGACAACGTCGCCTTCGTCGTCGCCGAGACGCTCACCCAGGCCAAGGATGCGGCCGAGCTCGTCGAGGTCGACTACGAGGAGCTCGAGGCCGTGGCCGGCACCGCGCAGGCGACCGAGCCGGGCCGCGTGCAGATCCATCCCGATGCGCCGCGCAACATCGCCTTCGACTGGTTCCACGGCGACGAGGCCAAGGTCGACGAAGCGTTCGCCAAGGCGGCGCATGTCACGAAGATCGAGCTGATCAACAACCGCCTGGTCTGCAACGCGATGGAGCCGCGTGCCGCGGTCGCCGAGTTCGACAAGTCCGCCGGCAAGCTCACCGTGCATACCTGCACGCAGGGCGGCTGGGCCTTCCGCGACACGCTGGCGCAGAATCTCGGCATGGACCCGGCCAAGGTGCGCGTCCTGACGCCGGATGTCGGCGGCGGCTTCGGCATGAAGGCGATGTTCTATCCCGAGTACACGATGGCGGCGCTGGCGGCGAAGAGCCTCGGCAGGCCGGTCAAGTGGACGTCGGATCGTTCCGAGGGCTTCCTCTCCGACTCCATGGGGCGCGACCACGTCACCACGGCGGAGCTGGCGCTCGACGCCGACCACCGCATCCTCGGCCTCAGGGTCTCCACCATCGCCAGCATGGGTGCGTACTACTACTTCTTCGCGCCGTTCATCCCGACCGGTGCGGCGCTCAAGGTGCTGCCCGGCGTCTACGACATCCCGGCGATGACCTATGCCGTCACCGGCGTCTTCACCAACACCGTGCCGGTCGACGCCTATCGCGGGGCGGGGCGGCCCGAGTCGATCTACTGCATGGAGCGGCTGATCGACGCCGCCGCGCGCGAGCTCGGCATGGAGCCGACCGAGCTGCGGCGCCTGAACTTCATCAAGCCGTCGCAGATGCCCTACACGACCGCCGCCGGCGAGCTCTACGACACCGGCGAGTTCGAGCGGG
>CAZGUW010000180.1:0-9899 GCA_964528705.1 uncultured Geminicoccaceae bacterium
GGCTGCGGACGATCGGTGCTCACGTAGGTAGACTACGCTGCGCGCCGATCGCCTTGCCTTCCTCGTCCACGATCATCGTGGAGATGCGCTGACCGTTCACCGGCCGCCGGTCTCCGCCGCGACGCTCTCGTAGATCTCGTCCTCCTGCGCGAAGTGCAGGCGGAGGATGGCGTCGAGCCCGTAGAGGGCGCGGCGCAGCTCGGTCCGTTCCTCCTCGTCCGGGCCTGCTTCCGGCAGCTCCGCCACCAGCCGGTGGAAGCGACGGATCAGGTGGCCGATCTCGCGATGGGTGCGGCTGATGGCGGCCATCGGGTCGCGGCCGCCGAGGACATGGGCGAGGCTCGGATGGAGCTCCTGCTCGTCGGCCCGCTCGTGCGGCAGGATCTTCTCCTGCAGGAGCGCGTCGACGGCGCGCAGCTCCGCCATGAGTGCGCCGTCGCGGGCGCCGTCCAGCCGCCCGGCGAGGCGCGCCAGCCGGTCGAGGGCCGGGGCGAGGCCGGCATGCTCGGCCTTGAGCCGGTGGAGCTCGCCGGGCTCGATCTGTCCCTTCATGGCGGCGGGCAGGCCGCCGCCGACGGCGCGGAGCGCGTTCAGGATGACCGCCACGTCGATCACCTCCTGCACCAGCGCACCGGCCACGGGCGGCAGGTGGCCCAGTGCCGCGACGATCATGCCGGCGGTCGAGAGCGCCATGCCGGCGACGACGCTCTGCTGCGCGATGCGCCGCGTATGGCGGGCGATACGGATGCCGTCGCCCAGCCGGTCGAGTCGGTCGACGAGCAGCACGATGTCGGCCGCCTCGCTCGCCGCCCCGGCGCCGCGGGCGCCCATGGCGACGCCGACATCGGCGGCGGCGAGGGCAGGGGCGTCGTTGACCCCGTCGCCCACCATGACGGTGACCGCGTCGGCGCGCTCGGCCCGGACGGCGTCCACCTTGTCCTCCGGCGAGCGGTCGGCGAGCACGGTGTCGACGCCGACGGCGCCAGCCACCGCCTCGGCGACGTCATGGCGGTCGCCGCTCAGCATGACGACGCGGCCGATGCCGGCCCGATGCAGGTCGCGCAGCGTGCGCGGGGTCTCGGGCCGGATCTCGTCGGTCACGAGGAAGGCGCCGGCGAGCCCGACGTCGACACCGATGAAGACGATGGCAGCACCGTCGCGGGCCGCCCGACGCAGCGTGCCGGCAGCGATTCCCTCGGCCTCGTCCACGCCCATGCCGTCGGCGGCGAAGGCGAGGCTGCCAAGCCGCACATTGCGCCCCTCGACACGCCCGGCAATGCCGGTGCCGGGCGCCTCCTCGATGGCCTCGGCCATGGCGAGCCGGAGCCCGCGGCGCTCGGCGGTGCGCCTGAGGGCCGCGGCGATCGGGTGGGTCGAGAACTGGTCGAGCGAGGCGGCGAGGCGCAGGAGCTCGGTCTCCGTCGCTTCGCCATAGCGGTCGATCCCGGCGATCCGGGCGAGGCCCGTGGTGAGCGTGCCGGTCTTGTCGAAGACGAGCGTGCGGACCCGGGCGAGCGTCTCGAGGGCACCGCCGCCCTTGACCAGGATGCCGCGCCGGGCCGCCGCCGAGATGCCGGCCATGATGGCCACGGGTGCGGCCAGGATCAGCGGGCAGGGGGTGGCCACCACCAGCACGGCGAGTGCCCGTGCCGGGTCGCCGGAGCCGAGCCAGGCGAGGCCGGCGAGCGCCAGGCTCGCCGGCAGGAAGATCATCGCGTAGCGATTGGCGAGCCGGACGAAGGGTGCCTTCTCGCGCTGCGCCGCCTCGACCAGCCGCACGATGCCGGCATAGGTGCTGGCCTCGGCGGTGGCAGTGGCGCGCAGCCGCAAGGGGGCGCCGGCATTGAGCGTGCCGCTGGCGAGCGTGTCGCCGACCGGCCGCTCGACCGGCAGCGCCTCGCCGGTGAGCGCCGATTCGTCGAGGAGGGCGGGGGCGCCCTCGAGCATGCCGTCGACCGGCAGGACCTCGCCCGTCTTGACCAGCAGCCGGTCGCCGGGCTGCACCGCCTCGATCGCCACGTCCTCGAGGCCCTCGCCCGTGTCGCGGTGCGCCGTGCGCGGCGTGCGGCCGAGCAGGCTCGTGAGCTCGCGCCGGGCGCGCCGGTCGGCCACCGCCTCGAGCATGGTGCCGCCGCTGAACATCAGTGCCACGATATTGCCGGCGAGCGTCTCGTCGAGCAGCAGGGCACCGCTCATGGAGAGGGCGGCCAGGATGTCGACGCCGGTCTCGCCGCGCCGCAGGTTGCGGGCGATCTCGACCACCAGGTCCAGGAGCACCACGACGGTGCCGATCCGCCAGAACCAGCGGGCGACGGCGGGGTCCCAGAGCCACCAGGCGAGCCCGCCGCCGACGAGGCCGAAAAGGGCGATGCCGAGCAGCGCCTGATCGGCGGTGAGGAAGCGGCTGCGGGTAAAGGGCATGAAGCGGACCAGGGACCGGTATTCGAGCCCGGTCAGTCTAGTCGATTCCAGCACCCCGTAACGGTGGCAGCATGTCACCTGCCCCCTTGCGCTCGGTGAGCAGGCGGTAGCTCGCCGGCTCGCGGTGACGGGCGAAGTCGAAGAAGGTCTCCTTGTAGGGGAGACCCATGTCGAGATCGATGGTGGCGGTGACCAGCTCGTCCTCCATGGTCGTGGCCTTCGCCACGATCTCGCCGGACGGGGCGATGATCATGCTGTCGGCGAGCATGAGCGAACCCTCCTCGCGGCCGCACTTGGCGGTGCCGATGACCCAGCTGGCGTTCTGGTAGGCGCCGGCCTGCATCGAGAGGGCGTTGTGGAAGCCGGTCAGCACGTTGATCGGCTCGTGGCCGGCGTGGTCGAGTGGAGTGTTGTAGCCGAGGCAGACGAGCTCGACGTCCTGCAGGCCCATGACCCGGTAGGCCTCGGGCCAGCGGCGGTCGTTGCAGATGAGCATGCCGACCCGGCCGCCCAGCGCCTCGAAGACGGGAAAGCCCAGGTCGCCCGGCTCGAAATAGCGCTTCTCGAGGTGCTGGAAGGCGCGATTCGGTTGCGGCTCGGCATGGCCCGGCAGGTGGACCTTGCGATACTTGCCGACAATCTCGCCATTGGGTGCGACGGTGATCGCGGCATTGAAGCGGCGCACGCGGCCGGCTTCGACGAAGCGCTCGGCATAGCCGAGATAGAAGCCGATGCCGGCGGCCTTGGCGGCCTCGAAGAGCGGGGCGGCGGCAGGGCCGGGCAGCTTGCCTTCGTAGAAGCTGTCGAGCTCGGCCTCGTCCTCCATCATCCAGCGCGGAAAGAAGGTGGTGAGCGCCAGCTCCGGGAAGACGATGAACTCCACACCTTTGCCTTTCGCCTCGGCGAGGAGGGCGAGGAGGCGCCGGACCACCTGCTCGCGGCTCTCGGACCGGGCGATGGGGCCCAGCTGGGCGGCGGCGACGACCCGCTTTCTGCTCATGACGTTTTTTCTCCCTGCTGCCTGTCGGACGTGAACATGGAGCCCGCCATCAGAGCCGCCGGGGCAGGAGCACCCGGTCGAGCTCGAGGCCGAGCGAGAGGAGCCGGTCGTCCTCGCCCCCGGGCAGGCTGAAGAGGATGCTCGCCGGCATCCCGGCCGGCGTGTAGCCGCTCGGGATGGCGAGGCCGCAGAGGTCGAGGAAGTTGCCGAGCATGGTGTTGCGGAGCGTGCGCAGGTTGGTGCTGTGGAAGAGGGCCTCGTCCGCCTCGAGCGGGGCGATCGGCGGGGCGACGTGGACGGTGGTCGGCATGACGAGGACGGCGCCGTCGAGGTCGGCCGCGAGCTCGGCCATGAGGCGCCGGCGCTCCCTCTGGATGATCAGCACGTCGGCGGCCGACATCCGCTTGCCGTTCAGGATGCGCGACACCACGCGGCGGTCGATGCGCTCGGCCTCGTGGCCGTCCACCAGGGACTTGTGAACGGTATAGGCCTCGGCCGCGGTGAGCGTGCCGTGCTCGGCCGTGACCCGGATCACCTCGTCCAGCACCGGTACCGGGCGGGATTCGATCCGCGCCCCCGCCTTCGCGAGGTCGTCGATCGCCGCCTCGAAGGCGGTGGCGATCTCGGGCTCGATCTCGTCGAGCACGGCGTTGGTCGCCATCACGAAGCGCTGGTCGGCCAGGGGCGCGCGGCGCACGGCGCTGGTCGCGGCACCGCGGAGCAGCGTCTCGACGAGGATGCAGTCCTCGACCGTGCGGCCGATGGGGCCGACGCTGTCGAGTGTCTCGGAGAGGGGGAAGACGCCGCGCTTGTCGATCCGACCTTCCGAGCTCTTGTAGCCGACGAGGCCGTTGAAGGCAGAGGGGATGCGGACGGAGCCGCCGGTGTCGGTGCCAATGGCGACGGGGGCGAGGCCGGAGGCCACGGCGACGGCCGAGCCCGAGGACGAGCCGCCAGGTGCTCGGCGCGTGGCCCGGTCGTGGGGGTTGGCGGGCGTGCCGAAATGCGGGTTCAGGCCGAGGCCGGAATAGGCGAACTCGGTGAGGTTGACCTTGCCGAGCGTCACCATGCCGGCGGCGGCGAGGCGGGCGGCGCAGGGCGCGTCCGTGTCCTTGACGGCGCTGTCGCGATAGAGCGAGGAGCCGGCGGTGGTCGGGCTCGTGGCGATGTCGACGAGATCCTTCCAGGCGACCGGCACGCCGTCGAGCGGTGAGAGCGGCCGGCCGGCGGCCTGGCGTGAGCGGGCTGCCTCCGCCTCGGCCCGCGCCCGGGCGGCGGTGACGGTGATGAAGACCGGCTCGCCCGTGGCGGCGATGCGCTCCAGGAGATGCTCGGTCAGTGCCACCGGGTCGACCTCGCCGGCAGCGATGGCGCGCCCGATGGCCGCCGCCGAACCTGCTGTCCCCCGCTCGATCGCTGTCATCTCATCATTCCTCCCATGTGCCCGGCCGGGTCAGCCGACGTCGACGAAGCTCAGGCCGATGCGGTCGGCAGCCCGGCTGATATGCATCCGCATGTAGTAGCTGGCGCCGTCCGGGTCGTGCATCTTCAGTGCCTTGAGCAGGCGCTCGTGCTCGCCGATCGGCTCCAGCAGCCGGCTGCGCCTGGCCAGCGGCAGGCGCTGGCTCTCGATCATGACCGGCCGGCAGTCGTGATAGATATCGAGCAGCAGGCGGTTGTGCGAGTACTGCATGAGCAGGTCGTGGAAGTCCCAGTCGGTCTCGGCGCTGGCGACGAGGTCGAGCTCGCGGGTCGCCCGGGCGAAGTCGCGGTTGGTGCTCTCCAGCCGTTCGATCTCCTCCGGGGTCAGGCGGAGCGCTGCCAGGGCGGCGGCGCGCGGCTCGATGATGCAGCGGAACTGGTAGACCTCCGCCTCGGAGTAGCGCCCCTTGAAGCGCGGGGCCGCCGGCGCGGGATCGCCGGCCTGGTCGTCGTCGCCCCTGCCGGCGACGAAGGTGCCGCGGCCGTGCTCGACCCGGATGATGCCGAGCGTGCCGAGGATCGAGAGCGCCTCGCGCAGCGACGCGCGGCTGACCTGCAGCTCGTCCGCGAGCCGGCGCTGCGGCGGCAGGCTGGAACCAGGCGGGAAGGCGCCTGAGCGCAGCATGTCCTGGATGCGGGCGAGGGCGCGCTGGGTGACCGGCGCCGGTGTATCCGGATTCGCCATTGATGTCGGATATTGGTCTGAAGAGTTCATATTGTTCCGACCAGCGGATCAATCGTCGGCCCGGGCCGGCTCCTGCTCGAGTGCAGCCAGAATTGCCCTGATCGCTTCGGTTGGCAAGGAATTTGCTGCTTGACGCGAGCGGTTGGTCGTCGATGATGGTCCGTCGATGACGCCTTCGGGTGGTCTGACCACCCAACGAACAACCGACTCCGCCACCGCCCAGAAAACAGGAGCCCCCATGTCGGACCCTCGGCTGCCGTACCTCGATCGTCGCACCTTCTTCCGCACCACATCGGCCATCGCCGGCGCTGCCGTGATGCCGCGCATCCTCTCGATCCCGAGCGCCCATGCGCAGGCCGGCTCGACGATGGTCATCGCCGCCCCGGCGACGCCGCAGAGCCTGGACTGCAATTTCGATGTGAGCCTCGGCACGTTCGAGGCGATCGGTGCCCTCTATGACGGCCTGCTCGGCTTCGAGAAGATCCCGGATGCCGGCGTGCCGAGTGCGAGCCGCGAGGACATCTCGTTCCACGCCGACCTGCCCGGCGGCGTGAACATGGTCGGCAAGCTCGCCGAGAGCTGGGAGCTCGATCCTTCGGGCACGCGCGTCGTCTTCAAGCTGCGCGAAGGCGTGATGAGCAACTGGGGCAACGAGCTCACCGCCGAGGACGTGCGCTGGACCTGGAACCGCGCCTTCGAGCTGGGGGCGCTCGGCGCCTTCTACACGGCCGTTTCCGGCCTCACGAGCCCGGACGACGTCCGGGTCGAGGACAAGTACGTCGTCTCGTTCAACACGGCCGAGCCCAACCCGCTGCTGCTCAAGATCCAGACCAATCTCTACACGCCGGTCTACGACAGCACGAAGTGCAAGGAGGTCGGCGGCACGGACGATCCCTGGGCCAGGAAGTTCATCGAAAACGACAGCGCCGGCTTCGGCCCCTACCGCCTGCAGCAGCTCACCCGCGGCCAGCAGGCCGTCTTCGCGGCCCGCGACGACTACTGGGGCGGCAAGCCCGCCATCGACACGGTCGTCTTCCGCGAGGTGCCGACCTCGGCGGCGCGCGTCCAGCTGCTCCAGGGCGGGGCGGTCGACATCGCCCAGTACCTGCAGCCGCTCGAGATCATCAGCCTGCAGAACGTGCCGAACGTCGCGGTCGAGACGGTGCCGGCCTCGTTCATGATCTGGATCGAGCTCAACGCCAAGACGCCGCCCTTCGACAATGTCGACGTGCGTCGGGCGATGAACTTCGCCTTCCCGCAGCAGCAGGTGCTGGACGCGGTCTACCAGGGGCTCGCCACGCCGCTGAACGGCTGCATGCCGAACATCTACCCGGGCTTCTCGGACGAGTTCTTCGAGTACAGCTACGACCCGGCCAAGGCCAAGGAGCTGCTGGCCGGCGCCGGCGACGGCTTCACCACCTCGCTGGCCTACAATGCCGGCGATCCGGTGCAGGAGCCCATCGCCATCATCTACCAGACGGCGCTGCGCGAGATCGGCGTCGAGCTCGAGCTCAAGAAGGTCCCGGCGGGCTCCTTCTACAATGCCGTCACCGAGCGCGGCCAGCCGATGATCTTCTATGTCGACAGCCCCTGGTGCCCCGATCCCGGCTACTCGCTGACGCTCTATTTCGACAGTGAGTCCTACGTGAACTACAGCAATTACGAGAACGCCGAGGTCGACCGCCTGATCGCCGAGACAGCGGCGACGGCGGACGAGGAAGCGCGGCTCGCCATGATGAAGGAAGCGCAGGGCATCATCATGAGCGAGGCGCCCTGGACCTTCATCGCCTATCCCAACTACACCATGGCGCGGAAGGCCGACCTCGAGGGCTTCACCTACTACACCTCCAACAACATCCGCTTTCAGGACTTCCATCGCGCCTGACGAGCGGATCTCCAGAAGCC
This sequence comes from uncultured Geminicoccaceae bacterium, assembly GCA_964528705.1. Taxonomy (GTDB): domain Bacteria; phylum Pseudomonadota; class Alphaproteobacteria; order Geminicoccales; family Geminicoccaceae; genus SLRI01. Next base: position 7,494 of record CAZGUW010000180.1, read on the forward strand.
ATGGCCGCATCGCCCGCCTCGCGTGACGGTGCTGCATCCGGGTCGTCGGCCATGGCCGGCGGCCCGGGCGGCATCGCCTTCTTCCTGGCGCTGCTCCGGGCGCGCCCGGCCTACGCGCTGGGCTACGTCATCGTCGCGACCGTCGTCGTGCTGGCGGTGCTGGCGCCCTGGGTGGCGCCCTACAACCCGGTGCAGGCGAGCCCGGTGGATTTCCTCAAGCCGCCCGGCTGGCCGCATGTGATGGGCACCGACGCGACGGGCATGGATATCTTCTCGCGCGTCATCTACGCCCCGCGCATCGACCTCGCCATCGCCCTTGCCGGCACACTGATCTCGGCGGTCGTCGGCTCGGCGCTGGGTGCAGCCGCCGGCTACTACGAAGCGCAGCGCGGCATCGGCATGTTTGCCGCCGGCTTCGTCATGCGCGCCGCCGACGTGCTGCAGGCGTTTCCGGTCTTCGTCTTCGCGATCGCGGTCGTGGCCGTGCTCGGCCAGAGCCTGCAGTCGGTCGTGATCGCCGTCGCCTTCGTCAATACGCCCATCTATTTGCGACTGATGCGCGGCCAGGTTCTCTCCATCCGCCGCATGCGCTATGTCGAGGCAGCCTACATCGCCGGCGTCTCCGACCTCCAGATCATCCGCCGCCACGTCGTTCCCAACGCCATGGCGCCGGTGCTGGCGCAGCTTTCGGTGAACATCGGCTGGGCAATCCTGCTCACCGCTGCCCTCAGTTTCATCGGCGCCGGCGTCGAGGCGCCGACGCCCGAATGGGGCAGCATGATCGCCATGGGTTTCCAGAGCATCATCACCGGCCACTGGTGGCCGTCGATCTTTCCGGGACTGGCGCTCGCGGTCACCGTCTTCGGTTTCGCCCTCATCGGCTCGAGCGTCGAGGTGCTGGCCGATCCCGCCCGCCGGCGGGCGCTGGCCGGCGAGCTCGAGGCGCGCCGCCGCGCCAGGCTGGCGGTGGCCTGATGCAGCTCCTGTCCTATCTCGGCCGGCGTCTGCTCTTCGTGGCTCCCCAGCTCGTCGGCATCCTGCTGGTCTCGTTCTTCCTCTTGAAGCTGATCCCGGGCGATCCCGCCGTGATGATGCTCGGGCCCTTCGCCACGGATGACGGGCTCGCCCGGCTGCGGGCCGAGCTCGGCCTCGACCGTTCGCTGCTCGAGCAGTTCCTGATCTATCTCCGCAACGTGGTGCAGGGCGATCTCGGCACCTCGTGGCAGACGACGCTGCCGGTCACGACCGACCTCGCCCAGCGCTTCCCGGCGACGCTCGAGCTCGTCACCCTCGCGCTGCTGGCAGCACTCGCCATCGGCGTGCCGCTCGGCGTTGCCGGCGCCCGCTACAAGAAGGGTCTACTGCGCACCACTGCCGACTACTACGGCCTCTTCGCCGGTGCCCTGCCGGATTTCTGGTTCGGGCTCGTGCTCATCTTCCTCTTCTACACGACCTGGGCGCTCGTCCCGGCGCCGCTCGGCCGGCTCGACTTCGCGATCCTGCCACCGACCGAGATCACGGGCTCGCTGCTGATCGACAGCACGCTCGCCGGCAACTGGGCGGCCCTGCGCAACGCCGCGGGCCATCTCGTGCTGCCGGTCCTGACGCTTGGCCTGATCAATGCGGGGCCCATCCTGAAGATGACCCAGTCGACCATGGAGCGCATGCTGGAGAGCGACTTCAGCCGTTACGCGGAGATGTGCGGTCTGCCCGAGCGCGTGGTGGCGCGCAAGGCGCTGCGCAATGCGCTGCCCTCGGTCGTCACCATCGTCTCGGTGCTCTACGGCTTTCTCATCGGCGGGGCGGTGCTCGTCGAGATCGTCTTCTCCTGGGGCGGTGCCGGTCAGTATGCGGTGGGCGGCGTGCTCAACGCCGACCTCAATCCCGTCATGGGCTTCGTCCTCTATTCGGCGATCCTTTCGCTCGTGATCTACCTGATCGTCGACCTCATCTACTTCGCCATCGATCCGCGCACCCGATGAGCGACCGGCAGTCCCCGCAGCCCGTCATCGCCCTCGAGGGGCTCACCGTCGCCTTTCCCCGCTATGGCGGCGAGCCCGACCGGGTGCTCAAGGAGATCGACCTCGCTTTGGCCCCCGGCGAGGTGGTGGGCGTGGTGGGCGAGTCCGGCTCCGGCAAGACCATGCTGGCGCGGGCCATCATGCGCCTTGTGCCGCGGCCCGGACGCATCGAGGCCGGCCGCATCAGCTTCGTCGGCCGCGACATGGGCGAGCTCGATGCCGAAGCGCTGCGGCGGCTGCGCGGGCGTGACATCGCCATGATCATCGCCAACCCGCGCGGTGAGCTCGATCCGCTCGAGACGGTGGGCCAGCAGATCGGCAACGTGCTGCGCCACCACCTGACGCTCGACAAGAAGGCCATCCGCGCCCGTTCGCTGGAGCTCCT
>CAZGUW010000181.1:0-9802 GCA_964528705.1 uncultured Geminicoccaceae bacterium
GAAGCCGGCGAAGTGGTGCTGGTGCTGGCGACCGCCGCGCGCCAGCTCGGCGATGCCGAGGCTGCCCGTCAGCTTGCCAGGCGCCATGCCGAACGTCTGCCCGGCGAGCGCGACGCGGCGCTGCTCGGGCTGCTCGCCGGTCTACCGACCTTTGCCGGCGACACCGACCGGGTGCTCGCCGATGCCACGCGACACCTGCACGAGGCCCGCGACGTCCTGGCCGTGCTCGGTCGGCACTGAGCCGACCGTGCGTGGACAACGTCAGCTGGCGTCGTCGCCGCGCGGCTTCAGCGGCCCTCGGCGCAACTCCTTGACGATGCCGCGCATGAGCTGAACCTCCGGTGCCGTCAGCCGCATCCGCTCGACCATGGCGGCGATCGCCCGGCCGAGCGAGTCCCGCCGGTCGGGCGAGCGAAAGAAGCCGGCATCCTCGAGCTCGGCGAGCAGCTGGCCAAGCAGCCCGTCGAGCGCCGCCTTGGGCGCCGGCTCCGGGTCCGCCACGGCTGCCGGCTCGGTCCCCTGCCGCCGCCACTCATAGGCGCAGAGCAGCACCGCCTGGGCGAGATTCAGCGATGGGAAGAGCGGGTTGACGTCGATCCGGACGAGGCCGTCGGCCAGCGCCAACTCGTCATTGTCGAGCCCGGTGCGCTCGGGGCCGAAGAGCAGGCCGACCCGCCGTCCCGCTGCCACCTGCGCCCGCGCGGCGGCCGCGGCACTCGCCGGGTCGTGCTGCTCCTTGACGAGGCCGCGATCGCGCGCCGTGGTCGCATAGAGGTGGTGCAGGTCGAAGGCCGCCGCCGCCACGGTCGGGAAGACCTGCATGCGGTTCAGGATCTCCGCGGCACCCGAGGCCGCCGCCACCGCCTTGGCATTGGGCCAGCCGAAACCGGGTGTCACCAGCCGGAGCTCGCCGAGACCGAAGTTGAGCATGGCGCGGGCCGTGGTGCCGACGTTCTCCGCCAGCTGCGGGCGGGCGAGGATGACGACCGGTGCCGCCTCGAGCGCGTCGATGCCGCCGCGCGCCGCCTTGGTCCGCTTGAAGCCGACCGGCTGCGGCATGTCGGATCCGCTTTCCATCTCAGCGTTCGGCGAGGCCGTCGAGCAGCAGCTTGTAGGTGATGGCGTCGTGCAGCGCGTTGTACGAAGCGTCGATGATGTTGCCGGAGACGCCGATGGTCTGCCACACGCGACCGGCATCGTCCGCCGATTCGATGACCACCCGCGTCACCGCCGCCGTGCCGGCCTCGGGCGAGAGGATGCGCACCTTGTAGTCGACCAGTTCCATGCCGGCGAGCGTCGGGTAGGTCGGGGCCAGCGCCTGGCGCAGCGCGTGGTCGAGCGCGTTGACCGGCCCGTTGCCGTCGGCGACGGTGTAGAAGTGCCGCCCGTCCACATCGACCTTGATGGTCGCCTCCGACTGCGTGACCAGCTCGCCGACCGCGTTGAAGCGGCGCTCGTCGATCACCCTGAAGCTCAAGAGCTCGAAATGGTCGGCGAGCCGGCCGAGCGTGCGGCGCACCAGGATCTCGAAGCTCGCCGAGGCGCCGTCATAGGAGAACCCCCTCGCCTCACGCTCCTTGATGGTGGCGAGCAGTGCTGCCACTTCGTCCGGCGCCGGCTCGATCTCGAGTCCCATCTCGGCGAAACGCTGCATCAGGTTGGAGCGCCCGGCCTGGTCCGAGACCAGGATGTCGCGTTGGTTGCCGACCAGCGTCGGGTCGACATGCTCGTAAAAGCGCGGATCCTTGCTCACCGCCGAGGCGTGCAGACCGCCCTTGTGGGCGAAGGCATTCGCCCCGACATAAGCCGCCCCGCGGCTGGGCGTGCGGTTGAGCCGTTCGTCGAAGCCGCGGCTGATGGCGGTGAGCCGGGTCAAGGCCTGATCGTCGATGCCGACATCGTAGCCCATTTTCAGCTTCAGCGTCGGAATGAGCGAGATCAGGTTGGCGTTGCCGCAGCGCTCGCCCAGGCCATTGAGCGTGCCCTGCACCTGCATCGCCCCCTCGAGCACCGCCATGAGCGTGTTGGCGACCGCGTTGCCGGTGTCGTCGTGGGTGTGGATGCCAAGCTTCTCGCGTGGCACCAGTGCCGCCACGCGCCGGACGATGCGCGTCACCTCCTGCGGCAGCGTCCCGCCATTGGTGTCGCAGAGCACGATCCAGTCGGCCCCGCCCGCGAGCGCCGCCTCGAGGCAGGCCAGCGCATAGGCCTCGTCGGCCTTGAAGCCGTCGAAGAAATGCTCGGCATCGAGCATCACCTCGTCGCTGTGACGGCGGCTCTCGGCGATGCTCTCGCCGATCATCCGCAGGTTCTCGTCGCCATCGACGCCGAGCGCACCCTCGGCATGGCGCCTGGAGCTCTTGCCGACCAGGGTGATCACCGGCACCTTCGCCTGGAAGAGCGGCTGCAGCCCCGGATCGTTGGCAGCCGAGCGCCCCGCCCGGCGGGTCATGCCGAAGGCACAGAGCTTGGCACGACCTAGCGTCGGCGGGGCCGCGAAGAAGGCGTCGTCGGTGGGGTTGGCGCCCGGCCAGCCACCCTCGACATAGTCGATGCCGAGGGCGTCGAGGTCGGCCGCGATCTGGCGCTTGTCGGCGGCACTGAACGTGATGCCCTGGGTCTGGGCACCATCGCGCAGCGTGGTGTCGTAGAGACGGAGCCGCTCGTTCATTGGCCGCTGCGCCAGGTAGTGCCGCCCGGCCCGTCCTCTAGTACGATCCCTTCGGCCGCCAGCTCGTCGCGGATCGCGTCTGCCCTGGCGAAGTCGCGGGCCTGGCGGGCCGCCTGCCGCTCGGCCACGAGCCCGGCGATCCGCTCGTCGTCGAGCGTGCCGCGCAACCACTCCGACGGTGGGGCCTGGAGTAGGCCGAGGAGTGCTGCCGACGCCTTCAGCCGCCCGGCGATGGCCGGCGCCGCACTGTGCGAGGCGCGGTTCAGCTCGTGCAGCAGCTCGTGCAGCACGGCCAGCGCCTTCGGCGTGTTCAGATCGTCCTCGAGGGCTGCCACCAGCTCCGGGTCGGGCACGTCGGCGGTTGTCTCGCCGGCCCGCTCGAGGGCGCCATAGAAGCGGTCGAGCCGGGTCCGCGCCTCGGCGAAGCCGGCCTCGCTGCAGTCGATCGGTGCGCGGTAGTGCGCGCCGAGCATCCAGAGCCGGATCGCCTCGCCCGGGGCGGCGGCGAGCGCGTCGTCGAGGCGCAGCACGTTGCCGAGCGACTTCGACATCTTCTGGCCGCGCATGTCGACGAAGCCGTTGTGCAGCCAGTAGCGGGCCATGGTCTCGAGCCCGTGCGCGCAGCAGCTCTGCGCCAGCTCGTTCTCGTGGTGCGGAAAAATCAGGTCCTGGCCGCCGCCATGGATGTCGAACGGCAGCCCAAGATGCTTCTCGGCCATGGCCGAGCACTCGATGTGCCAGCCGGGCCGGCCGCGGCCCCAGGGGCTCGGCCAGCCGGGCTCGTCCTCGCCGGCCGGCTTCCAGAGCACGAAATCGGCCGGGTCCTGCTTGTAGGGTGCTACCTCGACCCGCGCCCCGGCAATCTGGTCGTCGCGGTTGCGGCCCGAAAGCCTGCCATAGGCGGGCATCGACTGTGTGCTGAACAGCACATGCCCCTCGGCGGCATAGGCGTGGCCACGCTCGATCAGCCGCCCGATCAGCGCCACCATCTCCGGGATGTGCTCCGTGGCCTTCGGCTGGATCGTCGGCTCGAGGCAGCCAAGCGCCGCCGCGTCCTGGAGGAAGGCCTCGGTGGTGCGGGCGGTCAGCGCCTCGATCGGCTCGCCGTTCGCCCGCGCCTGCTCGATGATCTTGTCGTCCACATCCGTGATGTTGCGCACATAGGTCACGCGCGGATAGAGATGCGAGAGCAGGCGGAAGAGCACGTCGAAGACGATGAGCGGACGCGCATTGCCGACGTGGATCCGCTGGTAGACCGTCGGCCCGCAGACATAGAGCCGCACGTGCTCGGCCACGAGTGGCACGAAGGGCTCCTCGGCGCGGGTCAGCGTGTTGTGGAGAACGAGGGTCAAGGCTCGAACAACTCGATCACGGAAGAGGGATGTCAGGCGGTCGCGCCGCGCAGCCGGCAGAGCACGCGGTCACGGCCGAGGAGCGGTAGCAGATCGCCCAGCCTGGGTCCATCCGTGCGGCCGGTGAGCGCCAGCCGGAGCGGATGGTAGAGCGCCTTGCCGCGCCGCCCGGTGCTCTTCTGCACGGCAGACAGCCAGGCCGCAGCCGACACGTCGTCGAGCTCAGGCGGCAGAAGCTCGGCCGCGCCGGCGAGCAGCTCGGCATCCTCGTGGACGGGCTCGATCGGCTGGTGCAGCACGGCGAGCCAGTCCGCGAGCTCCCCGGCATCCGCCACGTTCGGGCCGAGGACGGCCCACTCGGCGGCGTCGAGCCCGCCGCAGCCCGGGCGATTCCGCACCACCTCCAGCGGCAACGCCCGGAACACGTCCCGGCTCGTTCGCCGGAGCTGGTCCGCATCGAAGACGGCCGCGCTCCGCCCGAACCGGCCGATGTCGAAGCCTCGGATCAGCGCCTCGAGGCTCGTCCCCGGCGGCGCCATCCGGTCGGTGCCGAGGCTCGCGAGACACAGGCGGATCGCATGCGGCTCGATGCCGCGCCTTCGCCAGTCGTCGAGGCTCCAGTCGCCGCTCCGCTTCGAGAGCGGTGCCCCGCCCTCGCCCAGGATGAGCGGCAGATGGCCGAAGGCCGGCTCCGTGCCGCCGAGCGCCCGCATCAGCTCGATCTGCACGGCCGTGTTGGTCCGGTGATCGTCGCCCCTGACGATCCGGGTGATGCCGCATTCGAGATCGTCCACCACCGAGGCCAGGGTGTAGGTGGCGACACCGTCCGCCCTGACCAGCACGGGATCGCTCAGCGCCGCCGTCCCGATCGCGATCGGCCCCTGGACCAGGTCGGTCCAGGAGACCTCTCCCCCGCTCAGCCGGAAGCGCCAGTGCGGTACGCGGCCCTCGCGTTCCAGTCGTGCCCGGTCGGTCGCATCAAGGGCGAGTGCTGTCCGGTCGTAGCGGGGGGGCTGGCCCAGCCGGCGCTGCGCCGCCCGCTTCTCGGCGAGTTCCCCGGCCGTCTCGTAGGCCGGATAGACGAGCCCGCGTTCCCTGAGCCGGCCGAAGGCGGCAGCATGGACTGCCGCGCGCGCGCTCTGTCGGATAAGCAGGTCCCAGTCGAGGCCGAGCCAGGCGAGATCGTCGACGATGCCCTGGGCGAACGCTTCCGTTGAACGCTCCCGGTCGGTGTCGTCGAGGCGCAGGATGAAGCGGCCGCCAGCCTGCCGGGCGAGCAGCCAGTTGACCAGCGCCGTCCGGGCATTGCCAAGATGGAGCCGGCCGGTCGGGCTCGGCGCGAAGCGCAGGATGGACGTCATGGCAAGGCGACTGCCGAAGGTGGGACGGATCAGCCCTCGGCGTAATACTGGAGGAGCTGGCGCCGCACCACCCGCGATTCACCGGAGCCGAGGCCGAGTTGCGCATCGGGATCGACCCCGGTCAGCACGCCTAGCACCGGCCGCTCCGGCGGCTGGCCGAGCTGCCCCAGTGCATGGGCGGCCAGCGCCTGCTGCGTCGCGTTCCAGCGAACCAGCAGGAGCACGGTGTCGCACAACGGCGCCATGACCCTGGCGTCGCCCACCGCGAGCAAAGGCGGGCTGTCGACGAGCACGAGGTCGAAGTGGCGACGCGCCTCGTCGAGCAGGATGCCCATGGCGGCGGGGCCGAGCAGCCGGGTCGGCTGGCTGACGCGCGCACTTCCCGGGATGAAACTGAGCCCGCTTCGCCGGTCGATCCGCAGCACCGCCTCGGCCTCTCGCTCGCCACGCAGGATCTCGACCAGGCCCGTCTCGGCTTCCATGCCGAGCAGCGGCGCCAGGGCGGGTCGACGCAGGTCGGCATCGATCAGCAGAACCTTGAGCCCCTCGGCGGCGGCGAGCCGTGCCAGGGCGGTGGTCGTCGTCGACTTGCCCTCGCCCGGCACCGACGAGGTGACGAGGATGACGCGCCCGCCTCGATCGTCAGCCGGGGCGACGAGTCCGGCGACCAGTGCCCGAAGGCTCTCGGCGTAGCGCGACCGGGGCCGTTCGAGCGGCAGGTCGGGCAACGCCAGTCCGCGTCGGCGGCGCCGGTCGACGAGCGGGACGACACCGAGGCAGCGCAGGCCCAGCCCCTGCTCCAGCGCCCGGGCGTTGCGAAAGCCACGGTCGAGCTGCTCGAGGAAGAAGACCAGGAGCAGGCCGGTACCGAGCGAGGCTGCACCGAAGAGACTGAAGATCAGGGCCGGACGCGGTTGGCTCGGCCGGGGCGGCGCGGTCGCCTCGGAGATCAGCCGCGCATCCGGACGCTGCGTGTCGCCGGCATCGGCCACCGCCTGGTAGCGCGCCAGGTAGCCCTCGTGCAGGCGCCGCGCACGATCGACCGCGCGTTCGAGATCGGCAATCCGTGCCTCTGCCTGGGCAAGTGCCGTGTTCTGGCTCTTGAGGCCGTCCAGCTCCCGCTCCAGCGCCGCCTCGCGCGCGCGGGCCGCGGCGATTTCCGCCTCGACGCTGCCCACGAGAGCGAGCTGCTCGGCCCGGATGCGCCGCTCGAGCTCCCGCCGTTCGGCGCGCACGTCGAGGATCAGGGGATGCCGGTCTCCATAGCGCGTCGCCAGCTCCGCCTCGCGCCGCGTCGTCTGGTTCTTCAGCCCGTAGAGATCCTCGAGCACTTCCGAGCCGCCGAGCTCCTGGAAGGCGAGGTCGGGATCGCCCTCGGCCAGCACCCGGCGCAGGCGCACGAGCTCCGACTGCCGGGCGGCACGCTCGCCGGCGACGGCCACGAGGTCACGCCGGAGATTGACCACGTCCACGCCGTGCAGGGCGAATGCATCGGCGTACTCGTCCTGGGAACTCTCGCGAAAATCAGCGAGCTCGGCCTCGGCCGCCTCCAGGGCCTCGCGACTCGTGTCGAGCGCCGTGCGCAGCCACGCCGCGGCATCCCGCGTTGCCCGGGTCTTCGTCTCGAGCTGCCCCTCGATGTAGCGCTCCGCCACCCCGTTCGCGACCAGGGCGGCGATCTCGGGATCGGAGCTGGCGAAGCTGATCCGTATGACCCGCGTCTTGCCGTCGCGCGCCACTTCGAGCCGCTCGAGGAAGCGGTCGACAAGCCCCCCGGCGCCGTCCTCCAGTGCCGCGGCGCGGGGCACGCCGGTCAGCTCACCGAGCCGCTCCGCCACGGCCAGCGGGCGTTGCAGCTCGGGCTCATCCGCAAGATCCAGCGCATCGATCACCTGTCGGGCCATGCTGCGCGAGGCCAGCAGCTTCACCTGACTGTCGATGGCCGTCCCGTCGTCGGCGATGCCGGTGGCCGGCAGGACGCTGTCCTCCGGCACCTGACGCAGCGGCTCGATCATCACCTGGGCGGTCGCCACGTAGACCGGCGGCAGCCAGGCGAGCAGCAGCACCGCCAGACCGAGGCCGACGCCGAGCGCACCCAGGAGAAGGAGGCGATAGCGGCGGAACACGCCGAGGAGTTCCGGCAGGGAGAGCTCACCCGCCGCCGCCGGCGGGCCCACGGCCGGCCGGGCCGGGTTGCCTGCGTGCATGGCGGAATCGGCCAAGGCTATGGCCGGGTCATGGCGACCGGCGGCCAGCTGGTATCGACAAGGCCCATGATGTCGATCCGCAAGGGCGGCGCCGCCGCATCGACCGGCGGTCGGCCATGGCCGGCGGCCGGTGCCACGCGATCCAGCGCGACGCCGGCCAGCACGACCTTGAGATCGCCCGCCACTTCGGCTGCCATCACTGGTGCCACGATGGACTCCGGTGCCGAGGGCCGTGCCGCCATGCCTGACGCGGGCCCGGCCTCGGCTGCCAGGGGCAGGGTCAGCACCTGGACGCCGCTCTTGCCGAGCGGGCCGATGCCGGCCGTCGGCACGAACGTGGCAGCGGCATCGCGCCGGTCGACGAGGGCAGCCACGGAGTAGAGCAGCACCCCGCCGACCACCAGCAGCAGGGCCGCCACCAGCGGGCGAGCCAGGACATGGTGGCGCAGCGTGTCGATCCGGGCAAAAGGATGCGTCGGGTGAGCGAGCATCGGCCTAGCCTCTCGGTTGGAGTGCAATTCGCATAAAATGTACCATAGGTTGAAATAGTTTCAACCTGAATGGTGCTTCATCGCACCCAGGGTCGATCGCCGGACCGATCTGCAACAGTCTCGAGCAGCACCTTGCCGTCGCCGATCCGGAGCGCCACCCCGCCGCTCCGCCAGAGTGCCCGGGCCCCGAGGCTGGGCGTGCCGTTGGTGCAGCTTTCCGGGCCGGTGAGCAGGAGGACGTAGCTCGCCCGATTGCAGTCGTCCTCGGCCGCCTCCGCGGTCAGGGCTATGGCCACTTTGCGGCCCGGCTCCGGGCCGACGACGCATCCGAGCGAATCGCAGGCGAGTTGCCGGTCCGGCCGTGTATCGAAGCCGCTTGCCGTGCCCGCCCCCAGGGCCTGAACGAGCTGCTCGCCCACCCAGCGGTCGCGCTTCAGCTCGAGCAGGTGGACCTCACCGTCGGAAGTGCGGTAGGCGACGAGATCGCCTCGCCGGTCGATCAGCAGGTCCGGCGGCCGGGCGGCCAGGGCGATGACGAGGCCGAGGGCGCAGGCCGCTGCGCCCCAGAGCCGCCAGCGCTGCCGCCAGAGGCAGAGCCAGAGCCCGCCAATGGCCAGCAGCAGCAGGCTCGATGGCGGCCAGGGGCTGACCTCGATGCCGGCACCCGGCAGTGCGGCGACGAAGGCCGCGACCTCGAGCACCACGCCGATACCGCCCCCCATCAACTGCAGCACCGGCGCGTCGAGCCCGAACGGCATGAGCAGCAACGCCAAAAGTCCCGCCGGCATGATCCAGAAGGCGGTGAGCGGCACGGCCACGAGGTTGGCGAGCACGCCGTAGGTCGCCACGCGCTGGAAGTGATAGGCGGCAAACGGCGTGGTCGCGAGGCTGGCGATCAACGTCGTCACCAGGATGCCGGCGAAATAGACGAGCAGCAGATGGCCCGGCCGCTGCCGGTCGTTCTCCGGCGGCACGAGAGCGAGCTGGCGCAGGCGCAGCTCGTAGAACGCGACGAGACCGGTGACCGCCGCGAAGCTCATCTGGAACGACGGGCCGAGCAGGCTCTCCGGGGCGATCACCAGGACGACGAAGGCGGCCATCGCCAGAAGCCGCATCGACACCGGGTTGCGATCGAGCAGCACCGCGAGCAGGGCCACGGCCGCCATCAGGAAGGCCCGCTGGGTCGGCACGGTGGCGCCGGCCAGCAGGAGGTAGCCGAGCGCCGCGCCGAGCGCCACGATGGCGGCCGGCTTCTTCGGCACCACCCGGAGCGCCACTGCCGGCCAGGCGGCGAAGAGGGCACGGGCGATGACGAAGACCGTGCCGGCGATCAACGTCATGTGCAGCCCCGAGATGGCGAGTAGATGGGCGAGCCCGCTCGCCTGCATGTCGCGCCACACCCGGTCGGGGATGGAAGCACGCAGGCCCGTCAGGAGCGCCGCGGCGACGGCCCCGTCGGCCCCCGGAATGACCCGCTCGGCGCGGGCGGCAACGGCATGGCGCAGTGTGGCGACCGGCCTGGCGCCGATCCCGGGGCCGGCCGCCAGGAGCTCGGGCGCGCCGAGGGCGAAGCCGACGCCCCCCAGGCGCTCGAAAAAGGCCCGCATGGCGAAATCGAAACCGCCCGGAACCACCGCACCGCTCGGCGGCTGCAGGCGGACGCGAGCCCTGATCCGCTGCCCCGGCAGGAAGGCGACCTCGGTCTTCCGCACGGTGAAAC
>CAZGUW010000182.1:0-9760 GCA_964528705.1 uncultured Geminicoccaceae bacterium
CTCGTCGCTGCGCCCGGCGGCTTCGGCATTGGCGGTGGCATGAGCCATGTGGGTACATCCTCTCAGCTGCGGCGGTCGGTGGCCAGGCTTCGCTCGAGATGCTGGCTGTACTTCGACATGAAGAAGCAGAAGATCCAGTAGATCAGCATGATGAAGAGATAGGCCTCGATGAAGAACTGGCGCCATTCGGGATCGCTCAGCGCCTGGCGCGTCGCCAGCACGAGGTCGGTGAGGCTGACGATGGCGACGAGCGACGTGTCCTTGAAGAGGCCGATGAAGGTGTTGACGATCGGCGGAATGGTGATCTTCAGCGCCTGCGGCAGGATGATCAGGCCTTGCGTCTGCCAGTAGCCGAGCCCGAGGGCCGCCGCCGCCTCGTGCTGGCCCTTGGGCAGGGCCTGCAGGCCGCCGCGGATGACCTCGGCGAGATAGGCGGCGGCAAACATGATGATGGCGACCTGGGCACGCAGGATGGCGTCGATGTCGACCCCGGTCGGCATGAACAGCGGCAGCATGAAGGAGCCCATGAAGAGCAGGGTGATCAGCGGCACGCCGCGGATCAGCTCGATATAGCCGACCGAGAGCGCGCTGATGATCGGCAGCTGCGAGCGCCGTCCGAGGGCGAGGACGATGGCGATCGGGAAGGCCGCGGCGATGCCGATGAAGGCGAGCATCAGGGTCAGCGGCAGGCCGCCCCAGAGATTGGTGCGCACCGGGGAGAGGCCGAGCACGCCACCGCCCATGAGCACGAAGAAGATGCCGAGCCCGAGCGCCCAGATCACCAGGAGTTGCCAGCCCCAGAACCGCCGGTCGCAGCTCAGGAGCGCCATGCCGACCAGGGCGACGATGCCGAAGAGCGGCCGCCACTGCTCCTCGAAGGGATAGCGGCCGAAGAGGATGAGCCGGTACTTCTCGGTGATCACCGCCCAGCAGGCGCCGCTCGCCGCCTTGCACTCGTCCGGTGTCGCATGACCGAAGACCGCACCCGTCAGCGCCCAGCGGATGAAGGGCGGGACCAACCAGACGAGCAGGGCGAGAATGAGGATCGTCAGCAGGCTGTTGAACCAGCCGTCGAAGAGGTTGGCCCTGGCCCAGCCGATTGGATCGCGGCGGCCACGTGGCCTTGCCCGAGCCTGCGTCTCGCGTGTGAGAGTCTCTTCCATGGCTCAGCGCTCCACCAGCGCGATGCGCCGGTTGTACCAGTTCATGAAGGCCGAGATCAGCAGGCTAATGGTGAGGTAGATGGCCATCATGATGCTGATGCACTCGATCGCCTGACCGGTCTGGTTCAGGGTGGTGTTGCCGACCGAGACGAGGTCCGGATAGCCGATCGCCACGGCCAGCGAGCTGTTCTTGGTGAGGTTGAGGTAGTTGCTGGTGGTCGGCGGCACGATGATGCGGAGCGCCTGCGGCAGGACGATGAGGCGGAGCTGCAGGCTGCGGCGAAAGCCCAGCGCTGCGGCCGCCTCGGTCTGGCCCCAGGGCACGGCGAGGATGCCGCTCCTGACGATCTCGGCGATGAAGCCGGCCGTGTAGACGCTCAACCCCAGGAGCAGGGCGAGGAACTCCGGCGTGACGCTGGCGCCGCCCCGATAGTTGAAGCGCGTGAACTCGGGCACATCCAGGTCGAGCGGGGCACCCGTGACGAAGAAGACAGCCAGGGCCGGCAGGCAGATGATCGCCAGCATCGGCAGCAGTACCCGCGGTTCCTGACCGGTCTCCAGCTGGCGTCGGTAGGCGTGCCGCCGATAGAAGAACGCCGCCACGATCGAAAGCGCCAGCACGCCGAGGACGGGCAGGTGTGCCGGGTCGCCGACGACGATGGGAAACTGCAGCCCGCTCTTGCTCAGGACCACGCCGGGCAGCGGCTCGAGGGCCTCCCGCACGGCCGGCAGGAGCTGGGTCACGACCGTGTACCAGAAGAAGAGCTGCAGCAGCAGCGGGATGTTGCGGGTGACCTCGACATAGAGCGAGGCGAGCCTGGCGACGAGCCAGTTGCCGCTGAGGCGGGCAATGCCGATGACGACGCCCAGCAGCGTTGCGAGCACGATGCCGATCAGTGAGACGCGGAGGGTGTTCAAGACCCCGACGAGCAGCGCCCGCCCATAGGTGTCGGTAGGCGCGAAGGCGATGAGCGTTTCGCCGATGGCGAAGCCTGCTTCCTGATCGAGGAAGCTGAAACCGGTGCGGATGTCCCGCTCGTTGAGATTGGTGATCGTGTTGTGGACGAGGTACCAGACGACGGCGACGAGGAGCACCACGACCAGCACCTGGGCAATCACGCCACGGATGGTCGGATTGCGCCACCAGGCCACGCCGGACGACGCCGCGGCGGTGGATCGACCGAGCCCTTCACGCGCCATGATCGTGCACCCCTCGCGCTGTCCCGGGAAAGATCATCTATGGCGACCCGCGGCACGACCGGGGGACAGCATTCCATCCACCGGGCATGCCGCGGGCCCGGCTCATCGCACCGGCATGGCGTACATCAGCCCACCCTCGGTCCAGAGCGCGTTCTGGCCACGCTCCAGCTTGAGCGGCGTGTCCGGGCCGACATTGCGGTCGTACATCTCGCCGTAATTGCCGACCTGCTTGATCACCTGGTAGGCCCAGTCATTGGCGAGCGTCAGCTTCTCGCCGAGCTGGTCACTGACACCGAGCAGCCGCTGGATGGTCGGGTCCGTGCTGTTCATCATCTCGTCGACATTGGCCGAGCTGACGCCGCTCTCCTCCGCCTGGATGGCGGCGAAGAGGACCCACTTCGCGATGGCGAACCACTCGTCGTCACCACGCCGGACGGACGGGCCGAGCGGCTCCTTGGAGATCGTCTCGGGCAGGATGACGTAGTCGTCGGGGTTCGGCGCATCGTTGGCGATGATCGCGGCAAGGCCGGACTTGTCCGTGGTGTAGACCTGGCAGCGGCCGGAGAAGAAGGTCTCCAGCGACTGGGCGAAATCCTCGATCACCACCGCCGAGAAATCCATGTTGTTGGCGCGGAAGTAGTCGGCGAGGTTGAGCTCGGTGGTCGTTCCGGGCTGGACGCAGATCTCGGCGCCATCGAGCTCGAGCGCGCTCTGCACGCCGAGGTCGGCCGGCACCATGAAGCCCTGGCCGTCATAGAAGTTCACGCCGGCGAAGTTCAGGCCGAGCGATGCGTCGCGGGTAAGGGTCCAGGTCGTGTTGCGCGACAGGACGTCGACCTCGCCGGACTGCAGGGCGGTGAAGCGCTGCTGCGCGTTCAGCGGCACGTACTCGACCTTGCTCTCGTCACCGAGCACCGCCGCCGCCATTGCACGGCAGTAATCGACGTCGAGGCCCGTCCAGTTGCCCTGGCTGTCGGGCAGCGAGAACCCGGCAAGGCCGGTGTTGACCCCGCACCGGATCATGTCGCGGGACTTGACGGCGTCCAACGTGTCGCCCGCCTCCGCCTGGCTGGCAAGTGCAACGACAGCCAGCGCTACCGTGCCTACGAGAATATGCCGCGAACGCATGGTGATCTTCCTCTCTTGCACATTCACCACCCGGCAAGTGTCCGGGGATCAATGCCCGCGTTGCACTCCGAGTGTTGCAGCAAGACTAGCCACGACCGCCGGCCTATGCCAAGCGAGCATTGGTCGATTGTCGTCGAGTACAGCCGCGGCAAGGCACCGCGGTGCTGGTATCCGGGTGTCGATCGGCGATGGCAGGGCGCCGCGCGGCGTGGTATCGGCTCCCACCTGCGCACTGCATTTCGTCCTCACCAGCCGCAACGAGCCTGCACCATGCACGACGACACGCGCGTCACCACCCTGGGGCGCGACCCGCACCGCCATCACGGGATCGTCAACCCGCCGGTCTACCATGCCTCGACGATTCTCTACCCGACCCTCGACGCGCTCGAGGCGCCACGCACGCCCGACGGCTACTATTACGGGCGCTACGGCACGCCGACCACGCGGGCGCTGACCGACGCCGTGGCGGCGCTCGAGGGGGCGGCGACGGGCTTTGCGGTCTCCAGCGGCAAGAACGCCATCACCACCGTGCTCATGGGGCTGACCCAGGCCGGCGACCATATCCTGGTCACCGACAACAGCTACCAGCCGACCCGCGACACCGCAGGCCGGGTGATGGCCCGCTTCGGCGTCGAGGTCACGTTCTACGATCCCGCGATCGGGGCCGGCATCACGGAGCTCATGCGGCCGAACACCCGGCTGGTCTTCGTCGAGAGCCCGGGCTCGCTCACCTTCGAGGTGCAGGACGTGCCGGCGATCGCCGAGGCCGCGCATGCGGCCGGCGCCCTCGTGGTCATGGACAACACCTGGGCGTCGCCCCTCTTCTGCAAGCCCTACAGCCTCGGGGTCGACGTCTCGGTGCAGGCCGGGACGAAGTATATCGGCGGGCATTCCGACCTGATGATGGGGCTGATCACCACGACGGCCGAGCTCGAGCCGCGCATCCGCGCGGCCTATGGGGAATTCGGCGGCGCTCCGGGCGGCGAGGACTGCTACCTGGCGCTGCGGGGCCTGCGCACCCTGGCGACCCGGTTGGAGCGGCACCAGAAAAGCGCGCTTCGGGTGGCGGAATGGCTCGCCGGCCGGCCGGAGGTGGCGCGGGTCTTCCATCCTGCCCTGCCCGACGATCCGGGTCATGCGCTCTGGCGGCGCGACTTCACGGGCGCCTCGGGGCTCTTCGGCTTCCTGCTGCACCCGGTGGAGCGACCGGGCCTCGCGGCCATGCTCGACCACCTCGAGCTCTTCGGCATGGGCTACAGCTGGGGCGGCTACGAGAGCCTGCTCATCCCGACCAACCCGGCGCCTTTGCGGACGGCGACCGAGTGGCCGCATGAAGGCCGGATGATGCGCATCCATGTCGGGCTCGAGGACCCGGACGACCTGATCGCCGACCTGGAAGCCGGCCTCGCCCGGCTGCGCGCCGCCGGCGGCTGACGGCGCGCAAGGGGCCTCAGTCGAAGATGGCGTAGGCGCGAAGCTCGATGCTCTCGCGGGCGGGCGTCGCGGCGGTCGTATCCGGAAGCTCGAAGGCGGAGTGCGGCGTGAACCGGGCACGGCCGTCCTCGAGGCTGTCCCAGCCCTTGATCAGCAGCACCTCGTCCGCGGTCATCAGCGGCGCATGGTACCAGCGCTGCGCCGGGTCGTGGCGGAGGTGGTAGATCTCGCCGACGCGGTCCGGGAAGATCTGGTCGGTGGCGACGAGCTGCTCGGGCCGGACCGTCGAGGCGTCGGCCAGCGCCAGGGGCGAGCGCTGCACCGGCCCGCGGATCGGCCGCCAGACATTTATCTGGGCCGCGCGCAGGCCTTTGGCGGCGAGCCGGCGGGCCTCGTCGGCGCCGACGAGGTCGGCCAGGCGCTTCGGCCCGCTCCGCGCCGTGTAGTCGACATGCACGCGGCCGGCCGGGCCGCGCTGGCCGTCGCGATTGGCGGCACCGCCGGCGGCATCGGAGCGGCGGGTCGCATCGAAGATGACGACGCGCGCGGCCCCGGTCACCCGGCGCAGCAGCGCCTCGGTCTCCCGGTAGTAGGTCCCCTCGACGGCCGCGTCGTCGTAGAGGTCGGCCACAGCCGTGGGCGCATGGTGCAGCTCGAAGCCCTCGTGGTCGAGCGAGAGTGCCCCGGCGAGCGGGCGCAGGTCCTCGACTCGGACGGCGTGGCGCTCGGTGCCGAACCGTTCGTCGGGGGCGCCACCGGTGACGGCGGAGCTGATCAGGACGGGCCGCGCGGCCGACGGGCTGATGAAGGTCAGCTCGGCGGTGACGGGCGCCGGATGACGGGCCGTGGGGGCCAGGCTGCCGGATTCGTTCAGGACGATGGTCATGGCTTCACTCCTCGGGCCGGATGGCCGGTCGATACGGCCATCGCTTGACCTCCCGAAGCTGGCGTGCCGGGCCGGGCGATGCCAACGAGTTCGCTTCAGCCGGGCTTGAACGCTCTTCAAGTCCGCCGGGCGAGGCCGTGCAGCCAGCGCTGCACCTGGCGGACTGCCGTGGTGACCTCGATCTCCGGCGTGCGACAGAGGAAGTAGGCGGCACCGGTAGGGTCGCCTTCACCAAAGGGAGCCACGAGCGCGCCCCTGGCGAGATGCTCGTCGACCACAGGCCGGCGACCCATGGCCACACCGTGGCCGCTTTCCGCCACCTGCAGCGCCTGCTCGATGCCGTCGAGGCCGATGGCCCCCTGCTGCGCCGGCGGCGGCAGGCCGCGGGCCCTCGCCCACTCCTCCCATTCGTTAGGGAAACGGGCGCTGACGATCAGCCGCACCCGGCCAAGCGCCTCGCTCGGCGACTCGCCCGGTGCCGGCTCGAGATAGCCCGGAGTCGCCACCGGCAAGGCCAGCTCGTCGAGCAGGCGCTCGGCCGCGACGCCGGGCCAGCTGCCGCGGCCGTGGCGGATGGCGAGGTCGACCTGGTCGCGGGCGAGGTCCACCACCCGCGTGGTGGCGACGAGCTGCAGCTCGATCCCCGGATGCTCGGCCTCGAAGGCGGAGATCTGCGGGATCAGCCAGCTCACGGCGAGCGAGGGCGGCAGGGTCAGCCGGACCACCGAGCGGCCGGTGGGGCGGAGCAGACCGGCGGTGGCGGCCTGGATGCGGCGGATCGCCGGGTCAATCTCGGCGAAGTAGCGGCGCCCGGCCTCGGTAAGCTGCACGCCGGCGGCGGCGCGGTCGAAGAGGGCGACGTGCAGGAAGTCCTCGAGCCGGCGAATCTGGTGGCTGATCGAGGATTCGGTGACGCCGAGGCTGGCCGCCGCGTCCTTGAACCGGCCGTGGCTCGCCGCCGCCTGGAAGGCGCGGAGTGCGGCGAAGGGCGGCAGGGTCGGTGGTGGCTCGGCCATGCGTGGAACCTGCCCCGGCGGCGGGCCGGGCTCAAGCGTTCCGCACGAGCGGACGCCGGGCTGCGATCAGGAACTCGCGATTGCCCTTGGGGCCGAGGATGGGGCTCGGCTCGATGCCCAGCACCTCCCAGGCCTGCTCGTCGGCGAGCCAGCGGCGGACGGCCTCGCAGACGGCGGCATGCACGTCGGGATCGCGGACCACCCCGCCCTTGCCCACGGCCTCGCGGCCGGCCTCGAACTGGGGCTTGATGAGGGCCACGAGCCGGGCCCCCGGTGCCGCCAGACCCAGGGCCGCGGGCAGGACGGTGCGCAGGCCGATGAAGCTGGCGTCGCAGACGACGAGCGCCGGCGGGCCGGGCAGGAGGTCGGCCGTGAGGTGGCGGGCATTGGTCCGCTCGAGCACCACGACGCGCGGGTCGTTGCGCAGGCGCCAGTCGAGCTGGCCGTGGCCGACATCGAGGGCGACGACCCGGGCGGCGCCGCGCTCCAGCAGCACCTCGGTGAAGCCGCCGGTCGAGGCGCCGATGTCGAGGCAGAGCAGGCCCGCCGGGTCGATGGCGAAACGGTCGAGCCCGGCGATCAGCTTGAAGGCGCCGCGGCTGACATAGGTCGGGCCGATCGTCCGCAGGCGAAGCTCGGTCGCCGGGTCGAGCGGCGTGCCGGGCTTGTCGAGGCGCTCCTCGCCCCGGAACACCTCGCCCGCCAGGATCAGCGCCTGCGCCTTCGCCCGGGTCGGCGCCAGGCCCTGCGCCACCAGGAGCTGGTCGAGCCGTTCCTTGCCCTTCGCCACGATCCCCATCCCCGGCCGCAACCCGGGCGGCCAGCGTGCACCCTACACGGGGCGCGTGACGAACGCAAGGATCATTATCCTAGTTCGCGGGTTCGTTCGGCAAAATCGCCTTTTTTGGCGAGTCCGCAGGCCCCGAACGGCGGAGAAACCCGCGCCGCCAGCCGGCGAAGGGCCTCGGGTTCGATCGTCATCAGTCGGGTTCGTTGGTCGAATCCCCGGGTTCGAACGTCGATTCGGCGGGTTCGTTGGTCGATTCGGTGGGTTCGTTCGTCGCCAACTGTCGCGTTATATGCGACATTTGCCATAATACTGTTGCATATAGCGCGACACCGGGCACCAGCTGTCGCGTATAACGCGACAACCCGGGCCCCGCTGTCGCGTATAACGCGACAGCGGGGGATGCCTGCGAATTGTGCAGCGCAGTAAAAGCGGTTGCGGAAGCCGGCGCCGGGGTCCCAGTATGGGCTTCCCAGTTTGATGGCGGCATTCCGGCGGCAGCGATGCGAGGAGCGGCGCATGGCGAAGAATTCCCCGAGGGTCGGACCGAGATACCCGCAAGTGGTCGTCCTCGTCGGCGCCACCGGCGATCTCTCGCGGCGCAAGCTCCTGACCGGCCTCTTCCACCTGTGCAGCGCCGGCTTCATCCCCGGCTGCCGGATCGTCGGCGTCTCGCTCGACGAGATGGACGCCGAAACCTTCCGTGGCCTCGCTCGCGAGGCGGTCGAGAAGTTCTTCCCGCGCCCGATCGCCGAGGATGACTGGTCGGCCTTCGCGCAGTGCCTCGACTACGTGCCCATGACGGCGGGTGCTGCTGCGTTGAAGAAGGCCGTGCAGGCGGCGGAGCGGAGCCTCGGCGGCGAAAGCCGGCGCATCCACTATCTCAGCGTGCCGCCGAGCGCCGCCCTGCCGGCGGTGCGGCTGCTCGCCGAGGCGGGGCTGACGCAGCGCTGCCGGATCATCATGGAGAAGCCCTTCGGGGTCGACTTCGAGAGTGCGGTTTCGCTCAACTCGCAGCTGCACGAGCACTTCGCCGAGGAGCAGATCTTCCGCATCGACCACTTCCTCGGCAAGGAGGCGGCGCAGAACATTCTCGCCTTCCGCTTCGCCAACGGGCTCTTCGAGCCGATCTGGAACCGCAACTTCATCGACCATGTGCAGATCGACGTGCCGGAGACGCTGGGCCTCGCCATGCGGGCCGGTTTCTACGAGCAGACCGGCGCGTTCCGCGACATGGTGGTGACCCACCTCTTCCAGATCCTGGCCTTCATGGCGATGGAGCCGCCGACCGCGCTCGAGCCGAAGTCGATCAGCGAGGAGAAGAACAAGGTCTTTCGCAGCATGCTGCCGCTCGAGCCGCGGCACGTGGTGCGCGGCCAGTATGTCGGCTACCGCAACGAGGACGGCGTCGATCCCGATTCCGACACCGAGACCTTCGTGGCCCTGAAATGCGGCATCGACAACTGGCGCTGGGCGGGGGTGCCGTTCTTCCTGCGCACCGGAAAGCGCCTGGCCGAGGGGCAGCGGATCATCTCCATCGCCTTCCGCGAGCCACCGAAGAGCATGTTCCCGCCGGGATCCGGCGTCGGCGTGCAGGGGCCGGACCACCTCACCTTCGACCTCGCCGATTCCTCGAAGCTGTCGCTGTCGTTCTACGGCAAGCGGCCCGGCCCGGGCATGCGGCTGGACAAGGTCAGCATGCAGTTCGCCATGCACGAGACCGGGCTGATCGGCGAGGTGCTGGAAGCCTACGAACGGCTCATCCTCGATGCCATGCGCGGCGACCACACGCTCTTCACGACAGCCGAGGGCATCGAGCGGCTCTGGCAGGTGGCGGTGCCGCTGCTCGACTCACCGCCGCCGGTGCGGCTCTACGAGCAGGGCTCGTGGGGGCCGAAATCCATCCACCAGCTCATCGCACCGCACGCCTGGCGCCTGCCCTTCGAGCGCGCCTGGCGGGACCCGAACAACCACGGCGCCTAGACGACCGGCGCCAGCAGCGGCTCCGGATCGGTGGTGAAGCCCGGGCTGGTCACCAGCGCCTCGACTTCCGGGGTGGCATAGTCGCCCTCGGTGAACTGGCCGTTCCTTGCATCGAAGAACCCGTCGTCGAACTGCAGGAGCTCGACCGAGGTGAGCGTGTCGC
>CAZGUW010000183.1:0-9755 GCA_964528705.1 uncultured Geminicoccaceae bacterium
GCAGGGCTCGGGCACCTCGCTGCAGGCCTGGGGCGAGGCGATCGCCGCGGGTGCCCGAACGGACGAAGCGCTCCGTGAGCTGCCCTGGTGGCGGAAGCAACTGCAAGGGCGGGCGGCCGCCCTGCCCTTTGCTCGCACCGAGGCGGACCTCGTTGCGGGCGAAGGCAAGGCGGTAGCACGGCTCGACGCCCCGACGACAGGCCGCCTGCTCGGCGAGGTGCCACGCCAGGGCCGCATCCGCGTGCAGGAGCTGCTGGTCGCGGCTCTCGGCCAGACCCTCGCCGAGTGGACGGGCAACAGGTCGCAGCGCCTCTGGCTCGAGGGTCACGGGCGGGAAGCGCCGACGCCGGATCTCGATCCGACGGGCCTCGTCGGCTGGTTCACCAGCATCTTCCCGGTGGCCCTCGACCTGCCGGCCCGGGATGCGCCGACCGCATTGCTCGCCGCAGTGAAGGAGCAGCTGCGCGCCGTGCCCCGGTCCGGCATCGGCTATGGCATGCTGCGCCATCTCGGCGACGAGGCCGTCCGCCACGAGCTTGCCGCAGCCGAGGAGCCGGCGGTCGTCTTCAACTATCTGGGCGATGTCGACCGCCTGCTCGCCACATCGCGTGGTCTTCATCCGACCGGTCCGATCGAGCTCTCGCGCGACGCGCACGCCCGGCGGCGCTTCGCGCTGGAGGTCGTCGCCTGGGTCTGGAAGGGGGAGCTGGCCGTCGAGCTGGCGTTCCCTTCGGCAAGCCTCGCCGCGGCCGATGCAACGGCACTCGCGGGTCGCCTCCTCGACCATGTGCGCCTGCTGGTCGCGCACGGCTGCTCGACCGACACGGTCGGTGCCCATGCCAGCGATTTCCCGCTGGCGAGCCTCGACGCCGCGAAGATGGGCAAGCTCGCCGCCGCCCTGCAGCGCGCCGACGCGGCCAGGGGCCCGAGACAGTGACGGCGCCGGATCTGCAGAACGTTGCGGACATCTACGGGCTCACCCCGCTGCAGGAGGGCCTGCTCTTCCACAGCGTCGCCGAGTCCGGGACCGGGCTCTATGTCGATCAGGTCAGTGCCCGGCTCGACGGCGATTTCGACCCGGCCCGGTTCCGCGCCGTCTGGCAGCGGCTCGTCGGGCAGCACCCCGCCTTGCGCACGGCCTTCCTGTGGGACGGGCTCGACGAGCCCCTCCAAGTGGTCCGCGAGACGGTGACCCTGCCCTGGACCGAGGAAGACTGGCGCCATCTTGATCCCCGGTCGCAGGACGAGCGGCGCGCGGCGTTCCTGCGCCGTGACCGGGCCCGGGGCTTCGCCCTCGAGCAGGCGCCGCTGCTGCGCCTGACGCTCGTTCGGACGGGCGAACGGTCGTGGTGGTGGCTTTTGACGTTCCATCACCTCGTCGCCGATGGCTGGTCGACGGCCGTGCTGCTGCGCGACGTGTTCCGGGCCTATGCCGCGAGCGCGCCGGACGGTGGGGCACTGGGCCATGCGCCACCCTATCGCGACTACGTCGCCTGGCATGCAGCGCACAGCCTCGCCGCAGCCGCGGGCTTCTGGCGGGAGGAGCTGCGCGGCTTCACCGAGCCGCTGCGGCTGACATCGCTGCCGTTCCGGCCCGACCAGCGGACCGGCGAGCGCCAGCAGGAAACGCAGCTCTCGGTCGAGACGACCGCCGCTCTGCGCGCCTTCGCGGCCGGCAACGGCCTGACGCTCAACACCGTCGTCCAGGGCGCCTGGGCCTTGCTGCTCAGCCGCCTGCTGCGCCAGCGGGACGTCGTCTTCGGCATCACCACCTCCGGCCGGCCGCCGGAAATCGAGAGCATCGAGCGGGCGGTCGGCCTCTTCATCAACACCCTGCCCCTGCGGGTGGACGTCGATCCCGACGCAGCGCTGGTGCCCTGGCTCAAGGCCATCCAGCAGCGCCAGCTCGCGGTCCGGCGCTTCGAGTTCAGCCCGCTTGCCGCCGTGCAGCGGTGGAGCGAGGTGGCCAACGGCCAGGCGCTCTTCGAGAGCATCCTCGTCTTCGAGAACTACCCCGAGAGTGAGGCGCTCGTTCCCGAGGGTGGCGCCATCGAGGTGAACGAACTGCATTTCGACGAGCAGAGCAATTATCCGCTTGCACTGCTCTGCGTGCCGGGGGCGATGCTGCGCCTGATCGCCATCCGGGATCCGCGCCGGATCGGCGACGCACTGTCTGGCCTCTGCCTGAAGCTGCTCAACCGCATCCTCGCCGGGTTCATTGCCGATCAGGAAGCCAGGCTCCGGGAGATCCGCCTCACCGATACGGCGGACCTGGCAGCGCTTTCCACCTCGAACGCGACGGAAACCGATCCGGTCGAGCCGGTCTGCATGCATCACCTTATCGAGCGGGTCTCCGGCACCTATGCCGACCGCGTCGCCTTGGTCGGCCCGGATCGATCGCTTACCTATGCCGAGCTCGACGCCCAAGCAAACGCCCTCGCGGCGCGGCTGCGGGCCATGGGCGTCAAACGCAACGACCCGGTGGGCCTGATCGCCGATCCGTCGAGTGCGATGGCGGTCGGCATCCTCGGCGTCATGAAGGCGGGCGGCGCCTACGTGCCGCTGGACCCGGCCTACCCGCCCGGGCTGATGCGCCACGTCCTCGGCGACACCGGGGCCGGGGTGGTCGTCATCGGTGACGAGGCCCTGGCGGGGCGGTTCGGAGATTTGCCCGTGCCGGTCGTCGCGATCGAGGCCGAGCCATCGCCGGCGATGCCCGGCCCGCCGGTGGATTCCGCGCCGGCGGACCTCGCCTACATCCTCTATACCTCGGGCACCTCCGGCCGGCCGAAGGGCGTGCCGATCACGCACCGGAACCTCGTGCATTCGACCGAGGCGCGCGGGCGCGTCTATGGCGAGACGCCCGGTGTCTTCCTGCTGTTCTCGGCCTTCACATTCGCCCGCTGGGTCGCGGGATTCTTCGGGCGGCGGGCGCCTGGCGGCCGGCTGGTGGGCCGGCGCCGCCGGCTCGAGCAGGACCTCGATGCGCTCCTGGCGCTGGTGCGCGAGCACCGGGTCACCCACACGCTCTGCCTGCCGTCCCTCTACGCCCTCATCCTGCGGGAGGCGGCACCGGCCGACCTCGCCTCGCTCGGCACCGTCATCCTGGCCGGCGAGGCCTGCCCGGCCGTTCTGGTTCAGGCGCATCACCAGTCCCTTTCTGGTGTGCGCCTCTTCAACGAGTACGGCCCGACGGAAGCCACCGTCTGGAGCACGGCGCAGGAGCTCACGCCCGCCGATGCCGAGGAGCCTGTGCCGATCGGCCGGCCGATCCCGCGCATGCGGGCCTACGTCCTGGACGAGGAGCGCCGGCCCGTGCCCGCCGGCGTGCCGGGCGAGCTCTGGCTCGCCGGTGCCGGCCTGAGCAGCGGCTATCGCAACCTCGACCGCGAAACTGCCGAGCGTTTCGTGCTGCTGGACGTCATGGGCTCGCCGGAACGTGCCTACCGGACGGGCGATCTCGCCGCCTGGCGGCCGGACGGAACGCTCGTCTTCCTCGGCCGCGCCGACCAGCAGCTCAAGCTGCGCGGGCATCGCGTCGAGCCTGCCGGAATCGAGGCGGTCCTGCGCGAGCATCCCGACGTCGCGGATGCTGCCGTTGCCTTGCGCGGCACTCCCGGCCGTCTTGTCGCCTATGTTGTCCCGGTGGCGGCGGATGCCGTCGACGCCGCGACTCTGCGGCGGCATCTGCAGGCGCTGCTCGCCGAATTCCTGGTGCCCGAGACCTTCGTGTTCCTGCCGTCGCTGCCGCGGACCTGGAGCGGCAAGCTCGACTACAAGGCCCTGCCGGAACCCGCGTCGCCTGGCCAGGCGAGCGCGCCGGCCGCACCGCGCGACGACATCGAGGCGACCCTCGCCGGTATCTGGCGCGAGGTGCTCGGCGTCGAGCGGGTCGGCATCCACGACAACTACTTCGCCCTCGGCGGCGATTCGATCCTCAGCATCCAGATCGTCTCGCGCGTGCGCGCCGCGGGCCTGCGCATCGACCCGCGCCATGTCCTCGAGCGACCGACCATCGCCGAGCTCGCCGCCGCGATCGATAGCGATGCCAGCCCGCAGCCGGCGCAGACGCCCGTCGCCGGTGAGGTGCCGCTGTCGCCGATCCAGGCGTGGTTCCTCGGCCGCGACCTCAGGGTACCCCATCACTGGAACCAGTCCGTCTTCCTCGAGGTGCCGGCGGAGCTCGACGTCGAGCGGCTGCGACGCGCCCTCGCCTGCCTGCTCGCCCGGCACGACCAGCTCCGTGCGCGGTTCGAACGGGATGCGTCGGGGCACTGGCGGCAGATCGTCGAGCCGCCCGGCTCGGTCGCGGTGCCTTTGCAGGTCGAGACGCTCGAGGATTTGCCCTCTGCGGAACGGGAGGCGCAGCTCGAGGCAAGGCTGCTGGAGGCGCAGGGCGATCTCGACCTCGGCATCGCACCGCTCCTGCGCACAATGCTGGTGCGGCGTGGCCCCGCCGAGCCGGCGCTCCTGCTGCTGGCCGTCCATCATCTCGTGGTCGATGCCGTGTCATGGGGTGTGCTGGTCGAGGACCTGGAGGCGGCCTATGCGCAGGCGGCGACGCGGCTGCAGCCGCGCCTGCCGGCACGCACGGCGTCGTTCCGTGACTGGGCCGGCACGCTCGAGACGACGCTCGCCGCCACGCCGCCGGAGGAGGCGATCGCGCCCTGGCGACAGATCCTCGAAGCCGACGCACGCGATCTGCACCTCGACGAACGGCCCGCCTCGCAGCCCACCGAAGCCGACGCCCGCACGCATCGTCAGGTCCTGCCGGCGGCCCTGACCGACACCCTGCTGGCCCGCGCCCACGAGCGCCACGCGACGCGGCCCGAGGAGCTGCTGCTCGCGGCACTCTCGCTCGCGGTCGGCGCGGCCGGAGCCGGCGCATCGCTGCGGCTGATGCGCGAGGGGCACGGCCGCGAGGGGGATCTCGACCTCTCGCGCACGGTCGGCTGGTTCACCGCGATGACACCGCTCGCCATCAGCCTGGATGCGATCGACGACCCGGCTGTCGTGATCCGCACGGTGAGGGACGCCGTCCGGGCGGCGCCGTCCTCGGGTCAGTCCTTCGGCTTCTGGCGCTGGGGCGGCCACGCCCCTGCAGCCGCGGCAAGCCTTGAGGCCGCCGGCGACCCGCTGCTGCTTTTCAACTTTCTCGGCCGGCGGGCGCCCATCGCCGACGGCGCCGTCTTTCGTCCGGTCCCGGGTGCCGAGCCGACCGGCAGAAGCCGCCTCAATGCCCGTTCGCACCTGCTCGAGCTCAACGTCGCGGTCATCGACGACCGGCTCACCGTCGACTGGATCTTCTGCGAGCCGGTGCATGCGCGGGCGACCATCGAGGGCTGGGCGGAGCACTTCGAGCGGGAGCTGGAGAAGCTGGTCGGGCACTGCCTCGAAGGTGCATCCGTCGCGGCTAAGACGGCCTTCCCCGAGGCGGAGCTCGACGAGGACGACCTCGGCCGGCTGATGGCGAGGCTGAACTCCTGATGAGCCCGCACCCCAATGTCGAGGACATCCATCGGCTGACCGAGCCGCAGGAAGCCATGCTGGTGCATCGCCTGCAGCATCAGGCGGCCGACAGCGGCGTGCTGGTCGTTCGCGCGACCCTCGAGGGCGAGCTCGATCCGGAGCGGTTCCGCGAGGCGTGGCGGCGCACGCTCAAGGCGCACCCGGCGGCACGGAGCTCCGTGCACTGGCAGGAGCTGAAGCATCCCGTCCAGGTCGTGGCGGCCGAGGTCCCGGTCGAGATCGACCGGGAGGACTGCACGAGCCTGTCGCCTGAGGCGCTGCAGGAGCGGCTCGCCGAGCACGAGCGGCGGGTGCGCGAAACGGGTCTCGACATCGGCACCGCACCGGTGATGCGCTGGACGCTGATCCATACGTCCGAACGCGAGCACCGCCTGCTCTGGGTCTGCCATCACCTTCTGCTGGACGGCTGGTCCAGCGCGCTCCTCCTGAACGAAGTGATGGACCGCTACGCCGCCCTGCAGGCGGATCGCACTTTCACGGAAATGCCGGTCGTCCGCTTTCGCGACTGGGTCGGCTGGCTGCGGCGGCAGGATGATGTCCGGCCGCAGGACTTCTGGCAGCACATGCCGTTCAGGCTGGCGAGCCCCGTTGCGGCGGAGGGCTGGCACGAGCAGCCGGCCGTCAGCACGCTCGCCGCCATCGAGCGGACGGCGGCGTTCCCCTGGTCGGCGCTCGAGACCACGGCGCGGCGCTGGCGGGTCACGCCGGCGAACATCCTCCTCGGCAGCTGGGGGCTGACCCTCGCCGAGACGACCGGTTCAGCGGAGGCCGTTTTCGGCTTCACCGCGTCCGGGCGGAGCGCCGACTTCGCCGGCATCGAGCGGCTGGTCGGAATGCTCGCCAACACCCTGCCCGTCGCCCTCGGGGTCGACCGCGAGAGCCCCGTCGAGAGCTGGTTCCAGGAAGTCGCCCGAACGCAGCAGCATGCCCAGCGCTTCGAGCGATGCTCGCTCGGCGCACTCCTGCGCGCCGGCGGCTACGTCACCCGTCGGCCAATGTTCGACACCTTGTTCACCCTTGCCAACTATCCGGGCGGCAGAGCGCAGCAGGAAGCCGACCCGGGAGCACTGACCCTCGCGGGCTTCGAGAGCGACGTGACCTCAGGCTATCCGGTGACGCTGGCCGTCCTGCCGGGCCCGAGCCTGCGCTTTCGCCTGCACTACCGGAGCGACGTGCTGGAGCCGGCGAAGGCGGCGGCGATCCTCGCGCGCTTCGACCGGATCGTCGCTGCCGTGGTGGCCGAGGAGCCGCGGCGGATCGGCGATCTGGTGCGCCCCGCCCCGGGCGAACCAACAGCCGCTCCGGTATCCCGCCATGTGGCGCGACTGTCGACCAGACAGGAAGGGCCGGGCGAACCGGCAAGCCGGGTGGCCGAGCAGCTCAAGCGTATCTGGCTCGACATGCTCGACGTCCGGCATTTCGGGCTCGACGACACCTTCTTCGCGCTTGGCGGCAACTCCCTCCTGGTACCACGGCTGATCGAGCGCGTGCGGCAGGACTTTGGCGTCGAGCTGCCGCTCGGCGCGGTCTTCGAGGCGCCGACGGTGCGCGCCATGGCGAAGCTGATCGAGGCGGGCGATACGGGACGCGGCTGGCGCTGTGTCGTCCCGATCCGCGAGAGCGGCAGCCGGCCGCCGCTCTATCTGATGCATCTCCTGGGCGGCCAGATCGGCATCTACTACGACCTCGCCAACCGGCTGCCGCCCGACCAGCCCGTGTTTGGCGTGCAGCCACCGCCCGAGGCGCTGACCACCGTCACCGACATGGCGGCGCGCTATATCGCCGAGATCCGTGCCCGCCAGCCCCACGGACCCTATGTCCTCGGCGGCTTCTGCTTCGGCGGCATGCTCGCCTTCGAGATGGCCCGCCAGCTTACCGCCATCGGCCAGGAGGTGGCGCCGCTGATGCTGCTCGATTGCCTCCCCCCCGGCCCGATCTTCGCCACCGCCACGACGATCCTGCCCACGCCGCGCGAGCTTCTGCACATGGCGGTGACCGATCCCGGGACCTTCATGGATCTGGCGCTCAGGCGCGCGGTCCGAACGGCAAGGCGAAGGAAGCGCACGCTCGGAACAGACACGGCGGCACCGGTCGAGCTGAACGAGGTGCGCGATCTGAGTGACCTGCCCGATGCCTATCATGAACCGTCGATGCGCCATTTCCGGGCCGGTCGCGACTATGCGCCCGAGCCCTGGGACGGCGAGGCCAGGCTTCTGCGAACCCATGCCGAGCGCTTCGCCGACGATCTCGGCTGGCACGAGCTGATCCGCGGCCCGATCGAGATCGCCCGGATACCGGGCACCCACATGGAAGCCTTCGAGGAGCCGCATGTGAGCGAGACCGGGCGCGTGCTCGCGGAATTCCTCGCCGCGGCGACGCCGCGCGCATACCGGCCTCGCGAAGGATAGCCAGATGGAGTTCGGCTGGACGACGGAACAGGAAGAACGCTTCGCCGCGACCGTGGCTTTCGCGCGCGAGCAGCTCGACGACGACCTGCGCAGGCGCGACGACGCGCAGCTCTTCGCCCGCGACCTCTGGCAGCGCTGCGCCGATTTCGGCGTCCTCGGCTGGTGCATGCCGGCTGCCTATGGCGGCTCGGGCCTCGACATCGTGACGACGGTGCGGCTGCTCGAGGCCATCGGCTGTGGGTGCCGCGACAACGGCCTGACGCTCGGGCTGAACGGCCAGATCTGGGCCGTGCAGGAGCCGCTGCTGCGCTTCGGCAGCGACGCGCAGAAGCAGCGCTACCTGCCGCAGCTCTGTTCGGGTGCGATGCTCGGCGCGCACTGCATGTCGGAGCCCGATGCGGGCTCCGATGCGTTCAGCCTCAGGACCCGGGCGGAAAAGCGGGGCGACGGCTACGTGCTGAACGGCCACAAATCGTATATCGGGCTCTCGCCGGAGGCCGGGCTCTGCCTCGTCTTCGCCACGACGGCACCGGCGCTCGGGCGCTGGGGCATCTCGGCCTTCCTCGTCGAGCGCGGCTCGCCCGGCTTCACCGCGACGCCGGCGCGGCCGAAGATGGGCCTGCGCACCAATCCGCTCGGCGATGTCGTGCTGGAGGACTGTTTCGTCCCGGCAGAGAACCGGCTGGGCCCGGAAGGCAGTGGTGCCAGCATCTTCAGCCATTCGATGGAATGGGAGCGCAGCTTCATCTTCGCCAGCCATGTCGGCGCCATGGCCCGGCAGCTCGACGACGCCGTCGCCTTTGCCCGGACGCGCACGCAGTACGGCCAGTCGATCGGCAGCTTCCAGTCGGTCGCCAACCGCATCGCCGAGATGAAGCTGAGGCTCGAGACGTCGCGTCTCCTGCTCTACAAGCTCGCCTGGCTGAAGGAGCAGGGTCGCTCGGCCCTGATGGAGGCGGCGATGGCGAAGCTGCATCTCGGCGAGGCGTTCGCGGCGAACAGCCAGGATGCCATGCGCATCCACGGCGCCAGGGGCTACCTCGCGGAGTTCGAGGTCGAGCGCGACCTCAGGGACTCGCTCGGCGGCGTCATCTACTCCGGCACCTCCGACATCCAGCGCAACATCATCGCCCGCATCCTCGGCCTCTGAGCGCGGCGTGGCGAAGCCCACGGTCGATATCGCGCGCCACACCCTGGCCTACGGGTTCGGCTTTCTCGTCGGCGGGCTGGCCCGGCTGCTGCTCATGCCGATCATCGCCCGGACTCTCTCGGCCGAGGATTTCGGCGTCCTGGCGCTGCTCCTGGCGTTCGTCGCCTTCCTGCAGATCACCTTCGGGCTCGGCCTCGTCGAGGCGCTGATCCGCTTCCATCATGACCAGCCGACGCCAGAGGAGCAGCGGCGCCTGCGGGTTCTCGCCTTTCTCCTCATGCCGGCTGCGGACCTCTTGATGGCCGTGCCCCTGTGGCTGGCGCGGGAGCCGATCGCCGTAGCACTCCTCGGCACGGCCGAGCACGGCTACCTCGTCGGCATCGCCATCCTCATTGCGTTCTTCAGCACCCAGCTGAACCTCTATTGCGGTCACTTGCGGGCCCTGGACCGCTCCGGCGAGTTCATCCTGGTCATGACGCTCCGGGGCCTCGCGGCACTCGCGACGACCGCGGTCATGGTCTTCGCCTTCGGCCTCGGCGTCGTCGGGTTCCTCACCGGCCAGCTCATCGCACCGGCCGTCGTCCTGATCCTGACGCTGCCGAGACTGTTCGCCGGCCTCGGGCTCGATCTCGGGGATGCCGGGCGGCGGCTTCGACCGATCACTGCCT
>CAZGUW010000184.1:0-9591 GCA_964528705.1 uncultured Geminicoccaceae bacterium
CGGGGAGTGTCGCTTATACCGCGACAACCCGAGCGCCGGGCGGCTGGAATCGGCCAGTCGGGCGCGTGTGCGGCGCTGCACCTATAAGGATTCGTGATGGCGCCGGCCGGGGATGGGGACGGCGGCGAGGAGGGTACGGGTGTAGTCGTGCTCCGGCCGCGCGAACACCTGCCGGCGCGGGCCCTGCTCGACCGCCCGGCCGCGCAGCATCACCATG
This sequence comes from uncultured Geminicoccaceae bacterium, assembly GCA_964528705.1. Classification (GTDB taxonomy): domain Bacteria; phylum Pseudomonadota; class Alphaproteobacteria; order Geminicoccales; family Geminicoccaceae; genus SLRI01. The sequence goes on from CAZGUW010000184.1 coordinate 218, forward strand.
ACGTCGGTGGCGAGGGCCTCGACCACCGCCAGGTCGTGGCTGATGAAGAGGTAGGTGAGGCCGCGACGCGCCTGGAGTTCCTTCAGGAGGCCCAGCACCTGCGCCTGGACCGAGACGTCGAGGGCGGAGACCGGCTCGTCCAGCACGATCAGCCGGGGCTCGACGGCGAGCGCCCGGGCGATGCCGATGCGCTGCGCCTGGCCGCCGGAGAACTCGTGCGGGTAGCGGAGAGCGAACTCGGGCCGGAGGCCGACCTCGTCCATCAGCCGGGCGACCCGCTCGCGGCGGGCGTTGCGGTCGAGGTCGGTCAGCGCCTCGAGCGGGCCCTCCAGGATCTGGCGCACGGTCTTTCTGGGATTGAGCGAGGCGATCGGGTCCTGGAAGACGAGCTGCACGGCCTGGTGGAAGCGGCGCTTCTCCTGCCCGCCGAGCCTTGCCACCGGCCGCCCCTCGAGGCGGATCTCGCCCTCGGTCGGCGGGATCAGGCCGACCAGCATGCGGGCGAGGGTGGATTTCCCGCAGCCGGATTCGCCGACGATGCCGAGCGTGGTGCCCGGCCGGACGGCGAGGCTGACGCCGTCGACGGCGCGCAGCTCCGGCTTTTTCGCCCCGTACCAGGTGCGGCCGCCGCCGAAGACGCGGACGAGGTGTCGCCCTTCGATGATCGGCTCAGCCATCTGCCAGCTCCGGCCAGCGGATGCAGCGGCTGCGCCGGCCCTCGTCGGTACGGGCGAGGAGGATCTCGCCCTGGCGGCATTCGGGGAGCGCGAGCGGGCAGCGCGGGGCAAAGGCGCAGCCCTCGGGCAGGTCGTCGACCGGTGGCGGCAGGCCCGGTATGGCGTCGAGGGCGCGCTCGGGCTCGCCCAGCACCGGCACGCAGGCGAGAAGGGCCCGGGTGTAGGGATGGCGGGGGGCGGCGAAGACCTCGCCGACGGGGCCGCTCTCGACCACCTTGCCGGCATACATGACGAGCACCCGCTCGCAGAGCTCTGAGACGACGCCGAGATCGTGGGTGATGAAGACGAGCGCCGCACCGCTCTGCCGGCGGAGATCGTCGAGGAGGGCCAGCACGCGGGCCTGGGTGGTGACGTCGAGCGCCGTGGTCGGCTCGTCGGCGATGATCAGGTCGGGGCGGTTGGCGAGCGCCATGGCGATCACCACGCGCTGGCGCTGGCCGCCCGAGAGCTCGTGCGGGAAGGCGTCGAACTTCTGGCGCGGCTGTGGGATGCCGACCGCATCCAGCAGTTCCTCCGCCTGGCGGCGGGCGGCGCTGCCGCCGAGGCCCTGGTGACGGACCAGCGTCTCCGTCACCTGTTGGCCGACCCGCATGAGCGGGTTCAGCGTGGTCAGCGGGTCCTGGAAGATGTAGGCGATCCGGTTGCCGCGGATGTCCTGCAGGTCGCGCATCGGCAGGCGCAGGAGGTCGCGGCCGGCGAAGCGGATCTCGCCGCCGGCGACGATGCCGGGCGGGGTCGGCACGAGGCCGAGGATCGAGAGCGCCGTCACCGACTTGCCGGAGCCGCTCTCGCCGACGATGCCGACGCTCTCGCCCGGCTGCAGCACGAAGTCGACGCCGCCCACCGCCTTGAGCACGCGCTGGCCGATGTGGAACTCGGTCCGAAGGTTCCTGACCTCGAGGAGTGCCCCCCGGTCACCCTTGCCGGAGGGACGGCCGGGGGCGACGGCGGTGCGTGCCACCGGGCGCGAGAGGGCGCCGGACTTGAGCCTCGGGTCGAGCACGTCGCGCAGCCCGTCACCCAGCAGGTTGATGCCGATGACGAGGACGAGGATCAGCACGCCCGGGACGATCGAGACATGCGGTGCGGTGATGACGAGGTTCCGGCCGTCGCCCAGCATCGAGCCGAGATCGGCCTGGGGCGGCTGGGCGCCGAGGCCGAGGAAGGAGAGCCCGGCGGTCTCGAGGATCATCCAGCCAACGGTGGTCGACATGGTGATGACGATAACAGGCAGCACGTTCGGGAAGAGCTCGGAGAGGATGATCCGCGCGTTCGAGTAGCCGGAGAGTCGGGCGGCCTCAATGAACTCACGCTGCACGAGGCCGAGCGTGGCGCCGCGGACCGAACGGGCGAAGAAGGGGATGTTGACGACCGCGATAGCGAGGAGCGCGTTCAGCAGGCCCGGCCCCAATGCGGCGACGATGGCGAGCGCCAGGAGCAGGTAGGGAAAGGCCATCAGCATGTCGACGCCGCGCATCAGCACGTTATCGGCAACCTTGCCGAAATAGGCGGCGACGAGGCCGATCGTGCTGCCGACGATGGCGGCGACGAGCGTGGCGGCGACGCCGACGGCGATGCTGACCCGGGCGCCCCAGACGAGCCTCGAGAGCATGTCGCGGCCGAGCTGGTCGGTGCCGAGCCAGGCGCCCTCGGAGAAGGGCGGCAGGAGGCGGTTCGCCGGTTCGGTGACGTTGGGATCGGCGAGCGGCAGGACGGGGGCCAGAATCGCGATGGCGAGGATCGCGACGACGATGGCGAGGCCGACCACGGCGAGGCCGTTGCGGCTGAGCCTCGCCCAGGCGGAGGTACGGCGCGGCAGCGCGGCCTCGGCCATCAGGCGCGCCTCAGGCGGGGGTCGAGGGCGACCTGGATGAGGTCGGTGGCGAGGTTGATGAGGACGAAGGAGGCGGCCACCACGAGCACGCCGCCCTGCACCAGAAGGATGTCGCGGGTCGAGATGGCGGTGACCAGCATGCGGCCGATGCCCGGCCACTGGAAGACGGTCTCGATGTAGACCGCACCGCCGAGGACGAAGCCCGCCTGGATACCGATGATCGGCACGATGCCGACGAGCGCGTTCATGAAGGCGTGGCGGAGGATGACGCGGCCTTCGCGCAGGCCCTTGGCGCGGGCGGTGCGCACATAGTCCTGGCGCAGCACCTCGAGCATGCCGGAGCGGGTGAGCCGGGCGACGACGCCGGTCGCGACCACGGCCAGCGCCGTGGCGGGCAGGGTCAGGTGCCAGAGCAGCTCACGGAGGCTGCCGTCGCCGAAGAGGTCGTACATGCCGCCCGTCGGGAACCAGCCGAGATCGACCGAGAACCAGAGGATCAGCATGATGCCGAGGAAGAAGGAGGGGGTGGAGATGCCGATCAGCACAGCGAGGGTGATCAGCTTGTCGGCCCAGCCATACTGCCGGACGGCGGCGACGACGCCGGCGGCGAGACCGAAGATCGTGCAGAGGAAGAGTGCGGCGGCGGCCAGGATCAGCGTCGGGCCAAAGCGCTCCATGACCTCGTCGAGGACCGGCCGGTTGAGCGAGTAGGAGCGGCCGAGATCGCCTTCCAACACGCCCTGGAGCCAGGTCAGGTACTGCACGGGCAAGGGCTGGTCGAGGCCGAGCTCCTTGTTGATCCGCTCGACGTTCTCGGGCGTGGCGAAGGAGCCCAGGATGGCCGTCGCCGGGTCGCCCGGGATCAGGGAGATCACCAGAAAGACGATCACCGAGATCCCGAGCAGGACCGGGACGGTCAGGGCCAGCCGGCGGAGCGCGTAGCCGAGCAAGTGGCCGGGTTCCTAGCCGGCCTTGGCGACGTCCTTGAGGATCAGCAGGAAGCTGGGCTCGAGGCTGAAGTTCTCGACCTTGTCGGTGGTCACCGCGTTCTGCTTCCAGTTGGCGACGAAGGCCCAGGGCGCGTCCTCGTGGACGATGGCCTGCATCTCCTTGTAGAGCCGGGCGCGCTCCTCCTGGTTCGTGGCCCGCCTGGCGGCCTCGAGCAGCTCGTCGACCTCGGGGTTCGAATAGTAGCCCGAGTTGAAGCCGCCGTTCTCGGGCATGGCCTCGGTGCGGAGCGCCAGGAAGGGCAGGGTGTCCGGGTCGTTGGTCATCCAGGCCATCTCGGCCATGCCGGCCTTGCCCTCGAGCCCGGGGTTCACCTGGCCCAGGAAGGTGTTCCACTCGTAGGTCTCGATCTGCGCATCGATGCCGACGGCGGCGAGGTCGGCCTGGATGGCGGTCCCCATCGGCACCGGGTCGAGCATGCCGGAGCCGCCCTCGGTGACGTAGAAGACGGTCTCGACGCCGTCCTCGTAGCCGGCAGCGGCGATCAGCTCCCTGGCCTTTTCCGGATCATAGGGATAGGGCTCGAGGTCCGGGTTGTAGGCCCAGGCGAACGCCTCGGGCGTGGGGCCCGCCGCCACAGTGGCGGTGCCCTGCAGCACGTCGGTGACGAGGCTTTCCTTGTTGATGGCGTAGTTCACCGCCTGGCGCATCCGCACGTCGTCGAAGGGCGGCTCCTTGGCGTTGAGGATGAGGAACCAGAGATGCGGGCCGGCCTGCTCGTGGAGCTCGAAGGCCGCGTCCTCGGCGAAGAGGGCGACGTTGTCCGGCGGCACCTCGACCATGAGGTCGATGCCGCCCGAGAGCATCTCGGAGACCCGGGCGTTGGCGTCGGTGATGGGGCGGAAGACGACGCCGCGGAGCGGCGGGGCGCCGTCCCAGTAGTCCTCGTTCTGCTCCAGCGCCACCTGCCGGTTCGATTCCCAGACCCTGAACTTGAAAGGCCCGGTGCCGGCGGGGTTGCGCGCGTACTCACTACCGTGGGTCTCGACCGCGGTCGGCGAGACGATGAGGCCGGTGGGATAGGCGAGGTTGGAGAGGAAGGGGGCGTAGGGCTCGTTCAGGTGGAAGCGCACCGTGCGCGCGTCGACCACCTCGGTCTCCTGAATGGCGCTGAAGAAGAAGGAGAGTGGGAAGGGGCCGGTGCCGTGCTGCGGGTGATTCTCGTCGAGCATGCGGTCGAAGTTGAACTTGACCGCCTCGGCGTCGAAGGGCGTGCCGTCGTGGAAGGTCACACCCTCGCGGAGCGTGAAGGTGTAGACCGTGCCGTCCTCGCTGATCTCCCAGCTCTCGGCGAGGGCGGGCTCGACCTCGAGCGTGCCCGGCCGGTAGCGGACGAGGCCGTCATAGACGTTGACCAGGATGCGGAAGTCGTTGACCGCGGTCACCACATGCGGGTCCATCGAGGCGGGCTCCGCGATCTGGCCGACGACCAGCACGTCGGGCGGCACCTGGGCCGTGGCGGGCGGCGCCGCGAGAGGGGCGGCGAGCAGGCCGGCCAAAGCCGAGGCCAGCAGCGAGCGGCGCAGAAGTGCCAGTGACATGGGGGAGCTCTCCCGACGGTCTGGTTGGTCGTGGACACGAGCCGGGCGGGCCATCCGGAATGCGAGGGGCCGCCGCGACACCGCGCCGTGGGGTTCGCCCAAGGGTCGGCCAGCGTTCCACCCTTGTCAAATCGGCCCGGCCGACAAGGTTTCTCGGAACACCGTCGGGTGGTGTGCTTCAAGGCTACGCGGGAACTTGCCGATGCTGCAGCGGACGTCGGGGGTCGGTACGGCAGGGATAGTGCTAGCCGGGCTTGCGGCCGGCGGCCCGGCCTGGGCCGGCGGGCTCTACATCTCGGAGTTCGCGACACCGAGCATGGGCACGGCCGCGGCCGGCGCGCAGGCCTGGGCGGCGGATGCCTCGACGGCGCTGCACAACCCGGCCGGCATGACGAGGCTGGAAAGCAGTGCGCTCATGGTGGGCGCCGGCTTCGGGCTCACCGAGGTCGAGTTCGACTCCGACCGGTCGGCGATCCAGGGCAACGACGGCGGCGATGCCGGCACGCTGGCGCCGCTCGCCACGCTCTCCGGCGTGCTGAAGCTCGACGAGAAATGGGCGCTCGGTCTCACGGCCGGCGGCATCACCGGGGCGGCGCTGCAATATGACGACGACTGGGTCGGGCGGTTCCAGGTGACCGACGTGTCGCTGCTCGTCGCCGGCATCACCCCCTCGGTCGCCTACGCCGTGACCGACCGGCTCTCGCTCGGCGTCGGGGCGACGCTCTGGTATGCGCGGCTGAACGAGACGATCCGGCCGTCGGCGGTGGGCGGCAATGCGCGGGTCAAGGTCGAGGATGCCGACGATACCGACACGACCTTCAACCTGAGCGCCTTGTACGAGCTGACCGACGCCACCCGCTTCGGCATCATCTACAACTCGGAAGCCAAGCTGAACCTCTCCGGCGACGTCGACGTCCGGCCGATCGGGCTGCAGTCCAGCGCCGGGCTCGACTTCACCTTCCCGCAATTCGTCAAGGCGAGCGTCTATCACGACCTGAACGACAGCGTGGCGCTGCTCGGCTCGGTGCGCTGGGACGACTGGAGCGCCTTCGAGGACATCCCGGTCTCGGCCGACCAGGGCAATGCCGCCATTCCCGCCAACTGGCGCGACACGTACGGGTTCTCGCTCGGCCTGCACTACAAGCCCGTGCCGGACCTCCTGCTCCAGGCCGGCTTCGGCTACGACACGAGCCCGGTCTCCGACAGGAACCGGCGCGCCGACATCCCGGTCGACCGCCAGTACCGCTACTCCTTGGGCGCCCAGTACGCGCTCTCGGAAAGCCTGACGCTCGGCGGCTCCCTGGTCTACGCCGACCTCGGCGACGCCGACATCGACGCCGACCTCTTCGGCGGCAGCTACAAGGAGAACCGGGCGCTCTTCTTCGCGCTGAACATGGGGTACAGGTTCTAAGGGGGCGGGCCTCAGGGGTTGCCCTTCGCCGCGCGGGCGTTGCGCACGGTCTGGGCTCGGGCTCGTAACTCTTCGGCCTCGTCGTGGCGATCGAGGGCGTCGAGGAGGCGGGCGTAATTGTCGCGAAACAGTACCTGATGCGGATGATCGGCAGGCAGGGCTGCCTCGATGATGGCGATGGCGCGCTCGAAGAGCGGCTCGGCCTCGTCGTGGCGGCCGGTGTTCTCGTAGAGCACTGCGAGGTTCTTAAGCCAGGTGGCGAGGTCCGGGTGCTGGGGTCCGAGCGTCTTCTCGCCGATATCGATGGCGCGCATGTAGAGCGGCACGGCATCGCCGTCGCGGCCGGTGTCTTGGTAGAGCAGGGCAAGGTTGCTGAGGATGAAACCGAGGTTGGAGTGCTTGGGTCCAAGCGCCTTCTCGGTGATGGCAATGGCCCGATCGAAGAGCGGTTCGGCATCTTTGTAGCGGCCGGTTGCTCGGTAAAAGTTGGCGAGGTTATTGAGGCCAATAGCGAGGTCGGGGTGGTCCGATCCGAGAGTCTTCTTGGTGATGGCTATGTCGCGTGCATAGAGCGGCTCGGCCTGGTCGTAGTGTTCGGTAGTTCGATAGAGTTCGGCGAGGTTGTTGAGGCGGGTGGCGAGGTGGGGGTGTTCGGGTCCGAGGGTCTTCTCGGTGATGGCGATCGCGCGCACGTAGAGCGCTTCGGCCTCATCGTAGCGGCCGGTGGCTTGGCAGAGCGTTGCGAGGTTATTGAGCCAGGTGGCGAGCTCGGAATGCATGGGTCCGAGCATATTCTCGCCGAGGGCGATGGCGCGCGCCCAGAGCGGCTCGGCCTCGGCGTGGCTGGCGCGAGCATTCAGGTAGGTTGCTGCCTCGTTCAGCAGTCCTGCCACTGACGGTAGTGCTGCCTCGATCGCCTCTGCATGATCTGTCGCCGCAAGATACTGCGCGAGCATCCGCTCGTGGTGACCCCAGCTTCGATGGTCGTAGGACTCGTGCTCCGGCATGGCGGAGAGGAGGAGGCGCACGGCGCTCCCGGCTCTCGCGCCCGCGGCGTCGGGGTCGGTGCGCTTCAGGCTGGCGCGGGTGATCGCCTGGACGAGGCGGTGGCAGGTGATGCCCGCGCCCGTGGCATCGACGAGGCTCAATCGCGCGAGTGCGGCCAGGGCGTCCTCGCGCGCGAAGTCGTCGCGAAGGGGTTCGGGCAGCGCGCTGGCATCCGCAGCGAGGACGTCTCGTGGCAGGGGATCGGGCGCGAAGCAGGCGAGGAGCTGAAGGAGCTCCCTGGCGCCCGGTGCCGCCGCTTCCGCGGCCTCGATCGAGATGTCCCAGGTGGCGGCGACCGCCCGCTGGCGGCGGCGGGCGTCGGGGTCGGCCGACGCATCGATGGTTGGATCGAGTCCGTCGGCACCGCGCGCCATCACGTCGACGAGCCGCTCCGCGAAGAGCTTGCGGTAGGCGGCGACGCCGTGGCCGCGCTCGGCCATGAAGGCGCGGGCCTGGGCCAGCGCCAGCGGCAAGTAGCCGAGATCCTCGGCCAGTGCCTCGGCCTCTGCGAGGTCGGCGGGGATAAGGGAAGAGGGTGGATCATCCCGGCCGGTCAGGAGGCGGAGCGCTTCCGGCTTGCTCATGATGTCGAGCGGCAAAGTGCGGGCGAGGCCGTGCCAGTCGCTGCGGCGCGAGGTGATCAGCACGCGGCCGGCGCCGCTCGCCGGGAGGTAGGGGCGGATGGCATCGCGTGCCTCGACATTGTCGAAGACGAGGAGCCAGCCGTCGCTGGCCTGGAGCGCGTTGCGGATATCCCTGTTGAGGGCGGCCTCGTCGGCGGCTTCGGCAATGCCGAGTGGCCTGGCCATCCCGGCATAGTCGGCCGCGAGCTTGGCCGGTGTCTCGGCGTTCAGCCACCAGACGAGATCGCAGTCGACGAGCTGGCGATGCGCGTAGGCGAGGGCGATTTGAGTCTTGCCGACCCCGCCGAGGCCGGTGATCGCCTGCGTCACGACGAGCGGCTGGTCGTCGGGTGCCACCAGGGCGGCCTGGATGGCGTCGAGCGCTGCCTCACGGCCGACGAAGTCGGGGTTGCGCGGGGGGAGGTTGTGGGTGGCGCGGGTCTTGGTCAGGTGCGGGAAAGCTGGTTTGGCTTTGGCCTGCCAAAATGGTGGGCGCTCGTCCGGGATGGGCCGAAGATCCGGGTCGATTGCCTTCTTGATGTGGTCGAGCAACCGCGCCTCGGCCGTCGCTTCGTCGCAGTCGGTGAGATCGGCGCAGATCTGTGGTGCCAGCAGGTTCTCTTCGGAGATCGTGCCGACTCGCACCGGAATGATCGTCGAAGTGCGGTTTGCCGGATCGCGGGCAAAATAGGCGCTCCATTCGGCGAGCGTGAAGCCCGAGGCGAAGTAATTGTCGGAGAGAACGGCGACGCAACGGGGGCATTTCTTCACACCCTCGTTCATGTGGTCGACGAAATTGCCGCGGAAGTCCCAGTCCTGAAAATAGACGCGGTGGGTGCCGATCTTCTCGAGCACCCAGGCGATCCATGTCGCGGCCGGGCGGTCAGCCTTGTTGAAGCTGATGAAGAAGTCGCGAGGTTCGTCGGGCTCGCTCAATTTTGGGCTTTCGCGGTTAGCTTCCCTATCGCCTTCAGGCTACTCGGGCACGGCGGGTCTTACCAGTATTCGCGCGGGGTCTCAGGGGCTTTCGCTGGCCGGCGGCGCCTTCTTCGCGGCCAGGGCCGCGTTCACCTCGGGGATGGCGAGGGCCTTGACGCGTTTGCGGATGGCGTCGTCGTCGGCGACCTCGTCCGAGGCCAGGAGCTCGACGAGGTCGTCCCAGGCGTCCTCGGC